>JACIXH010000005.1 GCA_014360565.1 Nocardia sp.
CCGAGAATGGGATCGCTCGCGCGAGTCGCAGCAGGTTCTCCCTCACGTTCTCCGGAGCGTCACCGAGGCCAGTGCCGAAGTTCAGGCTCTCGAAGGGCGCGGCGCTCGCTCCGCAGTACTTCGACCGCGAGATCCAACCACGCCGCGAGTATCTGGCCGAACTCATGGCGGGCGGGGCCAAACGCACGACCGTCAAACGTATCGAGGACGCGATCCTCAAGTCCGAGGAGAAGCTGAAAAAGAAGGTCGGCGGCCCGACCGATCCGGGCATCACGTTCGAGCAGACCGGTATCGACTACCTCGTGGTCGATGAGCTGCACGACTTCAAGAATCTGGCCACCGACACCCAGATCGAGTCAGCCGCCATCGCCGGAAGCCAGCGGGCGCAGAAGCTGCACATGGTCGTGGAGTACCTGCGCGACAAGCATGGCGGGCGCGCCATCACCGGCGCCACGGCGACCCCGCTCGCGAACAGCATCACCGAGGCGTACGTCGTGCAGCGCTACCTCCGCCCGGACCTGCTCGAAGACGCCGGAATCCGCAATTTCGACGAGTGGGCGGCCACCTTCGGCCGCACCCGGACCGAGCTGGAGATGTCGGTCGACGGCAATTCGTGGAGTCTCAAGACCCGACTGGTGGGGTTCCGCAACGTCGTCGAGCTGCAACGCATGTTCCATGTCGCTGCCGACGTGAAATTGCCGGAGGACTTGAAGCTCCCGGTGCCCAAGCTCGCCCGTCGGGCCGACGGGGAACGTGCACCGGAGGTCATCTCCGTCCCGGCTACCGACACTCAGCTCGAATACGTTCGGGAACTCGGTGAACGGGCCCAGAAGGTGAAGTCGCGCGCGGTCGACCCGACGACCGACAACATGCTCAAAATCTCCTCCGACGGTCGTGCCGCAGCTCTTGACCTCCGCCTTGTCAGGTCGCTCGGACTCGGTTCTCGTTCCGTATCGGCGCACGAGGATCGCCCGATGTTGGACATCGCAGCGGGAGGCTCTATCGCAAGACACCTCCACGCGAAGTCTCCGAGTCCGGCCACGGCGAGGTATGTCGCGCTCTACTCGGCGATGTCGCGCGATCAGCCGGACGAAGAGGTTGGTGAGGATCAGTTCGGCCTCAAGCTCGAAGCGGCGGCGGACTGGATGTTCGACAAATGGCAAGCCGCCAAGGACCAGGTCTTCCTGGGTCGCGACGGACAGCCACACCCTCGCCGCGGCGGCCTTGTCCTGGCGTTCTGTGACCTGGGTACGCCAGGTGAGGACTGGAACGCCTACGACGAACTCAAGACCAAGCTCATCGTGCGGGGCGCACCGGCGGAGCTGTTCGCCTACATCCACGACGCGAAGAACGACAAGGGAAAGGCGGCGCTGTTCACCAAGGCCCGCAACGGCAGCATCCAGTTCCTTTTCGGCTCCACGTCCAAGATGGGCGTCGGCGTGAATATTCAGGACCGGATGGTCGCCATGCTGCATGTCGACTGCCCCTGGCGGCCAGCCGACATCGAGCAACGTGACGGGCGCGGCATCCGCCAGGGCAATCAAAACGCGGAGATCGCTGTTGCTCGCGCCGTCACCGAGGGGACGTTCGACGCCCGCATGTGGGCAGCTCAGTCGCGAAAAGCGGCCATGGTCAACCAATTTCTGAAGGGTTCGCTCACCGCCCGGGAGATCGACGATATCGGCGATGCGGCGCTCAACGCCAACGAGGCCCTCGCTATCGCCAGTGGCAATCCGCTGGTGCTGGAGAAGGCCGAAGTCGACATCGAGGTCACCAAACTCGAACGCTTGCGCCGAGCCCACCAACGTAGCCAGTCGATGCTGCATATCCGCATGCGCGACGCTGACAACGCCATCCCCAGCCTCGAAGCCGAGATCGATGCCTACACCCATGCAATCGCGCACCGAACGCCGACCAAGGGCGACGCCTTCGCAGCCAAGGTCAACGGTCGCTTCTTCGACCACCGCGGCGAGGCTGGCGACGCGCTGGCCGCACGATTGTCCAAGTTGACTCAGGACCCCCGCTCGGTGTGGAAGGAGTTCTCCGATCAGGGCGTAGCCGAGATAGCGGGTTTCACCCTTGACGCTCGTAACGTGCCCACAGGCCGCGACGCCCACGTCGCGGTGGTGTTCTCCGACGTCAGCGCTGATCTCTACGTCACCTTCGATGGGAAGACACTGGAAAAAGGTGGAGCAGGAGTGATGCTCAGGCTTGAGAATGCGGTCAACGGCCTAGATAAGCGACTCGACATTGCGACCAGCCGACTGGCTACCGAACGCACGGAACGCGAACGTTCCGAACAACGTTTGGGCAAGCCATTCGAGCACTCCGAGCGCCTTGACGCGCTACGGGAGCGGCAGAAAGCAATCAACCAGGAACTTTTGAGAGGCGACGAGGTCCAGCCCGAGGCGCCATCGTCGGGGCCGAAGGTGTCCACCGACGAGGCCGAATTCATCCAGTCAGCCGCCAAGAACGAAGCCGCGGCGATGGTTCATCAGTTCGGCGGTGCAGCAGTCGTCAACGGTGCCAACGGAATTTCGATCCTCACCAATCAGGGACGACCTCGATGAACTTTCGGGTTCGTACCTCGACATCGACCCCGGCCCGCTCCCTGCGGAAGTTGAGCTCGATATCGGAGGCACTGCAAGGTACTTCATTCCCGACAACGTCTAGCCTGTGCTTCGATACCTGGCTCGATAGAGGCGCTGAGAAGGCACGAGCCCGCGGTGAGTCCGAAGCCCGCATCAGCCAATGGGGCTCTACCACTGCCGCGGAATGGCCTGAGCGCTAGGACGACCTGGCTGCGCGGTTTTGGCCAGACATCCGACTCCGTGTGCGCAACTGTATCGCCAGCCATCGAAGACTACCGAGATGACTCCACCTCGCCAGCTTTCGCTCGAAGGACATCCGGTTGACTGGCAGCAAGGAGAACGACTGCGCCGTCATCACCATCAATCTTGCCCCGCGCGTCAGGGGGAGTTGAGTGAGACTTCGCACTTGTATAGGCAGATCGACACTCACCAGGCGAACTGACCACTACGTGGACCGTGACGGGTTCGATCGCGTCTACGAGGGGGCGCCGATCGCCATTCCTGTGAAAGGTCTGGAAGTCGGGGACAGTTTCGAGTTAGCAGGCTCGGCCGGCGCGGCATAACAGTGCTGCTCGACGACTCTGCTGCGTGTGGCTCCTATCCAACCGCCATTGCTCACCGAGCTACGAGGCGCACGGACTGAGCTGTGCTGCTCACAGCAGTGTGTCGCTTCGGCGCTCGGGAGCTGATAGGGCGGCGCGTCGCCTACGGTGAGCGTGTGATCGACTTGCCTGCACGCCGCGACCTGCAGCGATTGTTGCGGTGGCTACCGTTGATGCTGATTCCGATACTGTTGTTGGCCAGCACATATCCGGGCCAGTACCGGGTGCCGACCTACTATTGGCTGCTGGCGTTGACCGCCGGAGTGGTGTTCGTGGCGGTCGAGCGGTGGCCGTTGGTGGTCTCGGTTGTGCTGTCGTTGTTGGCGGTGCCGATGTTGCGTGCACCAGCGTGGGGTGTGTCGGGGCTGGTGCCATACCTTGGTGCGGTAGCGCTGGTCGTCGTCATCGCCCGGACACATCGGTGGGCGACCGTAGTGGTCGCGACTGCGGGGTGGGCGGCTGCGGTCGTGCTCGGTCGGGTTGGTTTGCATGAGACGTCCATCGGGCGTGCCTATATCGCGGTCGAAGTGGCTGCTTATGCAGGAGTGCCGTTGTTGCTGGGGTTGTACCTACGTGGTCAACGTGACCTCGCCGACAACCTGCGCAGGCAGGCCGCCGACGCCGAGGCCCGCACGCGCGTCGATGAGCGCGCAGCCATGGCCAGGGAACTGCACGACGTAGTCGCTCATCATATGGCCTCGATCATTTTGCGGATTTCGGTAGCCGGACATGTTGTTCGGGAGGCTGACTCGCGCATCGTCGGTGTCCTCGACGATGTACGGGCCACCGCCGCCGACGCGCTGTCCGATATCCGCAGGCTCTTGGCCGGGTTACGCGATCCCGCGCTCGGTGTAGTGGCCTTGGTTGACAGCGATGCGGCGGCCACCGAGATCGCCGCGGCCATCACCCGCGTCCGTAGTGCTGGGTTCACGGTCGACGCGCAAATCGACGCCGAACTCGGCGGGCTCGATGCGGTCAACCGTCTGACGTTGCTGCGGTTGGTGCAGGAATCGCCCACTAATGTGATGAAGCACGCGGATCGCGATGTACCGGTGGTGTTTCGGATCGGCAGAAATGACGGCGGTATCGAGATGGTCGTGATCAACGGTGGCCGTGACCATGGGGTGCCCCATGGTCACGGCCTCGTCGGGATGCGGGAACGCGCTGAACTCGCCGGTGGCGCACTGACCGTTAGCGCTGAGGACGGTCTCTGGGCTGTGCGCGCCCGACTGTCGGTCAGTACACGCGAAGACACCAACCTGTCGTGACCGCCGTACTACTGAGCGGCGGCTGACGCTTCGGTGGCGCTTGTGTCGGGGTGGCTACCGGGCCGGGTCGGTAGCCACCAGTTCCAGTCGCCGAGCAGACGCATGAGGGCGGGGACGAGGACGAGGCGGATCAGGACGGCGTCGAGGAAGACGGCGACGGCTAGGGCGAGGCCGAGTTGTTTGAGTTCGAGGATATCGGCGGTGAGGAAGCTGGCGAAGATGGCGACCATGATCGCGGCGGCGGCGGTGATGGGACGCGCGGTGTGGGTGAGTCCGGCGGCGACGGCGTGCTGGTTGTCGCCGGTGGTGTCCCAGTATTCACGGATGCGGCGGATGAGGAAGACCTCGTAATCCATCGAGAGCCCGAACAGCAGCGCGAACACGACGGTGGGCAGGTAGACCTGCACGAAGCCGGGACTGGTGAAGTCGAGGATGCTTTCGCCGAGGCCCCATTGGAATACGGCGACGGTGATGCCCAGGGCGGCGCCGGTGGCGAGCAGATTCATCGCGATGGCCTTGATCGGCAGGGCGATGCTGCGGAACGCGGCGATGAGGAAGATCAGTGACGCGGTCAGCACCAGCGCCACCACGAGTGGCAGTTTGGTGGTCATCTCGTCGGAGAGGTCGACGAATTCGGCGGTGCTGCCGCCGATGCGAATCTCGACGCCGACCGAGTCAGCCGCTGCGATGCGGAGGTCGCGGATGAGGTCGGTGGCCTGCATCGAGTCGAACGCGACCGACGGGATCGCCATCGCCAGCACTCGTCCGTCGTTGAGTTGGGTGGGGAGAACGGTGTCGATGCGATCGTCGTCGGCGATCTCGGTCAGGAATCGGTTGACTCGTTCGGGGGCGTCGCCGGTGAGTGGGGTGCCGCCAGGGCCGGTGGCGATGATTTCGACCGGTGCGAGTGATCCGGCAGGGAAGCTGGTGGTCAATGCGGTGGTGGCGCGTCCGGTGGGGGTGTCGTCGAGGGCGCTGGTTCCCATGTCGAGGCCGTAGCGGATCCCGAATATCGGGAGGGCGGCGATGATCAGTACCGCGACGGCGGCCGTGCCGAACAGGACGGGTCGGCGCATAACGAGATACGCCCAGCGCGCCCAGCGACCGAGGCTGGCACCAGGAAGGTCGGTGGTGCTGTCGGCGGGGCGCCAGCGTGCCGGGAGTGCACCGCGGTTGACGGCGGGGCCCAGTGCGGCGAGCAGGGCGGGTAGCAAGGTGATGGCGACGACGAGCATGCTGGTGACGGCGGTGGCGACGCCGATGGCGATGCCACGGAAGATCGGTGCCTGGATGATGATCAACGCGCACAGCGAGATCATCACCACCAGGCCCGAGACCAGAATCGTCTTGCCCGCGGTGGCCAGTGAGCGGCCGACGGCGGACGCGATCGCGGCGTGGTCGGCGACGGTGTGGTGGGCGAGTTCTTCGCGGAACCGGCTGACGATGAACATCGCGTAGTCGATGCCGACGCCCAGGCCGACCATGGTTGCCATGGCCACGGTCAGTGAATCGAACGCGGTCACCGTGGTGAGACCGAACAACACTCCGACCGCGGTGAGCAACCCCGCGATGGCGACTCCGATCGGGACCGCTGCGGCGGCGAGAGCTCCGAGCGCGAGGACGAGCAGTACGAGGGCGACCGGGATGCCGATCGCCTCGGCGCGGGCTAGATCGGCGTTCTGTAGTTCGGTGGCCGCGTTCTGCACCGCCGAGTATCCAGTCAGCCCCACTTCGACGGAGTCATCGCCTGTGGTGGTGATGGCAACTTGCAGGTCGCGGGCGACCCTCGCGCGCTCTGCCATGTCGCCGTCCATACCAGCCAGCGCGATCGCGACGTGACCGTCGGCCGAGATCTGGGATCCGGGCAATCCTTCGTAAGGACCGACGACATCGACCACGCCCTCCACCTGCTTGGCTGCGGTGACAGTGTGAGTGATAGCTGCGCGGAAGTCGGAGTCGTCGGCGGTGAGGGCAGAAGATCGCAGCACGATTACCGCCTGCTCGGCTCCGAACTGCGGGAAGTGCTGGGCGACAAGGCGATCGACCTCGGTGGACTCGGAGCCTTCGACGCCGAAGTCCATGGCGCCGAGCCGGTCTTCTAGTAGTGGGTAGGCCACCGCGCACACCGCCAGCAGTAGCGCCCAGATCGCCAAGACCGCGCGTCTGCGTCGGGCCATGAGAACCCCCCACCGATACAGCAGCCCTGGCGAGCCAGGTGGCAGTGGTTTCTGCGGTGACCTCTCGGTGACGGCGGTCTGCTGCTGGTTCACGTGTTCTCCCTCCGTAGCCGATCACCATTGATCGTCAAATGACGATGTGATCGTTGAAATGAGATTAATCACGCGAGCGGTCGATATCAATACCTTTTGCCGCTATCATCGTCATATGGCGATTAATGAGGGCGAGGGTTGCCTCGTCGAGACGCAGGGCTTGGATCCGGCGGTGGCGTTGTTCCACAGCCTCTCGGATGGGACGCGGTTGGCGATTGTCCAGCGGTTGGCGTGCGGGGAAGCGCGGGTCGCGGATCTGATGGCCGGGCTCGGGCTGGCGCAGTCGACGGTGTCGGCGCATGTGGCGTGCCTGCGTGACTGTGGCCTGGTCGTGGGTCGTCCCCAGGGCAGGCAGGTGTTCTACAGCCTGGCCCGTCCCGAGCTGATGGATCTGCTCGCCTCGGCGGAGACCCTGCTCGCGGCGACCGGCAACGCGGTGGCGTTGTGCCCGAACTACGGCACCGACGCCACCGCGACAGAGACCACCACGGAGGTACGAGCATGAGCGACGCATGCGGCTGCGGCCACGACGAACCCACCGCAGACGGCGAGGCCGAGGAGCGGGAACCCGAAAAGCTCTGGGAGGTCAGCGAACTACGTGCCGCCGCAGTCGCCGGAGTACTGCTGGTCGCGGCCCTGATCGTCGGCTGGACCGGCGGCCCACGCCCGGTCGAGCTGGGGTTGGAGATCGCCGCACTGCTCGTCGGTGCCTACACCTTCGTCCCGTCGACGTTCAAACGCCTGGCCAAGGGCAAGATCGGTGTCGGCACGCTGATGACGATCGCCGCGATCGGCGCGGTGATACTCGGCGAGGTCGGCGAAGCCGCGATGCTGGCGTTCCTGTTCTCGATCAGCGAGGGCCTCGAGGAGTATGCGGTCGCCCGCACTCGCCGCGGTCTGCGCGCCCTGCTGAAACTGGTTCCCGATCGCGCCACCGTGCTGCGGGACGGCACCGAAACCGTGATCAGCCCGGCGGAGCTGCGGGTGGGGGACCGGATGCTGGTTCGCCCCGGCGAGCGGGTCGCCACCGACGGCGTGATCGTCGAAGGCCGTAGCGCGCTAGATGTTTCGGCGATCACCGGCGAATCAGTACCGGTGGAGGCCGGGCCGGGCGCGGAGGTATTCGCAGGGTCGATCAACGGCACCGGTGTGCTGACCGTCGAGGTCACCACGACCGCCGAGGACAACTCCCTCGCGCGGATCGTGCGGATCGTGGAGGCAGAGCAGGCCCGCAAGGGCGATGCCCAACGCCTCGCCGACAAGATCGCCAAACCACTGGTTCCGGGCATCATGATCGCCGCTGCCGCGATCGCGGTGATCGGTGCGATCTTCGGCGATCCGGTGACCTGGATCGAGCGCGCTCTGGTGGTGTTGGTCGCGGCGTCGCCGTGTGCGCTGGCGATCTCGGTGCCGGTCACCGTGGTGGCCGCGATCGGTGCGGCGAGCAAGTTGGGTGTGCTGGTCAAGGGCGGTGCTGCGCTCGAGGCGATGGGTCGTGTGCGGGAGGTCGCGTTGGACAAGACCGGGACGCTGACCGCGAACAAGCCTGCTGTCGTCGAGATCTCGGCTGTGACCGGCGTCGAGCAGGCAACAGTGCTCGCTGTCGCCGCGGCGCTGGAATCGCGGAGCGAACATCCCCTCGCTCGCGCCATCCTCGCCGCGGTCGATACCTTCACCCCGGCGACTGACGTCGAGGCTGTCACCGGCGCCGGATTGACCGGCCTGATCGACTGGCGCCCGGCACGACTGGGCCGACCGGGCTGGATCGAACCCGGTGCGCTGGCTTCCGATGTGGAGCGAATGCAGCACGCGGGGGCGACTGCGGTGCTGATCGAGCACGACGGGCAGGTCATCGGCGCGATCGCCGTACGCGATGAACTGCGACCCGAGGCGCACGAGGTCATCGACCGATTGCACGCCCTGGGTATTCGCGTGTCGATGCTCACCGGTGACAACGCCCGCACCGCCGCCGCGTTGGCCGCCGAGGCCGGGATCGAAGATGTGCACGCGGATCTGCGTCCCGAGGACAAGGCCCGCATCGTGGGCGAACTGCGCACCGACCGGTTCACCGCGATGGTCGGCGACGGCGTCAACGACGCCCCCGCCCTGGCCACCGCCGACCTCGGCGTGGCGATGGGCGCGATGGGGACCGACGTCGCCATCGAGACCGCCGATGTGGCGTTGATGGGGGAGGACCTGCGGCATCTGCCGCGTGCTCTCGAGCACGCCCGTCGGGCTCGCCGGATCATGTTGCAGAATGTCGGTTTGTCGCTGGGGTTGATCACGGTCCTGATCCCGCTGGCCCTGTTCGGGGTGCTCGGGTTGGCGGCGGTGGTGCTGGTCCACGAGCTCGCCGAGATCGTCGTCATCGCCAACGGTGTCCGCGCCGGACGTACCAAACCCCTTGCCTCGCTGCCTGATTCGGCGACGAAGCCCGCCCCGGTGCTGGCCGGAGCCTCCGCGTGACCGCGACCGCAACGTCGGCCCCCGCCGTGTCGCGGTGGGGGCGGCGTCTGCGGTGGGTCGCCGCTGCTGCTGTACTCGCCGGCCTGGATCTCGCACTCAAGGCGTGGGCGCAATCCGCGTTGGACGGTTCGCCGATCGAGGCGGGGCCGGTGGATCTGCGGTTGGCGTTCAACCCGGGGGCCGCGTTCTCGATCGCCGCCGACGCCCCGAGTTGGGTGATGCTGTCCATCACGACGGTGATCACCACTGCGGTCGCGGTGGTCGGATGGGTCCTCGCGCCGCGCGCGAACTTGCTCACCCGGGTCGCGCTCGCCGCGATCCTGGGTGGTGCCGCCGCCAACGTCATCGACCGGGTGCCGGACGGGTTGGTCACCGACTACCTGCATACCGGCTGGTGGCCCACGTTCAACCTCGCCGACACCTTCATCGTGCTCGGCGCGATCGCCCTCGTTGCCACGACCTTGATCGGAAACTCTGATGAGCGAGAACAACTCTCACCCGGTCATCACACCGACGATCGGGACTGAACCGAGCGCGTCGCGTCGGTGGGCGGGGTTGGCGGCGCTGGTCGTCGCCCTGCTCACCGTCGGGTTGGACCTGATGGTCCTCAACGTCGCCCTGCCCACGCTGGCGCAAGATCTGGGCGCGAGCACGACTCAGTTGCAATGGATCGTCAACGCCTACACCCTCGTCTTCGCCGCGCTCATGCTGCCCGCAGGCGGATTCGGGGACCGCTACGGACGCAAACGGCTGCTGCTGGTTGGCTTGCTCGTCTTCGTCGCCGCGTCGGCCTGGGCCGCCTACAGCGGATCCACCGGCTCGCTGATCGCTGCCCGCGCCGTCATGGGCATCGGGGCCGCGATCATCGTTCCCCTGTCGCTGGGGATCCTGCCGACCCTGTTCAGCCCCGACCAGCGTCGGCGCGCGATCGCGGTGTGGGTCGGCGCACTGGGCGTCGGCCTCCCGTTGGGTCCGATCGTCGGCGGCTGGCTCTTACAGCACTTCTGGTGGGGCTCGGTCTTTCTCATCAACGTCCCGGTCGGCGTCGCCGCCCTGGTCGCCTGCGTTGTGCTGCTGCCCGAATCCGCAGATCCGCACGCACCGCCACTGGATTGGCTCGGAATCATCACCGCCGTGCCCGGTACAGCGGCGGTGGTGTTCGCCGTCATCCAAGCCCCCGAGTACGGATGGACCGACCCCCTCGTGCTCACCACTCTCGCAGCAGGTGTCGCACTGATCCTCGGATTTCTGATGTGGGAACGGCATACCCGCCACCCGCTGGTCGATCTGGCGTTGTTCACCAACCCGGCCTTCACCTGGCCCACCCTCGCCGCCACCGCGGGCACCTTCACTCTCGTCGGGGTCCTGTTCGTCCTGCCGCAATACCTACAGATCCTGCGCAACTACGACGCCTTCGGCACCGGCCTGCGCCTCGTCCCTTTGGTGCTGGCGATCATCGTCGCCGCAGCGGCGGTCGACAAGATCGTCACCCGAGTCGGCGCCAAGATCCCGATCGTCACCGGAATGATGATCGCCGCAGCAGGATTCGTGCTCGCTTCCCGCATCGGCGTCGACTCCGGCTACGGCTACATCGCGGGGTGCCTGGCGGTGATCGGTCTGGGCGCCGGACTGGCGTTGGCACCGGCGGTCGACGCGGTCATGGCGAGCCTGCCCGACAACCGCAGCGCCGCAGGAGCCGGGCTGCTGATGGCCATCCGACAGGTCGGTGCCGCGTTCAGCGTCGCGGTCCTGGGCACCCTGCTCACCCTCGTCTACACCCGCGACCTCGACCCCCACCTCGACGGGCTACCCGCAGAGGTGGTCGGCGCGGCGCGCGACAACATCGCCGGAGCCCACCTGGTCGCCACCCAGCTTCCCGGCACAGCCGGTGCGGATCTGGCCGCCACCAGCGCCCAGGCCTACACCGAAGCCATGTCCGCGGTGTTTTTGGCCAGCGCCGCCGTCAGCGCACTACTGGCGGTGGCCATCGCTGCCAAACTCCCCAAACAGACACCCCCGCAAGAGCTGATCACCGGTCCGCGAACCGGGATGGGATAGACAGTCCAGTAGGGCGCGGCGCGTCATCCCTGTCCCGCCGCATCGCAGTGCAACTTCGAGAAAGGCACCCGCCAGCATGGTTACCTCGATCCTGCAGGCCATCGGGCTCTTCCTGGTGACCAACATCGACGACATCATCGTGCTTTCGCTGTTTTTCGCCCGCGGCGCGGGAACCCGTGGAACCACGGTCGCCATAGCGACGGGACAATATCTCGGTTTCGGAGCGATCCTCGGCGCCTCCATCCTCGTCTCCCTGGGCGTGACGGCGTTGCTACCGGAAGAAGCGATCGCCTACTTCGGGTTAATACCTCTGCTGCTCGGTTTGCTCGCCGCCTGGAGGGCGTGGCGAAACAACGGCGACGACGATGAACGCCTCGGCGGCAAGAAGGTAGCCGTCTGGACGGTGGCCGCGGTGACCTTCGCCAACGGAGGCGACAACATCGGCGTCTACGTCCCTGTTTTCGCTACCGTGGGAACGGCGGCGATCATCGCCTACTCGGTCGTGTTTTTGCTGCTGGTCGGGCTACTGGTGTTCACCGCCAAGTTCCTCACCACCCGCAAGGGGATTGCCGAGATCTTGGAACGGTGGGAACACGTCCTCTTCCCGCTCGTGCTGATCGTGCTCGGCATCGTCATCCTCGTCAGCGGCGGCGCATTCGGCCTCTGACCGTACAGCCGCCCCGGGTCTGCACACCACATCATCACCCCGAGAGGTCATCACCGTGATACGTCCGTACACGAGCCCGAGCGGCAGAACAGCGACCAGGAGCGAGCACCGCCGACGTCCTCACCGCAGCGATCCGAGATGAGACCCACCGCGCACAGCTGGTCCGGAGGGATCGCGCTGACTCCCGGGCTCCTGACCTTCACCGGCGACATCGGCAACGCGGCTGCCCACGCCCACGCCGCAGTCCAGGTGCTCTTCGTCGCGCGCGGGCGACTGACCCTGACCGACGCGGCCGGACACACCACACTCGCCCGTGCCGCGATCATCCCACCCGGCGTGGTCCACCAGGTTCACACAGACCACGGCACCAGCGGATTCCTCGCGTTCCTCGATCCCGACAGCGTGACCGCCCACGCCGCGCTGGCCCGACTGGAGGGGAAACCGCGCCAGGCAGCCACCAGCTGGGTCAGCGTCGCCGCGCCCGCACCGCCAACCCCTGTCGGCGACCCGATCACCCCGGTGGTGCGCCGGTCCCCGCACCCGGTAGTCGCGCAGGCGCTGCGACGAGCAACCGACTGGTTGGGAGGGCCGCCCTCGCTGGGCGCGCTTGCCGCCGACATCGGCATTTCGGCGAGTCGGTTATCCCACCTGTTCACCGCCCAGGTCGGCTTGCCGTATGTGGCGTGGCGGCGGTGGATCCGGCTCCAGCTAGGGTTCGCCGTCGTGCGTGAAGGCGGATCCCTGACCGAAGCCGCGCACACGGCGGGGTTCGCCGACAGTGCACACCTCACCCGCACCTGCCGCGACCTGATCGGCATCTCTCCGACCGAAGCGCTCATCGCCACCGGATGGCGGCCACCACCGGCACGGGACCGAGCCATCACCGGATGATGCTGATCGCGGCGCGCGGGCTACGTCACTGCCCGGCCACCGGCACCTCGCCCGGAGCAGTTCCTGCCGGTTCAGGCGCTGGGGGAGCATCTGCTGAAACTGGTGGAGCTGGCCCTGGTTCAGGCGTCGGGGACGCCGCAGATGGCATCGGATGATCGGAGGCTGATCGGGGCAGCCCGAGCGTGGTGACGACACCGGTCGCCTGGTTGAACACCAACGCCCCGCGACCGAAATCGACGCGCACACCGCCCGGGACGGGGTATTCGTTGCTGCGTGGCGTACCCAATATGCCGTTGTCCCCGCCGAGCTGGGCGAACCGTTGCCCGATGCGCCCGGCCACTTCATAGACTTGACCGTCGGGGGCTTGGAACAGGTAGCCGTTGACGAACCTGGCGTACTGTCCCCCCTCGGCGGTGGGCACCGGCTCCGAGGCGGCCGAACCCAGCCGCCCCTGCGGTCCACCGGCATCGACCCAACGCCGAGCCAACACATTGCGGTCGACCAGATCCAACAGCTTGCCCGTCAACGCGGCCAACGCCGACACATCGGCATCCGCATCGATTTCGGGCTGCGCTGGTACCGGCGTCGAATCCTGTCCACCTAGAGCCTGTCTCGGCACCGCACCCGAATGCACACCCGCCGCGATAGCACGGATACGGTCCATGAGCGCGTAGGCGGCGTCCCCAGCACAGTCGGTGTTGCCGACATCGCGGTGGGAGAACACCACCGGCAACTGCACCTCTTCACCCTCGCCATACGGTGTGAATTCGGTCCCCTCGGAAATCATCGTGGTAGTCCCTCGAGGATCCAAACCCGCGACGCGAGCACGCCACCCGACGAACTGACCCATCGCGGTGATCGCCGCCTGGGACGGTTCCTCGGATTCGTGATTGCCCATGAACGCCACCCCGGCGGTGTTCTCGTTGAACCCGCCGGTGTGCGCGCCCTGCACGGGCCGGTCCAACCCACCGGAATGCCCCTCGAAGATCTGGCCGTATTTGTCCACCAAGGCGTGGTAACCGATATCGCACCAGCCCAATGTTTCGGCGTGATAGGCGTAGATCCCGCGAACGATCGCCGCCGACTCGGCCTTGCTGTAGTCGTTGCGGCCCGCGGTGTGATGCACCACGATCCCGCCCAGGCCGTCATCGTAGGTCGGGTCCTCACAACGGATCGATTCATCGGCGCCCCACTGCGCACGGCTGATCACCCGAGGCCCGCCACCGGCCAGCGGTGCCGCGATCGCCGACAGGTTCTCCTCACCACGGCCCGGATCGAGCAACACCGCGCTCATCTCCGGGACCCCAACACCGAGATGGTCCGGTCCTGCGACCGGCCGCGGGCCCGGCAACTCGGGATTGTCTGTCGCGGCGGATTCGCGGGTGCTCAGGATTTGCACCGCGTCGGTATCACCGACATACACCGGTTCACTACCCTGCAGGTGGCCCGGGGCCGGGCGACGAGCCGAAACACTGTCGTCGGTTCCCGCCTCGAACCACCGACCCCAGGAACCGTCGGGTTGGCGGGCTCGCACCATCGTGGTGACACCCTCCAGGTTCGGTGCGGTCAACCCGATCATGCTGAACCGGTCCTGGTGGGTGAGCTCGGTGACCTGGGCGCCGACCCGATCGGCCAACTGCTCGGGGACCACACCGGGATCCAACGCTGGAGTCCGGGCTGATAGCGGCGCCGTCCCCGCAGCGGAAACGAACCCGATCGGCCCGACCCGGGAGCCCTCCGGCAGCGGCAGCGCGCCGGGTACCAGCCGCAGGTCCGCGACCCTCAGATCCGGCAACGACATGCCGGTCAGCTCACGGAGGGGCAACACCACCGTCGGCGCCCCTGCCAACCCGACCTGGGTGCTCGCGGTAGCCGAAAGACTGTCGGCTTCACTGTCGTTGGAGAATCGGAACTGCCGCTCACCACCGAGGAAACCGGCCGCGACCGGTGCCGCGACCACTGCCACCGCGACCAGGGGAAGCACGTAGGTTCGTTTGCGGGCGTAATTCGGCACCAGAACTCCTTGGTAGAAATTGCGATGGCGGGGCCGAACCAATCAACCGAACCAGCACCACCGACCACACCAACCACAACCACCCCAAAGAATGAAGTGTCACTTGAGACTGTAGCCAGGATGTAGCCATCCTTCGGTGCGACACCCTGGCCGCCCGTCAGATCGATGAACCGTCACCTGTACAGGAGAGTCAGCCGATTTCTTCAAGCCCGCGCTACCACCTGGGCGCGAAGCTCAACCGGTGTCTACGTTCATCTCGCCCCTCATCCGCTACGGCTACGCGCCGTTGATGCTGCTCGGTGTCAACGGCGCCGGGGTCGCCCTGGCGGCCACCGGCGCCAACAAACTCTGGCTCCTCGCCCCGCTCGCGGTCGCGGTCGCGGTCTCCTTCGCCGCCGAACGACTCCTCCCGTATCAAGCGGCCTGGAACAACTCGCACGGTGACACCGGCCGCGACACCGCCCACACCTTCGTCAACGAATCCCTCATCCTGGGCAGCGTGGCCGCCATCCCGGTCCTGGCCGCAGTACTTCCCGGTGATGGGATCTGGCCTGGCGATTGGCCTTTCGTCGTGCAGGTTCTGGTCGCGATCCTTGTCGCCGACCTCGGCATCACCTTGGCCCACTACGCCAGCCACAAGATCGGGGTCCTGTGGCGATTCCACGCCGTGCACCACAGCGTGAAACGGTTCTACGGGCTCAACGGGCTGATGAAACACCCCCTGCACCAAACGATCGAAATGACCGCCGGGGTCACCCCGCTACTACTGGCAGGGATCCCGGTCCCGGTCGCCGCAGCGCTGTCACTGGCGGTGGCGGTCCAGTTGTTGTTGCAGCACTCCAACGCCGACTACCGCGTCGGACCTCTCAAACACGTGCTGGCACTCAACGAAGGCCACCGGTTCCACCACCTCAAATGGGCCGGCATCGGTGACGTCAACTTCGGACTGTTCACCCTGATCTGGGACCACCTGCTGCGCACTTACAGCTACGACCCACACCGGCGCTTCACCAGCGCCGACCTCGGTATGGCCGCCAAACCCGACTATCCCACCGGCTACCTCGCCCAGCTCACCGAACCCTTCACCCGCCACGGCGCGTGAACCGTTCCCCAGCCCAACCCCGTTGCGACTCGGAGAGGATTGTTTCAATGCACCGGGAGCGCCCAGCTCGGGTTGCGGCAACCGATGCCGGTACCACCGGAGCTGGCGGCATTGCTGCCTGAGGATGTGGTGTTCGTGCTGGATCCGGACCGTCGTCACCGCACGAAATCACCGCGCGGCCCCGCAGGCGATGCTCGAGACCACCTTTGCCCCACGAAGAAGGCGTGGTCAGGCGTTGCGGTCGAGGGCCGCGAGCGCGGCTGTCAAGCGGGTGGTGGCCTCTGCGGCGACGGGACGGAGTTGTGGGTCGCCGGTGACTTCGACCATGAGCTCGGGGTTCATGGCTTCGACGCGGATCAGGCCGGGATCATCGGGGTCGCGGCGCACCACGACATTGCAGGGAAGCAGTAGGCCGATCTGGCGGTCGATGTCGACTGCCCGGTGTGCCAGCGGCGGGTTGCAGGCGCCGAGAATGCGGTAGTCCTCCATGTCGTGGTCGAGTTTGGCCTTCAACGTGGCTGCCATATCGATGTCGGTGAGCACACCGAATCCTTGCTCGGCCAACGCCGCGCGCACAGCGTCCACGGCATCGTCGAAGCCGATACGTAGCGTGGTCGACAGGGCGAGTTCCATATGGGTCATCCTTTCGGTGAGTGTCAGGTCCGGGCAGGTGGGCAGGTACCGGAGGCGATACCGGCGCGGCGCATGAGCAGCGTGGCCGGGCACCACCCCACCGCGCTGTAGAGCAGCAGGTTCGCGCCGACCAGCGCCGGCACGATCAGCCACCACGCCGATATCGTCGCGGCGGCCGCAGTACCGACGAGAACCAGAACACCGGCCAGTAGTGGCACCAGCCGGGCAATGGTCCAGCCGCGACGGTCCAAGGGGGAGGTAGACATGAATCTCCTTGTCGGATCGGCCCTCCGTCCGGGGTGGGTCACCGCGGATCAGGCGAGGGCCAGGAACAATTTTTCGAGTTCGGCCACGGTCAACGGGTCCCCGGAATCCTTCGAGGCATCGAGGCATTCCCGTAATCCAGTGGCCAGGATCTTGAACCCGGCCCGGTCCAGGGCGCGGGAAACCGCCGCGAGCTGGGTGACCACGTCCTTGCAGTCACGACCCTGCTCGATCATGGTGATCACCCCGGCGAGCTGACCGTTCGCACGGCGCAGCCGGTTGAGAACCTGATTGATGCTGTCTTCATCGCCGACCACGGCGTCCTCCTTGATAGCCATCCGATCCCCCACTATACCCCCTGGGGTATTTGACTATGGCACGTCAGTGATGGGCGAAACTGATCCGTGGCAGAACTCGGCGCAGCCAGGCCGGTGACCACCAGGCAGTACGGCCGGTGAGACGCAGGATGACCGGCAGCAGGACCAGCCGCACGACCAGGGCATCCAGCAGCACGGCGACACCGAGGATGATGCCCATTTCCTTCGGGGGCAGCGGTTCGGCGAGGGCGAAGGTGAAGAACACCGCGACCATGACCGCCGCCGCGGCGAAGATCACGCGTCCGGAATGGGCCAGCCCTTCCACTGCCGCGGTCCGGGCGTCGCCGGTGTGTTCGAACTGTTCTTTGGCGCTGGCCAGCAGGAACACGGTGTAGTCCATCGCGATGGCGAAGATCATGGCGAAGAAGAACACCGGTCCCCAGCCGTCGAGGAACCCCTGGGGAGTGAAGCCGAGCAGCCCCGCGCCGTGTCCGTCCTGGAAGATCAGCTTCGCCACGCCGAATGCCGCGGCGGTGGAGCCGAGGCTGACCAGTGTTCCCAGCGCTGCGATCAGCGGAGCTTGCAACGCGACCAGCAGCAACACGAAGCCCAGGACCAGAATCACCGAGATGACGATCGGCAGGTAGTCGTTCAGCGCCTGCTGCAGATCCAGGTTCTCCGCGGGCGCGCCGCCGACCATGGCTTGGTCGGGCAACCGGTCTCGCAACCCGTCGAGGACCGCGCTCATACGTTCGTCGGAGGGATCCATAGCCGGTAGGGCCTGCATCATGACCCACCCGGAACCGTCAACGGCTGGTTGTGCGGGCGTCACCATCGCGATCCCCGCACCCGCTGCCGCCTCGGCGGTGCTGTCGGCCTGATCGGCGGGGGTGATGATCTGCAGTGCACCGGGCGCTCCCTCGCCGAGTTGACGTTGAACGAGCTCATAGCCTTGACGCACTGGTGCCTGCTCGGGGACCACCTGGATCGAGGGCATCGCCACCTTCAACCCGAGAACCGGCAGCGCCAGCACGATCAACACTCCTGCCCCGGCGATCGCGAACGGCCACGGTCGGTCGTGTAGCAACTGTCCCCACCGTGCGAACCGAGGCGAGCGGTGCTCCTGACGGGTCGCATACGGTAAGGCCGCGGAATTGATCCGCCCACCGAGCGCGCCCAGCGCCGCCGGCAGCAATGTCAGGGTTGCGGCCAGCACGACCGCGACCGCGAGCATGATCCCCACCGCCATCGTCCGCACCGCCGGCGCCGGGACCAGCAGAACCGCCGAAAGGCTCACCAGCACAGTCAAACCCGACAACACCACGGCCTTGCCCGCGGTGGCCATCGTCTCGGCGACCGCGCGGCGCGCATCAGCGGTCTTGCTCAGCGCATCGCGGAACCGGGCCACCATGAACAGCGCGTAGTCGATGCCCAGCGCGAGGGCGAACATCATCGCGAAGTTCATCGCCCACACCGAGATCGGGGTCACCTGATTCAGCAACACCAGGCCGCCGGCCGAAGCCGCCAGCCCGGCCACCGTCAGCAACAACGGCAACCCCGCCGCGACCAGCGAACCGAACGCCAGGACCATGATCAGCAGCGTCACCGGCCACGAGAACAACTCCGCCTGAATCATCGCGTCGTGGTTGGCCTTGTTGAAATCACTCCACAACGCCGAAGCGCCGGTGGGATAGACCTCGACACCGTCACCGGAGAGCCCGGTCAACGCCGCCTTGTGCTCGTCAACAGCACGCACCATGTCATCGGCTGACGCATTGGCGCCCGCAATAAGGATCCCGGTATGCCCGTCCGGACTGATACTCATTCCCGGTTGCGGTTCCAGCACAGCCCCGAACCGGGAGTCACCGGCGAACACCGCCGAAGCCTCATCCAGCACCGCCTGCATCTGCGGATCGGAGACCTGCGCGGTATCGGAATGCACCACCACCTGCACCGCCGCCGAGGAATTACCGCCGAAATGCTGCTGAGCCAACTCCCGGACGTGCACCGATTCCGAGCCGTTGGCCTGCCACCCCGCACCGGCCAACGAGCTGAAGACACTCGGTGCCACGGAACCCAGTGCGACGAGCACCATCAGCCACACCCCGACCACCACCCGCGCGCGACCGGCCATCACCGACCCCAGCCGAGCCAACGACCCTGGCCTGCTGGGCCCCGCCGTGCTCGGCGGCTGCACCGTTGTCTCCGTCATGTTCTTCCGCCTTTCGAGTGCTACTCGATCTTCAAAGGGTCATATACCCCAGGGGGTATATCTCGTCTTTTGAAGACGATACCCCATGGGGTATATGTCGAAGGGTTGGTCGATGTCGCCTCTCTCGGGGAGGGTCGACCCGCCGTGGGGATCTCGCTCTGAACGTGAGCACGGCTGACGCGCGAAAGTGTGCCCGCGTCCGAGTGTCGAAAAGGGCCGCGAAACACGGCTCGATCAAATATAGTCATATTCGCATGCATGGACGAATGAGGGAGATCTCGATGGCTGATACGCTCGAAACCCGTCCGGATACCGCTGTGGCACTGGATCTTTCGAAATTTCGACCCTTGATGCTATGGGCGCCGTTCGTTGTCTTCGTGGTGCACACCCTCGAGGAGATCCCGGGGTTCGCCGCCTGGACGAGCTTGCATTTCGCACCGCTGACCACGGAGGCATTCGCGCTCAGCCATATCCCACTGATCTTGTTGGTCTTGCTCTGTTCCTGGCAGGCGACGCGACCTCGGGCGGCATCCGGGTGGGTCGTGATCGCAGTGGCGTTGCAGTGGCAGTTCGCAGTCAACGCGATATTCCACCTCGGCGCTGCGGCGTGGTTCGGAGACTATTCACCCGGAATGGTCACCGCTGCCACGGTCGCGCTGCCGGCCACGCTGATGCTGCTCACGTGGGTGCGCCGCGAAAGCGTGCTCACCGCAACCCAACTCGCCGCCGCGATCGCGATCGGCTCGGCCATCGCTGCGGCCGCGATCAGCGTGTTGTTCCTCGGCTGACGCACGAGGCCACCACAACCTCACCCAGGAAAGGGTCGCTCCATGTCCCGCTTGCCCGCCCAGGCCCGCGCGCGTTACTTCGACGAGATGCGAGTCGCTGCCACAGTAGCCGACCCCGATCGGCGCTGGGCCCATCTCGAACGTGCGCACATCTTGTCTCAGCCGGACCCGTGGCTGCACACCCGCAATCACGTCGCGATGTTGGCGCTGGCGGTGCGGCAACGTGATCGTCGCGAGGCATTCGGCCAGGTCGTGCGGATCATCGTCGCTGCCCCTGGATCGCTGTCGGGACACTATCCCGAGGGCAACACCGGGCGCGCGAGAGTTGGTCTGCGCCAAATCATGCCGACTCCGCCGGACCTGGACGCGCTACTGCACCCAGCCGCCACCTAGAGAATTCAGGGGTTTCCCCGATAGTGGCCGTCCATGTTGCGGCGCAGACTTGGTCCCACCGGGTCGGCCGTCGAACAGAGGCATCATGCAGCAACCGAGTATCGACCGCATCGCAGCGGTCTTCGACAGAAATGCCACACGCTACGACCGTCAAATGGGTGCGTTCGAGCGGTGGATGCTCGGTGACGCGCGCGGCTGGGCTGTGGGTCACGCCAGGGGCAGGGTCCTCGAACTCGCCGTGGGCACAGGGTTGAATCTGCCCCGCTATGGTAGCGAGGTCGAGCACGTCATCGGCGTCGACGTCTCCCAAGGCGTGCTCGATATCGCCCAGCGGCGCCCACTCCGCCCCGACCTGGCCGTACAACTCCGTGTCGGCGACGTGCAGGACCTGGATGTGCCAGACGCCAGCGTCGACACCGTGGTGTCGACCTACAGTTTCTGCACGATCCCCGACCCGGGACGTGCCTGTGCGCAGGCCTACCGAGCCTTGATCCCGGGCGGGGTGTTCGTGCTCGCTGAGCACGGGCCGTCCACCTCCGCGCCGGTGCGGCTGTTGATGCGATTGGCCGAGCCGATCAGCGTCCGGTTCGGCGCCGACCACTTGCTGCGTGACCCGATTCCCTACCTGGAAGCTGCCGGATTCGTGATCACCGAATCGCGGCGCAGCGGGCGCGGGGGGATTACGTTCCGGGTTCGGGCGCACAAGCCCGCGGAACGCGCGTAGCCGCCGACCATCAGATCGCCTCCATGGCACGGTCCGCAGGCGGCCTGGGGCGATCGCGAGTTATCTACTACCCTGGCGGCGTGCAGAGCGGGCATCGTGGTGTAGCCGTGCGGGTGGGACTCGCGCGGTTGATCGCGGTGTTGGCAGCGCTGGTGGGGCTGGCGATGATGCAGACCTCACCGTGCGCGGATCAGGTTCGCGCCTTCGGCCACGACCTTCGATGCCCGACCGCGGGCCTGGCCGCGAACGCGGTCACGGATGGAGATGCTGCGGCGACATCGACGTCAGAGGTGGTCGGGCACTTCGAAGCTGCCGCTGATCTTCTCGGCGGCGCCATGCTGGATCCGGTTGCTCCCGTGGGGGCACTCGGTCTGTGTCTGGTTCTGCTTCTGAGCGTGTTGCTCGCAGTGACGTGGCCTGCGCGTACCCGTCCGATTCTCCTTGCGCCTGCACGCGCTGGACCGCATCCGGTGATCATCCAGCGGCGCTGCCATGCGCCCAGTTTGGCCATGCTCTGCGTGTTGCGCACATAGAAGCCCGGCAGTTCTCAACGCGTCAGTTGCCGGTGATCACATCTCGGCAGCCTCGACGCGTCCTTTCGATGGCAGTTGCCTGGTCGCGACCGAGTCGCGTTCGCATCACGGCACCATGCCCATCCCATCGGCCAACAGCGACGGGGTTGTCTGTCGCTGGCATTAAGGATCAGAGATGTCGCAGAAGCAGAGCAAGACCGGCGAGATCACTCGCCGAAAGAGGAACTTGGTGATCTCGGCGGCGATCGTTGCCGTCTTCCTCGCGGTAGCCGCCGTGATTGTCGCGATCAACTCCGGCTCCGATGAAGATCAGCCCGTCGCGGGCGCTGATACGCAGAGCCTGGTTGTCCGCGACAACAGCCACCGGGTCGGCCCGGTGAGTGACGGCAAGGTCACGCTGGTGGAATTTCTCGACTTCGAATGCGAGGCCTGCGGGGCAGCCTTCCCCTTCGTGGAGCAACTGCGTGAAACCTACAGCGGGCGAGTGACATTCGTAGTGCGCTACTTCCCGATTCCGTCACACTTCAACGCCGAACGCGCGGCGCGTGCGGTGGAGGCCGCCGCAGGGCAGGGCGCCTTCGAAGCGATGTACAAGAAGATGTATGAAACGCAGACCGAGTGGGCCGAGCAACGTGTTCCGAAGGATGACGTCTTTCGTGGCTACGCCAGCGATCTCGGGTTGAACATGACCCAATGGGACAGCGCCTACAACGATCCTGCCACCCTGCAACGGATCAAGGACGACGTCGCAGACGGCCGAACCCTCGGAGTTTCGGGGACACCCACCTTCTTCCTCAACGGCGCCAAGCTCCAACCGCGATCCGCCGAAGACTTCATCGGGGCCATCGATGCCGCACTCGCCAAGTGAGGCAAGCGTTTCCACGCAATCGAGGGGCTACCGCGCCCCGTTCCCACGGTTGCTGCCCTGGCTGCTACTGATCGGTGGTCTGCTCGGCACGATGGCCGCGAGCGTACTCACCGTGGAAAAGATGGCGCGATTGCGCAACCCTGACTATGTACCGAGCTGCAGTCTGAACCCGATCGTGTCGTGCGGGTCTGTCATGGACAGCCCGCAAGGAGCGGTGTTCGGCTTCCCCAACCCTGTGCTGGGGATCGCCGGGTTCGCTGTGGTCACCACCGTCGGCGCCGGGCTGTTGGCCGGAGCACGGTTCCAGCGCTGGTTCTGGCTGGGATTGCAAGCCGGTGCCGGCTTCGGCGTGGTGTTCGTGCACTGGTTGATCTACCAGACGCTCTACAACATCGGTGCCCTGTGCCCCTACTGCATGGTGGTCTGGGTGGTGACCGTCCCGATCTTCGGTTACGTGACCCTGCGCAACGTGGTTGTCGGTGACCTGCCTGTCCCTGCCGCCGCACGTCGACTCGCTGACGTCGCAGTCGGCTACCACGGGGTGGCGCTGACCATCTGGGCCCTCACCATCGTTGCGTTGATCGGCATCCGCTTCTGGGATTACTGGAGCACGCTGCTGTGAAGGCTGGGAATCCGCACCTCGACACGCCATATACTACGATAGGTAGTAGATGGGGTGTCGCGTCATGAAGAAGGGATCACCCGTGCAGCCGAGAGCTCGATGGCTCGTCCTTGTTCTGGTCGTGATCGTGGCGCTGATCGTGGCGATCTGGCCGCGATCGACCTCTGAGACCCCGTTCGCCCAACGGGGCATGACGCCAGACGCGGTCTCTGGCTCCGCCGCAGTTGCTCCCGAAGTCACCCGAGCAGGTGCGGCTCTGCTGACACGGTGCCCGGCGCCCGCAGTCCCGCCACCAGCTGGCGCACCACTGAGTGGCGTCTCGGCACGCTGTCTTGGGTCGCCTCATACAGTCGACCTCGGTGCCGCGTTGAGCGGTGAACCCACCCTGATAAATCTCTGGGCGTCCTGGTGTGGGCCGTGTCGGGAAGAGATCCCTGTGCTCGATACGTATGCGGACGAGCCCGGTTCAGTTCGCGTGGTGGGGATCAATCTGCAAGACAACCCCGTCGCCGCCCTGGAGCTGTTTACGGGGTTGGGTGTCGGTTACGCGTCGTTCGTCGATGTCGGCGACGTGCGCAAGGCGTTGTCCGCGCCCCCGGTGTTGCCCCTGAGTTTCCTTGTCCAGCCGGATGGTTCCGTCGAGCGGATCACCACGCCAGCTGTATTCGATAATCCCGCCCAGATTCGGGCCGCGATCAGTGAGGTGACCCGATGATCGAGCGACAAGGCAGGCAAAGACTCCCACGATCCACCCCTACACCAGCTCGGCAACCCCGGTGGATTGCGGTGCTCGTCCTGTGTACATGCTTGGTGATCGCCGTGACGGGTTGTGCTTCCGGCTCGGATTCGGTCGCCACCGGTGGCGGCACGTTCGATTTCGTTTCCCCGGGCGGGCAGACCGACATCTTCTACGACCCGCCGGACAGTCGCGGGCAGATCGGGGCCCTGTCGGGGCCCGATCTCATGGCCGAGGACAAGACGGTGTCGGTGGCCGACTACGACGGCCAGGTGGTGGTGATCAACCTGTGGGGTCAATGGTGTGGGCCTTGCCGAGCTGAAGCCGACGACCTCGAACGCGTATATGCGGCCACCAAGAACATGGGCGTGCAGTTCCTGGGGATAAACGTCCGCGATCCCCAGCGTGACAAAGCGCAGGATTTCGTCATTGACTACAAAATCGGTTATCCGTCGATTTATGACCCCTCAATGCGCACGCTGATCGCGCTCGGCGGCAGCTATCCCACCAGCGTCATCCCGTCCACCCTGATCCTGGACCGACAGCACCGTGTCGCGGCAGTGTTCCTGCGTGCCCTGCTGGCTGAGGATCTGCAACCGGTGATCGAACGTGTGGCGGCAGGACGATGACAGCGCTCGCCCAGGAGATCGGCACCAGCTTTCAGACCGCCGCCGCGACCGGGCCACTGCTGCTCGCGCTCGCCGCCTGCGTGCTCGCCGGGCTCGTTTCGTTCGCCTCGCCGTGTGTTGTGCCGCTGGTTCCCGGATACCTGTCCTACCTCGCTGGTGTATCCGGTGCCAGTAGCTCACCCGCGGGCGACGACGAGCCGGACTCAGCAGCAGACCGATGGCGCGTGGCCGGCGCGGCAGCGCTGTTCGTCGCCGGATTCACCGTCGTCTTCGTCCTGGCCACCGCGTCGGTATTCGGGGTGATCGGAGCGCTGCGGATCAACGAGGATCTGCTCCAACGCCTCGGTGGAGTGATCACGATCGTGATGGGGTTGGCGTTCGTCGGGCTCATCCCGGCGCTGCAGAAGGACACCCGCTTCGCCCCGTTGCGAATTTCCTCCCTGGCCGGAGCGCCTCTACTCGGAGGAGTGTTCGGGTTGGGCTGGACGCCGTGTCTGGGACCGACTCTCGCGGGGGTTCTCTCGGTCGCGGCCGGAACCGAGGGCACGACCGCCGCCCGGGGCGTGGCGCTGATCGTCGCCTACTGCGTCGGGCTCGGATCACCGTTCATCGTTCTCGGCTTCGGATCCGCGAAAGCGTTGCGTGGTGTCGGGTGGCTGCGCCGACATTCCCGGACCATCCAGGTCGCCGGTGGGGTCATGCTCATCCTGGTGGGCACTGCGCTGGTCAGCGGAGTGTGGGCCGTGTTCATCGGCTGGATGCGCAACGAATTCGTCACCTCGGTCGTGCTGCCGATATGACGCAGCGGCTGCTCGGCGGAATTGTCATGATTCCAGCTCTGACGGCACTGTGTACTCGGCGGGGATGGGGTTGACCCTGTAGTCGGGTACCGGGGTGAGAATGTTGGTATGCGTACAGGTGAGTTGGCCGTACAGGCCGGTGTGAACGCGCAGACCCTGCGGTACTACGAAGGTCGCGGCCTACTGGCGCTGCCGCTTCGATCCCCTGCGGGCTATCGCGACTATCCGGACGAGGCGGTCTCGGTGGTGCGGTTCGTCAAACGCGCCCAGGAGTTGGGGTTCAGCCTCGCGGAGATCAGGGAGTTACTGCACCTGGCAGACGGCGGCCCCGACGATTGTGGCACCGCACGCGTTGTGGCACAGGCGCGTATCGATCAACTGGCGCAACGGATCTCGGAGTTGCAGCGGATGCAACAGTCACTTGGTGAGCTGACTCGCACCTGTGAGATGCCGCGCGCGCAGCGCTCGTGCCCGATCCTTTCCACTCTGCATCAGGAGGACATTTCGTGAAGCTGGAAATCTTGCAGGTTACCGACTGTCCGAACGTGGCCGTGCTCGAACAACGCCTGCGCCAGGCCATCGCAGGCACGGGAATCGTTATCGACCTCGCCCACCGGATTATCAAGGACGCCGGTCAGGCCGCCGACGCCGGAATGACCGGCTCACCCACTCTTCTGGTCGAAGGCCGCGATCCGTTCGCGGTGCCGGGACAATCCCCGAGTATTTCGTGCCGGCTCTACCGCACCAACGACGGCGGAATCGACGGCGCACCCTCGGTCGCGGCGATTCGCGAAGCATTGTCCATCACCACATCACCGGTCTCGGAGTCGGAGGACGGACCGGCGGCGTGCTGTCCCGGCCCCGTTCCGGAATCGGTAGCTGACTCATTGACTGCCTGGCGTGGCCGCGCCCAACCCGTCGACGCGTTCGAGAAGGCCTTTCATCAAGCCGTTCTGCGTGGCTTCGCCGCCACAGGTGGAGCGCCCACTGTCGACGAACTTGCCACCATCTTCGGCGCGGACGTCTCTGTGCCGCAGGTGCTACGCCGACTATATGAGGGCGATGTGATCCGGCTCGACAGCTCGGGTGCGATCGCTGCGGCGTACCCGTTCTCTGCTGTGCCGACCGCACACCGAGTCCATATCGACGGTGGCGCGACCGTCTACGCCATGTGTGCCATCGACGCGTTGGGCATGTCCGCCATGCTCGGCGCCGACACCACGATCGAGACCACGGCCCCCGATACCGGGCAACCCATCACCGTCGCCGTTCGTGACCAGCAGTTGACCGCGACCCCAACCACCGCCGTCGTGTTCGTCGGCGGGCAAGCCGCGCAGGGTCCTTCCGCCGAGACCTGCTGCAGCTGTTTGAACTTCTTCCCCGACCGCGAGAGCAGCCAATCCTGGGCAGCCACTCATCCGGCTATCAGCGGCACCGTTGTAGACCTCACTGAGGCACATGACCTCGGCAACGCCATTTTCGGACAACTGCTACGTCCGTGACCATCTGTCACAGCAGATGAGAACAGCCGGATCGGTTACACGGCCGACCGAGGATCAGTCGGAGCCCCAACGCTGTTCGGTGATCACACCGTTGCCCGCCAGCCAGGCGACGGGATCGATCTTGTTGCTGTTCTGGTCCCAGATCTCGAGGTGCAGGTGGGGGCCGGTGGACTGGCCGCGGTTGCCGACTGCGGCGATCACGTCACCGGCGTTGACCCGGTCTCCGGCTTGCACGTAGTACTCGTTGATGTGGCCATAGACGGCGATCGTGCCGTCGTCCTGCTGCACGCGCACCCATTGGCCGAACCCGGACGCCGGGCCTGCTTCGATCACGGTGCCGCCCATCGCGGACTGGATCGGCGCTCCGAGCGCGTCGGCGATGTCGACACCGTAGTGGAACGCGCCCCAACGGCTGCCGTACCCGGAGCTGATTTCACCTCCGACGGGAAGCACCGCAGGCGCGGGTGCTGCGGTCTGCGGTGCTACCGCGGACGGGACCGCTTGGAGATCTTTGATGATCTGCTCGGCCTGCGCGAGTGGTCCGGCGAGTTCGGCAGGCAGGCCCGCCAGACCGAACGGGGCGGCGACCGGTGCTGCGACGGGAGCCGGGGCAGGACGGTCGACGGAGTCGGAAAGTCCTTCGGCGCCAAGGTCTGTGGTCGCCATCGCGGGCGCGGCCTGGGCAATCGTGCCGAGTAGAGCCCCGGCGGCGACCGCTACTCCCGCCATTCCCTTGAACTTGTCCGTGGAGTCCGTGGCCAGCCGGTGCTTGGCCCGGGGTTCTTCGGTGACACCACCGAGCAGTTCCTTGACAGTGATGGAACCGGAGGTCATTCGATGGTGCGGCACAGCTGGGTCCTAACGTCGATCTGAGCGGTCGTGATGCGGGTCGAGTTGGGCTGGTTAACGCCATCTGCCTGCTACGACGTGACGCAAACTGTACCTGGTCGTGACCAATTTGCGACCATATTGGCGACTGCTCGTGAACCTTGAAATGATCGAAGGAGCGGGGGTCACTGGACCGTCAAGGTGTCGCCCTGGACGGTTACGGTGAGTTCGGCCAGTGGTTCCCGCGCCGGGCCCTTGGCCACGGATCCGTCGGTGAGTTTGAAGGTGCTTCCGTGGCACGGGCACTTCATGACGTCACCGGCGATGTCGGTGACGCTGCACCCCTGGTGGGTGCAGATCGCTGAATAGGCCCTGTACACCCCGGCGCTGGGCTGGGTGACCACGATTCGATGTTCGGGAAATGCTGTGGCGCCGCCGATTTCGATGCGGTTGGCCGGAATTCTGGCCGGTTGTCGTTCCTGGTCGGCTCGTCCGGTGGCGCACCCGGTGGCGACGATCGCGCAGACGGCGCAACCTCCTGCGATGGCGGTTCGGCGGGTGATCGCTGTGGTGGGTTCGGTGCTCATCCGGCCACCAGCAGTCCGGTCGCGTACATCGTCAGCATGCCCACCCCGATACCGGCGAGGGTTCGGGCTCTGACCGAGGTGGTGCCCGGTTCGCGCAGGCTCGGCGCGATCTGCACGATCACCTGGACAATGGCACCTACGCCGATGCCGAGCAGCAATGCCGACAGTTCGGGATTGTTGGCACCGGCGCCGATGACCGCGCCCACGATCGCGGGAGCTCCGGCGATCAACCCCAGTCCGAGCAGCCTGAGCAGCGGTGGCCGTCGCTCGGTCAGCGGAGCGACGACCGCCAGGCCTTCGGTGGTGTTCTGGATGGTGAAGCCGATGACGAGAAAGGCTCCGAGTGCGAGTTCGCCCACTGCGTAAGCGGATCCGATGGCGAGCCCTTCGCCGAGGTTGTGCAAGCCGATGCCGATGGAGATCATCAGCGCGAGGCGCAGGCCGCTGGCCTGTCCGCTCGCGGCGGCTTGCTGTCTGCGGGTTCGCAGCCAGTGGTCGATCGCGGTCAGCGTCAAGAAGGCCAGTGCTGCACCGAGGACGACGAGTTCCGCACCGCCGAACGGGCTTCCGGAGGCGCCTGCCAGCTCGAAGCCTTCGCTGGTGCCTTCCCAGGCGAGAAATGCCAACAGCCCAACGGTGAAAGCGAGCAGTACCCGCACTGTTGCCCCGCCGACCGTGCGCAGGAACGGAAGGAACAACATGCCGAGCACCACGGGAATGATGCCCACGTAGGTGCCGAGCAGGGCCATCAGCCCGAAGAACGACGCTCCCGCCTGCGGGGTCTGCACCGCGGCGGCGATGTCGTGCTCGATCACCAGCCCGGTGGAGGTCAGCATCGAGATCTTGTAGGGCTGACCGTCCTGCCAGGGATAGTCCAAGCGAAACTGTGCCGAGCGCAGTCGCCCGATCTCCTCGACCGGCCCGGTGAAATCGACGTAGGCGTCGTTGACGAAGACCTGCCCGATCCGGATCGGATCCGCGCCGGTGTTGCGGATGCCGAGTTCGATCGAACCAGGTTGCAGTACAACGCGTTCGACGCCGATCTCCTCGATCGGGGGACCGGTACGTTCGGGCAGGCTACGTCCACCGACGAAGGCGAGGCCGGCCAAGGCGAGGATCAGTAGCAGCCCGGTGCCGAGCCCGAGGGCCCAGGCAGGTTTGCGGGTGTCGGGGGTACTCATCAGTCACTCACCTCGAAGAACCCCATCCAGCCCAGTTCGGCGAACTCGGTTTTGTGGGCGTGGAACATGTATTTGCCCGGATTCGGAAAGCGCATTTCGCAGATCCCGCGCTGGCCTTGACCCTGCACGATCGTGTCGGTGAATTCCGAGGACTGCAGCCGGGTGCCGGTGGGGTAGTAGTCGAAGAAGTTGCCGTGCACGTGGAAGCTGTTGATCGGGTCGTACTCGAGCACGTTGACCAGGTAGATCCGGACGAGTTCGTTGCGTTTCACCCGCACCGGTTCGTGCATGTAGTGGAACGGGATCCCGTTGACCGCGTAGAGCTGGTTGCCCTCGCCGTCGAAGGTGGTGTTGTAGCCGTGCATGACCATGACCATCTCGTCCGCGGGTGGGCGCGGCTGGGGTGGGTCGACGATGAACGTGCCGTACATTCCGCGGGCGATGTGCTCGGCCAACGGACCGACGTGGCAGTGGAACAGGTGCAACCCGAACGGGGTCGCGTCGAACTCGTAGGTCGTGGACTGTCCCGGTTCGATGATCCCAGCACCTAATCCAGCGATGCCGTCCATCTCGGCCGGGTGGATCCCGTGGAAGTGCAGGGTATGCGGATGCTTCGAGCCGTTGCGGAAATGCACCCGCAGCAGTTCACCTTCCCGACAGCGCAGGGTCGGGCCGGGGATGCGCGCGTTGAGCGTCCACGCCGGGAAGGTGACACCCGGTGCGACCTCGATGTCCTCGTCGCTGGCGTAGACCTCCCACTCGCGCAGGGTCCGCCCGTCGGGCAGCCGCGTGGTTTTGCCGTAATCGAAGTCGCGCAGCACCTGGGTCGGGTTGAATCCGTTTGCATCATGATCGACGACCTGGCCGATCCGGAAGGTCGGTCCACTGGCGCCCCCGCCATGGGATCCGCTGTGTCCGGAGGTGGGCTGCGCCTGTGCTCTTGCCGGTGACGCGTCGAGCACAGCCCGCCCGGCGAGCGCCAGACCGGCGCTCCCTGCCAGCGCGCTACCCAACAGGAATCGGCGGTTCGGTTCACTCATAACCTGCATAGTTTGGCACACCGAAAAAATTGATTCAACACCCCGAAATCTAGCCGGACTGACAACACGAACCACCTGGTGGGGGCGCGGAGTGGCGGGCAACATGCCGCCGCTCGATCCTGTAGTGGTTACATGCGCATGTTAATATGTATCCAGCGACCTGTTCGAAGGAGGAGTCATCATGGGCCACAGCCATGACCACGGGGTCTCGGCGTCGGAGGCGACCAGCGCATCCAGCAAGTACGTATGGCGGCTGGCGATAGCGATCGGGCTGGGTCTGATCACCTTCGTCACCCAGCTCCTGGTGGGTCTGTCGACCTCGTCGCTGGCTCTGTTGTCGGATTCGGCTCATGTGTTCACCGACGTTTTCGGTGTGGTGATGGCCCTGGTGGCGATCTTGGTCGCGCGCCGCACCGTACGCCGCAGCGACCGGTCGTTCGGGATGTATCGCGCCGAGGTCCTCGCCGCGCTGTTCAACGCGGTGCTGCTCTTCGGCGTGGCGGGCTGGGTGCTCTACGAAGCGCTCGGTCGACTGTCGGAGCCGCCGGAGGTGCCCGGCCTTCCCGTCGTGATCGTCGCCATCGTCGGTCTGTTGATGAACGTGGCTGCGCTGCTGGTGCTGCGCAGCGGCGCGAAAGACAGTCTCAATGTGCGCGGTGCGTATCTGGAAGTGATGGCCGACATGCTGGGGTCGATCGGTGTGCTCATCAGCGGTCTGGTGACATTGATCTTCGGCTGGCGCTACGCCGACCCGGTCATCGGCGTCCTCATCGGGCTTTTCGTCTTGCCGCGTGCCTACAACCTGGGCAAACAAGCCCTGCGAATCCTGTTCCAGCATGCGCCGACCGGCTTGGACATCGCCGAGGTCACCGCAGCTCTGGAGGGCGTGGACGGTGTGCGGGAAGTACACGACCTGCACGTGTGGACCCTGACTCCCGGCATGGAAGTCGCCTCGGCGCACCTGGCGATCGACGATGCCGCCGACCCTGATGCCGTGTTGGGCGCGGCCAAGCATGTGCTGGCCGAATCGTTCGAACTTCATCACGCCACCCTTCAGGTCGAGCCGGTCGGCATGGCCGCGGAGTGCAGGAAGCAGTCTTGGTAGATCTGGTCGCTTGATCGTGCGGTCAGTTCAGCGGCAGAGTGGGTGCCCCGCGCTGGGTGAGCATGTCTCGAAGGGCCTGCGATTCTGCGGACTGAGCAGTATCGATCTGTTTGGCAAGGGTCGCGACTGCCGCAACTGTGGCAGTGTCGCGGGCCGCGCGGGCCATCGTGAGGCCGCCTTCGTGGTGGCGCAACAGCAGTTGTAGATACAGGGTGTCGAAGGCGGTACCTCGTGCTCTGCGGAGCTCGGCGAGTTCCTCGGTGGTGGCCATGCCGGGCATCCTCATCGATTCCTGCTCGGGCATCTTGTGCTCCGAGCCCGCAGCATGCGGGTCCGCGGGACTCATCCACCGCATCGGTTGCTCGGCCGATATCGGTTGATTCCAGAGCATCAGCCAGCCGCGCATCATCCCGAGTTGGCTCTGCTGGCTGGTCAGAACGTCGAAAGCCAACGTGCGCACGGCTGGATCGACCGCATGTTCCAAGGCCGTCGCAGACATCTCGACGGCTTGATTGTGGTGAGTCGCCATATCCTGGGCGAACCCCACGTCAACGACAGAGAGTGGTGTTTCCGCCGCGTCGGCGGTGACCAGTCCGCGTAGCCACAGGCCCGCGAGCACGCCGATAACCAGCGTGACCACCACGGTCGTGGCGATCACCGGTATCGATCGGGGCCGCTGCGGCGTCGTGGACGAGGGCTTGGGGAGCTCCGATGTCACCGCGGGCCTCCGGAAGGATCGGTTGATCCGCTGTCGGCGGGAGCGAGTGGGACTGCGTCGGGTCCCGGCGGGCTGGGATCGAAAGGCGGCGGAGCATCGGGGTCGAATCCGGTCCCGGAGGTGGCGCAACTGGCGCCCGGCTCTGGATGGGTGTTCGGGTTCTGGCGCAGGGCGGTGACGAATCGTCGGATGCGGGGATCCTCGACGCTGTCGAGTTCGAGCTGGTGACCCCAAGACTGCAGTGTCACAGTCGAATCCAGGTTCGGGTAGGGCGACATGAACATGTAGGGCTTGCCGTCGACCTCGGCGCGCAAGGCGGCGATGTCCGCGGCATCGAGCCGGTCGGCGTTGTAGGTGATCCAGATGGCGCCGTGTTCGAGTGAATGAACGGCGTTCTCGCTGCGAATCGGGTTGGTGTAGACCTCGCCGGTGCAGGTCGCCCAGCTCTGATCGTGGGGTCCGCCGAAGGGCGGGGCCTGGTCGTAGGCGACGCGCTGTGTCGCGCGCACGTGACTGCCGGCCGGGTACTGCTGTTTGGTCACCCCGTCGATGAGGTCGGACGGATCAGGTTGACTGCTGCCGGGAACATAGCGTTGGGCTTCGGCGAACTCGCGAGACTTGGGCACGAAGTGCCAGGCGAGCCCGGCAACCAACACAAGGATGGCGACCGCGCCCCCGATCAGTGCCCAAGGCGGCTGTCGGCGGCCGAGGTTGCCGACGGGGGCCCGCTTCGGGGTCCGGCGGGACTTGTTGCTCATTCGGTGTTCCTTCGCGCTGTCGAACCGGCACGCGTGGGATGGCCGGCCGGGTGGAGGTCTTTCAGGAAGGCGTTGTAGGCAGCGAGGTCGGCATCGCCGACTCGATCGGCGCGGTGATCGGCGACGGCGTTCTCGTGCTGCTCGTCGCGACGCCAGCGGATCGCGAAGACGATGACCACGACGAGTGCGACCGGCTCGCCGTAGGACCAGGCCAGCGCTCCGGCCAGGTATTGATCCCGCATCGCGTCGATGCCCCAGTCCGGCGGTGGCGTAGCGAACAGTCCGACCAGGGGCGTGGTGGCCATCATCAGAATGACGCCGAAGAACACGTGCAGCGGCATCTCCACGAACAGGTCGAAGAACCGGCCGAGGTTGGTCTGACGGATGGGGAGCGGGCCGACCGACAGGATCGGCACGATGAACAGCAGCCCACTGAGCAGGAAGAACAATTCGAGCGCTTGGTGGCCTAGGACAGTGGAGCCGACCTTGTCGAATACCGGTGACAGATAGATGCCGTAATAGCTGAACAGAAACAGCGGAATGGTGAACCCGGGATGGAGCACCCAGCGCGCCATTCGGCTGCGTAACCCACTGACCGCCACGGCGAGGACGATGCGCCCGAGACCGTGGTGCGGTGTCGCCCGAAGCAGCATCACACCGGGACAACCCCATACCAGTAGCGGCGGGATCGTCATCGACAGTGTCAGGTGTTGGAACATCCACACGCTGAACAGTTGGTATCCGTAGCCTTCGATCCCCAAACCGGTCGTCGCGGCCAACAGCAGGCAGCCGCCGAGGAAGCACGCGGTCCGCCACCACGGCCAGGGGCGACGCAACCGCCGCAGCCGGGCGAGACCGAACAGATAGGTCACCGCGGCCACACCCGCCAAAATCGGAAGAATGGGGAGCGGTTGGGGATACCACGCCAGCATCGAACCGATCGAGGGCGGCGTGTTCGGCACGGTGATCGAGAAGGCGACCGGATCCAGGGCAATCATGGCGATGAGGCTTTCGGGATGGACCTCAGCGTCCCGATCGTTTGCTTGCCCGCAGGGTCACAGCAGCGCCACCGAGGACGAGCGCCACCATCACGCCGATCAGCGGCCACGGGAGCCCACTCGAGGACGAAGAGGTAGCCGCAGGTTCACCGGCTACCACGGACGTCGGGGCCGACGGCGAGTTCTGCTGTGCCTCGGTCGGCGCCGCGGACGGGGCGGCGTAGGTGAATTCGTAGGATCCGGTGATCGGATGGCCGTCGTCGGAGACGACCCGGTAGGCCACGGTGTATTGCTGCGGCGGCATCGACGGGCTCACTGCGACGCGCACTGTCTTGCCCTCGACCTTGGACACCTGGGCTCCCCAGCTGGCACCGCTGGAATCGGTCAGGCCGACGTTGGCGAATTCCGTCCCGATCTCCTGATTGAACGTCAATTCGATCATGGTCAGGGCAGTGTTGACGGTGGCCCCCGCCGCCGGAACGGAACTGTCGAGCTTGCTGTGCGCCTGTGCCTGGCCGCCGATCAGCGCCAATCCCAGCGCTGTCAGCATGGCGACAACGACGCTGCGTCGAATCATTCCCGGGCCTCCCGAAATCGTGCGCGTTCCGCGGAGGCATTCGTCGCCGCGCGGCGCCGTCTGTAATCGGGCACCGGCAACTATGCTACATAGTTGATGCCTGGCGTCCAGGCTTGGTCAGGGCACGAGCAGGCAGGCGATCGCGGCGCAGGCGAGCATTCCAGCTGGTGCGGCGGTCGCGGCGAAGACCGAGGAGAAGCCCACCGCTATCCAGCGCGATGACCGTCGCGGTGGGTTCGAGCCGTTCAGCCGGTGTAAACGTTGCTGAAGGACCTGTCCGCCCAGTGAGAGAGTGGCGGAAGGCTGGTTGCTGGTCGAGGCCGCGACTATGCACAGGGCTGAGCGGATTGTCGCGGGGCTGGTGGCCGTCGCGGCGGAGTCGTCGGCGGCGAACTCGGCCAACGCGGCGACCGCTCGCGGCGCCTTGGCGAACAGTGGGATCCACGGCAGTGCCGCAGCCAGGACTTCGCAGCTTCTGATCAGGCGATGATGGCCGCCGCGCAGATGGGCGTATTCGTGCGCCAGGACGGCGCGCCGCTCACCATCATTGAGCGTATTGGCCAGTCCCTCGGTCGCCACGACCATCCCGGGGCGGCCGTCGACGCTGTACGCCATCGGCTTGGGATGATCGAGCCACATCACCGGCACCTCCTCGCCGCCACGACGAGCCACCACGCTGACGACATCGCGGTGGTAGGCGCGCACGCGAGCTCCGGCCCGGGCATGCCGCCGTGCACTGGCGGCGACCCGAATGCCAAGGCTGACCACGACGACCACAACAACGCCGGTCAGCGGATCGACCATCCAGCCGGGCACCGAATGGACCACGCGGGTCAGGCACTGCGTTGCCGCTTCGGCGACACCCACGCCCGGCGCATGCCCGGGCCAGACCGCCGCCGTTACCGCCGTGCCAGCGAGCGCAACGACCGAGAACAGGCAGATCAGCCAGGCCGCGACAGCGGCACGAGGCGTCATTGTCGGCGTGATGCGGTGCAGGACTCCCGGCGCCGCGACGCACAACAGTGCCGCGGCCCAGGCCGCACCCAAGGCGATGATCATTTCTTGGATCGCTTCGCGGGGCGGGTGCGCCCGCGGTGGAACGCTTCGGATTCGGCCTCCGTCACGATCGACGCCAAGTGCAGAAGCACCGACTCCGGGTCGTTGCTGGAGTCGATGATGCCGCGGACGACCTCGGCGGTCGCTTCCGCTCGCGAGCGTGCGGGCCGGTAGAGATATGCCCGACGATGCATCACTCGCACTACCCACTCCTTCTCGTGGAGGTGAGTCAAAACCGTCAGAATGGTGGTGTAGGCGTAGGGGTCGGGAAGCCGCTCCAAGATGTCGCGCACGGTGAGCGCCTCGGAGGTACCCCAGAGTACGTCCATCACTCGGGCCTCCAAGGTGCCCAATCCGTTCATCGCCTGCCCTTCCTGCGTGCGCCGTTCACTTGCTGCGGTACAGACGCGTCCGATCAACTATCGCCGATTGCCCGCGTGCAACCCAACACCGCCCGCTGGGACGCACCCTAAGAACTACGCGCCGCTAAGTACTATGCAACATAGTTGATCCTGAGAAGTGACTTAGAGTTAGCTGGATTGTGACGTGGGCAACGGATCCCAACGTCGTTGAGACCCTATGGTTTCGGGGCGTGCCGCTCGTCCCCTCATCAGGTTCAGGCACATGCCCGACGGGCACGATGGCTTCCCCCGGCAGGGAAACCATCGTCCGTCGGGCCTCGCGGAAGCGATCGGTGCGTACCGATCCGCACTGAGCTCCGACCGTCGACGGCAGACCGTCAACGGCCCAAACCGACCGGTGGAGGAAACAATCATGACCCAGGCCGAGGCGCCCGAGAGCGCAGGCGACTCACAAGGATCACCATCCCCACTCGGCGAACGGCTTCGTGGCGTGCTCCGCCATGATCTGCCCGCCTCTGTGGTGGTGTTCCTGGTCGCGTTGCCGTTGTCTCTCGGTATCGCTATCGCCTCCGACGCGCCGATCATGGCCGGTTTGATCGCGGCGGTCATCGGCGGCATCGTTGCGGGTGCCGTGGGTGGCTCGCCGATGCTCGCCAGCGGTCCCGCTGCGGGCTTGACCGTCGTCGTCGCCGAGCTGGTCGCCGAGTTCGGGTGGCAGGTCACCTGCGCGATCACCGTCGCCGCGGGTGTGCTGCAGATCCTGTTCGGCCTCAGCCGTGTCGCGCGCGCCGCGTTGGCCATTTCCCCGGTGGTTGTCCACGCGATGCTCGCGGGCATCGGTATCACGATCGCGCTGCAGCAGGTACATGTTCTGCTCGGTGGAACGTCGCGAAGTTCGGTGTGGCAGAACCTCAGTCAGCTGCCCGCGCAGTTGACGCGCCTGCACTGGGGCGACGTGGTGATCGGCCTCATCGTCATCGTGACGCTGCTGTTCTGGAAGAAGGTGCCCGGCGCGCTGGGACGCGTTCCCGGGGCGCTGGTCGCGGTGGTCGCCGCGACGATCGTTTCGTTGGTGGCGCCGCTGGGTGTCGAGCGAATCGTGATGGACGGGTCGCTGTTCGACGCGATCACCCTGCCGACGTTGCCCGATGGCAAGTGGCTCGCGGTAGCGACCGGCGTGTTGACCGTGGCGTTGATCGCGAGTGTGGAGAGCCTGCTCTCCGCGGTGGCGGTGGACAAGATGCACTCCGGTTCGCGCACTGATCTGAACCGGGAGCTCGTCGGTCAGGGCACCGCGAATATCGCCTCCGGGATGCTCGGCGGGCTTCCGATCACCGGTGTCATCGTGCGTAGTGCGACCAATGTCGCCGCTGGTGCGAAGTCCAAGGCATCGACGATTCTGCACGGTGTGTGGGTTCTGCTCTTCTCGGTGCTGCTGGCCGGAGTCGTGCAACAGATTCCGAAGGCCGCACTCGCCGGACTACTGATCGTCATCGGCATCCAGCTGGTCAAACTCGCCCACATCAGGCTGGCGCACCGCACCGGTGACTTGTGGGTTTACCTGATCACCGTGGCCGGGGTGATGTTCCTCAACCTGCTCGAAGGCGTCCTCGTCGGTCTGGTCGTCGCGATCGCGCTCGTCGTCTGGCGTGCCGCCCGCGCCGACATCCACGCAGAGCAGGTGGGCGACGTGGATTCGCGGCGCTGGAGAGTCGTCATCGAAGGAACCTGCAGCTTCCTTTCGCTGCCGAAGCTGTCGAGCGCGCTGGACTCCGTGCCCGCAGGTACCGATGTGACCGTTGAACTGACCGTCGACTTCATCGACCACGCGGCGACGGAGGTACTGCACGAATGGGAACGCCGCCACCGCGAAACCGGCGGTACCGTCCTCATCGACGAACTCGGCTCGGACACACTCTCGGCCACGGCCCTTGGCCCGCCGCAGCGGGGATCGTCAGCGCAGGCGCGGGGTTTGGAGCCGTGGAAGGCGTGGCAGAACACCGACACCGACTCTGCAGCGTTGCTGTCCGTTGGCGCGCTGCGGCCCATCCTCGACGGAATCTCGCGCTATCAACGCCGTCACGCACCCATGGTTCGCGCCCACCTCAATGACCTGCGCGACGGTCAGGCCCCGAATTCGCTGTTCCTGACCTGTGCCGATTCGCGTCTGGTACCCAACGTCATCACTCACAGCGGTCCCGGCGACCTGTTCACCGTTCGCAATGTCGGCAACCTGATACCCGCCGATAGCGCCGACCCCTCAGCCGAGGCGGCATTGGCTTTCGCGGTGGAAGAGCTCGCGGTGTCTTCGGTGATCATCTGCGGCCACTCCGGTTGCGGCGCGATGGGTGCGCTGCTGGGCGACGCCACGGTGTCCCCGAGCATTCGTGGGTGGCTCGACCACGCCGAACCCAGTGTGCACGCCTACCTCACCGGGCACCCGGTTGCTGCCGCTGCCGCGGCGGCCGGGTTCGATGCACGCGACCAGTTGAGTATGGTCAACGTCGCGATCCAGGTCGAGACCGCGCGCAGGCATCCGGTCGTAGCCGCCGCGGCAGCCACCGGCGAGGTCCATATCGCGGGCTTGTTCTTCGACATCGCGACCGCCACCGTGTGGCACGTCGGATCCGACACCGTCACCGCACACCACGACGAACTCATCCCGGATGCCGCGCCCGTCTGACCGAGCATCACCTCGGCCCGGCTCGCAGTCCCGTCGGATTGTGGGCCGGGCACCCCTAGTGAGGAGAGTGGGCACGGCATGCCGCCGCGACAATGCGTCTGGCGTTTTCAAGATCACAGCGGCGTACGATCGGCTGCCGTGTGGCACAGGGTGCGCGTCCCGAGCGTGTGGCACAGGGTGCGCGTCCCGAGCGTGTGGTGCGGCGCTGTGCTGTTCCTCGCCGGTCTCGTCCTGACCCTGGGGATCGCCGACTGCAGACTGCTCGAAGCTCGTGACCCAGTGTCCATCGCACATCACCACTCGGCTGCACTGGCGACCCGCGCCGACGGCGCGGTCACCGCCTCTGACTGCAGCCACACCGACCTCGACGGCGCAACGCGCTGTCCGCACGATGGCGTCCGGATAGAAGCGGTCCTGACCCGCACCGACGAGACCGGTAACGCGAGCACCGTCGCCGCAGACCCGTTGTTCGACGCAGACTCTGCGCCGATATCCCGACTGCGCGGACCACCACAATCGAGCGCGGCTCGAACCGACAGCGGAGCCGAACGTCTTCTCCGGAACTGTATTTGCCGTCGCTGACAGGCAAGCGCCAGGCCAACACCTACACAGTGTCGGCCGGTGGTCGCGGCCTGGTCCAACGCTTGGCGAACAGAACGGAATCTTCATGGACGACGCTTTGCTCGACGAACTGCGAATCACCCCCGCCAACCTGCTCACCACCGGGGCGAGGTGCCTACGGCCCGACGCCTTGGTCGGCAACACCCCCGTGTTGTGGGTCGGGGCGCCGCTGGCCCCACACGGCCACGGGTTCTGGGCGAAACTCGAAGGAGCCAACCCCGGCGGAATGAAAGATCGCCCCGGCCTGCACATGGTCGCCCGAGCCCGCGCACGCGGCGATCTCCAGCCTAGCGCTCTGATCATCGAGTCCACCAGCGGCACACTCGGATTGGGATTGGCACTGGCAGGCACCTTCTTCAAGCATCCGGTCACGTTGGTCACCGACCCGGGTATGGAACCTCTGATGCGCAGCCTGCTCGCCGCCTACGGCACCCATATCGACCTGGTCACCGACCCGCACCCCGACGGCGGCTGGCAGCGTGCACGCTGTGACCGGGTATCGGAGCTTCTCGACGCCGACCCGTCGGCATGGTGCCCAGACCAATACAACAACCCCGACAACGTCGACGCCTACGACTCCCTTGCACTGGAACTGGTCGCCCAACTGGGCCGAGTCGACGTACTGGTGTGCTCGGTCGGCACCGGCGGGCACTCCGCCGGAATCACCCGGGTACTACGCCGGTTTCACCCGCACCTGAAGCTGATCGGGGTCGACACCATCTCCTCGACGATATTCGGGCAACCGGCAGGAACCCGCCTCATGCGTGGGCTCGGCTCGAGCATCTACCCCAGCAACATCGACTACGACGCCTTCGACGAAGTGCACTGGGTAGCGCCGTCAGAAGCCGTCTGGGCGGCCCGCGCCCTGGCGAGCACCCACCACGCTACCGGCGGCTGGAGCGTCGGAGCCGTCGCGCTGGTCGCAGGATGGGCTGCGTCGCAGTACTCATCCGATACCCGATTCGCCGCTGTCTTTCCCGACGGACCGCACCGGTACTACGACACCGTCTTCAACGACGACTACTGCCACCGAAACGGGTTGCTGCACACCAACCCTCCGATCGAACCGACCACCATCGCCCATCCTGGCGATCAAGTGGTCCGAACATGGACTCGCTGCGCCGACGTCGTCGACCCGCGCCAGCCGAAACCAATCGAACCGCAGAGCTTCTCGCGGAGCGCGCGATGATCGAGATCGTCCGCAGCTTCGGCAGCTACAACAAGGTCACTCGCATGCTGATGGTCAATCAGTTCGCGATCAACCTCGGCTTCTACATGCTGATGCCTTACCTGGCTGGCTATCTCTCCGGATCGCTGGGTCTTGCCGCCTGGACGGTCGGCCTGGTGCTCGGGGTGCGGAACTTCTCCCAACAGGGGATGTTCCTGATCGGCGGCACCCTCGCCGACCGCCTCGGCTACAAACCACTCATCGTGGCCGGCTGTCTGTTGCGCACGGCGGGCTTCGGGTTGCTCGCTGTCGTCGAAACGTTGCCCGCTCTGCTGATCGCCTCCGCGGCAACAGGATTCGCCGGTGCGTTGTTCAACCCGGCGGTGCGTGCCTATCTAGCCGCCGAAGCTGGTGAACGCCGGGTTCCGGCCTTCGCGATGTTCAACGTGTTCTACCAAGCCGGGATTCTGGCGGGCCCACTGGCCGGGATCGCATTGCTGGCATTGGATTTCCGCGTGGCCGCCGCAGCGGCCGCCGCAGTGTTCGCTGTGCTGACAATCGGACAACTGGCAGCCCTACCAGCTGGTCGCGGAAAGCCCGTCATCGACCGAGTATCGGTCTGGAAGGATTGGGCGAGCATCACATCGAACAACGCGTTTATGTGGTTCGCGGTAGCGATGACCGGCTCCTACGTCCTGTCGTTTCAGGTGTATCTGGCGTTGCCGTTGCACGCCGAATACCTCAGCGATGGTGCCGCCGCACCATTGGTAGCTGCGTTGTTCGTTGTCAACGCGACAGTCGCTGTCGCGGGACAACTTCGGATCACGCGGTGGTTCGAGGCTCGTTTCGGCAGCAGACTCGGGCTGGTGATCGGCGTGGGAACCCTCGCCGTCGCCTTCGTGCCATTGCTGCTGGTGCCGGGCCCGGGCCGGTTCGGTCCCGCCGTCGCGATCATCGCGTTGCTGGTGTCGGCGGCAGTCCTGGCCGTAGCCAGCGCCGCGGTCTTCCCGTTCGAAATGGACACCATCGTCGCGCTGTCAGGCGGACGGCTGGTGGCAACACACTACGGGTTCTACAACACCATCGTGGGAATCGGAATCCTGCTGGGAAACCTCGGGACCGGGGCGTTGCTGGGCGCTGCTCATCGTGCCGGGCTCGACGCGCTGGCTTGGGCAGGACTGATCGTGATAGGCGCGATCACCACGACAGCACTCGGCCTGCTCAACAGATCCGGAGCACTCGGCAGAGCCAAATCGCACACCAAACCCCTGATCAGCACATAAGATTCGCTGCCCCGGACGAGGCGAACGAAACATGCACATGGTCGTAGTGATTCTGGGTTGGGCTACCACGGTCCTCCATGTACGACCACCCGCCGCCATCGTTGTAACGCTGCTGCCAGATCACATAGTTGACACCGAACCGCGCCTTGTTGGCCAGCACAAAAGCAGCGATCGCATCGCCCTGGGCCGGATTCGGCGTCATGATGTCGAGCGCGAGACCAGCACCGTGATCACCGTCGTAGCGCCCCTGCGCGCCACCGATGTCGGAAATCCCGAACATCTGCTGCACCATGTTACTGACCTGCGCGACATGCGGCCGGGTGCCCTTCCATTGCGTTCCGCAGGGGGTTTTCGCCTTCAGAGCCGACAGCTTCGCCTCTTCGTCGTCTGCGGCGACGCGAGGAAGCCCCGGCTCTGGCGGCGCGTCATGCGCCAGTGTGGGCAGCGTATCGAGCTCGATCGCCGACGGCGCCAGCGGCGCGACCGCGCTGACCTGCTGGACCTCGGACCCGCTCGGCCGCAACGCCATCCAGATCATCGCGGGAACAGTCGCGGCGAGGCTGCACACAACCAGGGAGGCGCGGCCTGTGGGCGCCGCAGGACTGCGATGTTGACCGGACGTTTCAATGACCAGCTACCGTCGAGAATGGGCCGGTGCAATATTACGAGACGGTCGCGAGAAAGTCATGGGGAACAGCAAGAGTAAAAGCCGGAACAGGTGGGCCCGCCACCGCGTATGCCCGGCCCCTTGCTGAGGCACCCGGGACTGCAGGTCACGCTGCGCCAACTCGCCCGACCGCCTTGCAAGAAAGATTTGCGCTGTGGGTGATAGCCGTCAGCCGTGGTGCTTGGCGGTCTGGTGGTCTGCGGGCTCGGCTTCGAGGATCCAGCACACGGCGGCGGTGTCGTGTGAGCTCGGAGCCGCGCCGCGAGCTGTGTGGAGCAGGTCTTGAAGGTGGGACTCGAGGGTGAGAAGCTCGCTGATCTGCGCGCGCACCTGGTCGAGGCGGGTCGCCAGGACCTCGCGAACGTGCCCGCAGGGTTGCTCGCCTCCGTCGTGGATATCCAGGATCTCACCGGCTTCACGCAGGGACAGCCCGGCGGTTTGGGCACGGCGGATGAACTGCAGTCTGGTGAGGTGTTCGTTCGTATAGTCGCGGTAACCGCTGGGGGTGCGGTCGGGCTCGGGCATCAGCCCCTGGCTCTCGTAGAACCGGATTGTGGTCGGTATGAGTCCGCTGGCGGCGGCGAGTTCACCGATCTTCATCAGCCTGTCCTCCTCTCAACGAAAATACTACGGATCCGGGGTCGCTCGGTTCGGCCTCCCTGCCTCCCCGCCGCTGGCAACGAGGCAGAACGAGTCTCGTCGCTTGCCCGGCGACAGCATGCAGGCTGTCCAGCCGAACGGCATGCGAAGACGCATCCGCGGCGGCGCCCAAGAATTCCCGGCGTCAGAGATACTCGCCGCTGGGTTCGCGATCGCATGCTTGCGGTGTTCCTGACACTCATGGCTCGGGTCCGCAAGGGCCGACCATGTGGGTGTCCTCGGCCCTGCTTATCTACGACGTTCTGGTCGAGATACCTGGTGTCCAGGTCATGCGCACCGCCAAAAGACCGGCACCACCCTCGTGCTAGATACCCCGCGGCGACGCTCGACCACTATCGCCGTGACTACCGAACTCGGCTACACCGCGACCGTGATCTGGCCCGGCAGCGTGGTGAGCCACACTTGACTTGACCTTCCATCACACTGGAGGCTTTAGCATTCTCGCGGCCGGGCCAACCCGGCACCCGAAAGATCGTCGGCGACCGGCACCCAAGGCCATCGACCCCAGGAAAGGTGAATGAGATGAATCCACTGAAAATGCTCTGCGACTGGATGTGTGCAGTGATGGGCCCTTGCTGCCCGATGTGACCCTATCCCCAGCGACGGTGACCGCCGGGACACGTACTCGACAAGTGCGCGTCCCGGCCGCGTTGCTCCGCGGTAAGCCGCAGGGTTACCAAACCGTGAACCGGACATTCGGGCTCCGCCCATTACCGTCGCGCCCTCGATTCTGTTTGCGTTCTGGCTGCGAGCATCGACATCGGCGGACTTGGCTGCGGCTTCGCCGATGCTTGCCCGGTCGAGGATCCCTGCTGGCTGCACTATTTCGACGCTGCGAAACATACCGAGCACCGGTGTTCGTTGCGATCGGCCAGTGGCCTCGCATCGCCCCGGTTGCCGACCGGGCCGGTAGTGTCGACAGCAATCTCTGTTCTGGGAGTGTCCGCCGCAGCGGGCCTGGTCGACATCGGCATCTTCAGGCATCACCGCTGCCGATTCGGGTTGTGCTGCAGCGATCGACACCGAGCGCTGTCGAATGGCCGACCAGTCGGCCGGCAGTGCTCGGTCATGCAACCATCGCGGACTGGCAGTAGCTCAGCTTTCGGAAGCACAGACCGGTTGCTATTTTGATGCCGTGAGACTGGTCGGTCGGGTTTGGCGAGGATGGTTTCCGGCCGCACTGTTGGTGCTGCTGCTCGTGATGCCGTTCGGGGAATTCGAACTGCCGGTGCAACATTCGCACCACGGCGGCAATGCCTTCGTGAAGTCCGAGACGCCGCTGCGGGTCCCCGCGCACCCGCACTTCACCGCCGAATCCGCCGACTGGACTGCGGTCGCTGTCCAGCGCGCGGGCAACGACTGGTGCCCGCGCACTACCGCGCACTGCGCAATCGTTCAGGTGGTCGAAGTGCCCGCCGTATCCGATTCTTTCCCGGGATTCGCCTCGGTACGTGGCCCACCGGGGCGCGCTCTGTCCGGCTACGGCCGTGACACTCTCCTTCACTGCTGCATCGATCGGCGCTGACGAACATCACGCTCCCGGTGCGACCAGGCATGAATGACGGCGCCACCCACCGCTTCTCGTCCGGTGTCTTGTCGGCACCGTGAGATCCGCGGTGCGTACGCGACCGTCGACCGCGAACGTCAGTTGGACGCGGCACCCCGCCGGAAACCTCGTACCGAGACGGAACCGCAAGGGCGGCGGCGTATTCGGGCGAATTCGCGTCAGCACCGGCTCGGTGTCTATCGGCGTCTCGCCATGGTGGACGAACAGCTGGACCGGACCGTCGAGAGCCGCCACGGGTTGCCCTGCTCGATTCACCGTGAATTCGAGGATCGAGCTCGTCCGCTCCGGCTCAACAGCCAGGTCGACCGAGTAGTCGTCGATTGCCGTCGAACAGCAGATCTCCATTTCAGCGCGTCCTCCGTGAGTCAACCTTCACCCCTACGGGGCACAGGTATTCACCGTAGAGACGCGCTGACCGCGTCGGAGGGCGCAAAGGTGTCAGAAACAGGACAGATCACGACAGGGCATCCGCCACGTCCGCCGCGGAATTCCGTGTCAACAGCCATCATTCGGCTGCTGTTGACTGCGGCGCGCGATGCTGGACTGAGTAGCGGCAGCCAAGCCATGCTTCCCGGGTTGACCGGTGAGGCCTTACTGGATGACCGCAACCGAGTCAACACAGAATTATCGAACGCGCTGTGGGGCTGCCTGGTTCAATCCAGTAGCCCGGGTCGAGTAGGCGTGGAGCTCGCCGGTCGGGCCGGCCCCGGCGAACTCGGCGTATGGGACCAGTTCTTCACCGCGGGTGCGACCGTCCTCGACGGACTGCGTGACGCCACCACCTATCTCGGGTCGGTCGCCGACATCGACCGTGAGCAACTCGATGTACGCGCGGACGGGGACCTGATCGTCCTACGTCACCGGTCGCTGGATCTCGACCCCGAAGTTGCCGCCGCAGTTGGCGAATTCGTCGTGGCCATGGTTGTCGCGCGCATGGCCGAGGCTGCCCGGCGGCCGATCGTCCCAGTGCAGGTCGGCTTCGCTCATCGAGCACCTAGGGGCTCCGCGCACCGACTGCTCGCCGAACGGTTGGGCACCTCGCGCGTGGATTACGAACAACTGGACGACAGGATCGTCATTCTTGCGGCTGATGCACTGGCGCCGGTGCCGCATCCCAGATCCGGGTTGCCCCGGATTCTGCGCGACCACGCCGACCTGCTCCTGGGTAGTGCGCGGGTCGTCGGTGATTGGCGCATGATGCTGCGCGTCGTGCTCGTCGCGACCATCGCGGAGGGAACGCCGACTCTGGCAGCGGTGTCTGCCCGCCTCGGAATCGGCCCTCGGACACTGCAGCGACGACTGGACGAAGCAGGTACCAGCTGGCGCGCTGAGGTCGACTCGGTGCGGGCCGAGCAGGCGCGGTCGCTCGACCTCGGCTTGTCGCAACGGGTAGTGGCAACTCGGCTGGGATACCGCGACGAGCGGAGCTTGCGCAGGGCTCAGCAGCGGTGGTCGACCGCTGGATCGGAGTCGCGCTCATGATCTCCGCGCTCGAATCCCGAATGGCGTGAGGCCGCGCGGTTTGTAGATCGCCAGGACCATCGCGCACAGGAGGATGAGCGTGGCGGCGGCCGCGTGGATGACGAATGTCGGTGCGCGCATCTGGTCGATGGTGGATTCCGGGCGTGCGGCGATGCTGGTGTAGTGGTCGACGGTGCGCGTGTAGAGCAGCAGGATCGCGGTGGCGATGACGTTGAGCAGGAGTTTGAACAGCACCCAGTAGTGGCGGACCAATCCCCATGGTGTGCCGAGAGATTGAACAATTCCCGTCAAGAGCGAGGCCACCGAGAGTGGCACCAGCACCCACCACGCCAAAGGCCGGGCGACTAGGTCTACGGCGCGCACCATGCCGACGTCGGAGCTGGCGACTCCGACGATCGCTAGGACCAAGAAGGTGACGACTGCGCCGAGCCAGCCCACCGATGCGCTGACGTGAATGGTCAAGGCCAGCTGACGAATCGGTGGACGCATCCGGCTCACCGTACGTACTCAGTTACTTCTGCCGAGCTGCTGTGCCGGCCTGGGCCGTGTTCGCCGCCGCCGACCAGCAGGCCGATCACGAGTAATGCAACGAGGGCGGCGATGACGATTCCGGTCACTTTCACCCAGCGAGGTGTGGGTGAAGCGGGACGTGGACGAGGCGTTGGTTCGGTCATCAGGATTGCCCTTCCGGTGGACCTACGAGGTCGGCTGCGTTTTGCAATACAGTATGTATTCAACAGCGACGAAATGTCTAGGGCGATGCCAGAACGTATAATCCGGGGGTGCCGAAGTTATGGAGCGAGACGATCGATGAGCATCGCCGTGCGGTGCGCGACTCGATCCTCGACTCCGCTGCGCGGTTGGCGATCGAGCACGGGGTGTCGTCGGTGACGATGTCCCAGATCGCGGAACAGGCGGGCATCGGGCGGGCAACCCTGTACAAGTACTTCTCCGACGTGGGCACGATCCTCGGTGCCTGGCACGAGCAGCAAGTCGGCAACCACCTGGGGCAACTGGAGGCGGCGGGCGCGGCGGAGGGCGACGCTTCGCAGCGTCTGGACATCTTGCTGAGTACGTACGCGAGGATCCTGCGAGAATCTCGCCGTCACCACGGCACCGATCTCGGCGCGCTTGTCCACCACGGATCGCATGTTGTTCATGCCGAACAGAAGTTGCGTCAGCTGATGACCGATTCGATCCGCGCAGCTGCCGCTATCGGCGCCGTCCGAGCGGATGTACCTGCCGCTGAACTGGCGGGTTACTGCCTGCACGCGCTGGACGCCGCTGTTTCGCTGCCATCCGAGGAAGCGGTGCAACGACTGCTCGGGATCATCAAGGCCGGGTTGGATCCGGCTTGAGCTGCAGTCTTCCCGCGACGCGCCGGGCTCGCTGGACGCCGAGCACGCGTGTCGAGCATATCCTCGGCAATCCGGGGTAGGTCGGTTCCGTGGGGGCGTATGCGAGGAGGCGGTTCACCATGTCTCGACGTTCGATCATGCTTCGACGGTTCGTTCCATGCGTCGCTCTGGTCGCTTTAGTTGCTGTCGGCTGTGGCGATGACGATTCGGGCGACACAGCCGCGACTTCGGCGCCTGCACTGTCGCCGAGTTCGACCAGTACTACGGCCCCCGCCGGCACCTTCAACGACGCCGACGTCACGTTCTTGCAGATGATGTACCAACATCATCAGCAGGCTATCCAGATGGCGGACCTGGTGCCGTCCCGGTCCCAGGATCAGCAGGTGATCGATCTCGCGGCCGATATCAAGGCTGCTCAGGCACCTGAGATGGCTCAGATGCAGTCGATGCTCACGGAGTTCGGAAAGTCGGTGCCGTCGGGTGGTGAGGCGATGGGGCACGACATGCCAGGGATGATGTCGCCGGAGCAGATGTCGTCGTTGGACGGCATGTCCGGGCCGGAGTTCGATCGGATGTGGTTGGAGATGATGATCGACCACCACAACGGTGCGGTGCAGATGGCTCAGACCGAAATCGCCTCGGGCGCCAATCCCCAAGCCAAACAAATGGCCGAGACCATCGTGTCCACCCAGCAGCGTGAAATCGACCAGATGAAGGCGATGCTCGAGCAACGGTGAAAACGGGCGAATTCGGCTAGGGAGCGGCGATACCAGCTGACTGCCTGAGGAGCCGTCGCGTGCGAAATGTGTCTCGGCTATGTCGGTTGTGCTGGCCGATGTTGGCGGCCGCTGCCGCGGGAGTTGGCTTCGGGCTATGCGTTTCGAGAGCCTGGTCGGTGCTGGGTGTCGACGTCCGGGTTCAGGATCGCGTTTCGGATCGCTTCGGCTACGCATGCGACGGCGCAGCGCGCGATGGTTCGGACGGCGGGATGGCGGGCGATCCGTAGGGCGGTGGCTGTTGAGGAAATAGCAATCGTCTCCTTCGAAGAAGGGGTGGTGGCAGCAAATGGTTCTGCTGCCACCACCCCTTGTATTTCGGTTACCGCCTACTGCGCGGTCGACTTGAACCGGCGAAGGCGCAGGCTGTTGCTCACCACGAAGACCGAGCTGAACGCCATCGCGGCGCCGGCCAGCATCGGGTTGAGCAGGCCCGCCATGGCCAGCGGGATCGCGGCCACGTTGTAGGCGAAGGCCCAGAACAGATTGCCCTTGATCGTGGCCAGGGTGCGTCGCGACAGGCGGATCGCGTCGGCGGCGGCGCGCAGGTCGCCGCGGACGAGGGTGAGGTCGCTGGCCTCGATGGCGACGTCGGTGCCGGTGCCCATCGACAGGCCCAGGTCGGCCTGGGCCAGGGCGGCCGCGTCGTTGACGCCGTCACCGACCATGGCGACGACCTTGCCCTCGGCCTGCAGCCGCTTCACCGTGTCGACCTTGTCCTGCGGCAGCACCTCGGCGATGACCTCGTCGATGCCGACTTCGTCGCCGATGGTGCGGGCGGCACGGGCATTGTCACCGGTGAGCAGGATCGGCGTCAGGCCGAGCTCGCGGAACTGCGAGATGGCTTGGGCCGAGGTCGGCTTCACCGCATCGGCGACAACCAGCACACCGCGCGCCTTACCGTCCCAGCCGATCGCGACCGCGGTCTTGCCCGCCGACTCCGCTTCCGCCAGCACGGTTTCCAGCTTCTCGTCGAGCGGCTGTGACCAGTCGGCCAGCAGTCGCGCCCGGCCCACGATCACCGCGTGCCCGTCGACCACGCCCTGCACGCCGAGGCCCTCGACATTGGCGAAGCCCTCCACCGGCAGCAGTGTGCCGAACTCGTCGCGTGCGCCCTTGGCGATCGCCTGCGCGATCGGGTGTTCCGACGAATCCTCCAGCGCACCAGCGAGTTCCAGCACCTTGTTACCCAGTTCGCCGTCGGCGGGGATCACGTCGAGCAGCGTCATCTTGCCGGTGGTGACGGTGCCGGTCTTGTCCAGCACGATGGTGTCGACCTTGCGGGTCGATTCCAGCACTTCGGGTCCCTTGATCAGGATGCCCAGCTGCGCGCCGCGTCCGGTGCCGACCATCAATGCGGTCGGCGTGGCCAGGCCGAGGGCGCACGGGCAGGCGATGATCAGCACCGCCACGCCCGCGGTGAAGGCCGCGGCGATGGAACCGCCTGTGCCGAGCCAGAATCCGAGCGTGGCGACGGCCAGTGCGATGACGATCGGGACGAAGATGCCGGAGATCTTGTCGGCCAGCCGCTGTGCCTGCGCCTTGCCGGTCTGCGCGTCCTCGACGAGCTGTGCCATCTGGGCGAGTTGGGTGTCGGCTCCGATTCTGGTGGCGCGCACGACGAGTCGGCCGCCGACGTTCACGGTGGCCCCGGTGACAGCGTCGTCGACACCGACCTCCACCGGCACGGACTCGCCGGTGAGCATGGACGCGTCGACCGCCGACGTGCCCTCGGTGATCACACCGTCGGTGGCGATCTTCTCGCCCGGCCGCACGATGAACTCGTCACCGACGACCAGCTGCTCCACCGGAATTCGCGTCTCGACGCCGTCGCGCAGGACCGCGACGTCCTTCGCGCCGAGCTCGAGCAGTGCCTTCAGTGCCGCCCCCGCACGTCGCTTGGACCGTGCTTCGAAGTACCGTCCCGCCAGGATGAACGTGGTCACACCGGCCGCGGCTTCGAGGTAGATGCTGCCCGTGCCGTCCATCCGCGCGATGGTGAATTCGAACGGGTGCTTCATCCCCGGCGTGCCCGCCGTGCCCCAGAAAAGGGCGTACAGCGACCAGCCGAACGCTGCCAGGGTGCCCATCGACACCAGCGTGTCCATGGTGGCGGTGCCGTGCTTCAGGTTGGTCCACGCTGCCTTGTGGAAGGGCAGCGCGCCCCAGATCACGACCGGCGCGGCCAACGTGAGCGAGAGCCACTGCCAGTTGGTGAACTGCAGTGCGGGGATCATCGCCATCGCGATCACCGGGACGGTCAGCACCAGCGAGACCAGCAGGCGGGTGCGCAGCGTTGCGGTGGGGTCCGCTTCGGCGGCGGGCTCGTCGGTGGTCTCCGGCTTCTTCGGCGCGGGCAGCGCCGCGGTGTAGCCGGCCTGCTCGACGGTGGAGATCAGTTCCTCGGGGGAGACGTCACCGGTGAAGTCGACCCGCGCCTTCTCGGTCGCGTAGTTGACCGTGGCGGTGACCCCGTCGAGCTTGTTGAGCTTCTTCTCGATCCGGTTCGCGCAGGAAGCGCACGTCATGCCACCGATCACCAGTTCTACCTGGCCGGTGCCCGGTGGGTGTGTCACGGTGGTCATGGGGTGCTCCTTCGTTGTGTCGACAGTGGTGCCGAATTGATTGGCGTTGCGTGGATCCGATGGGGCCGACCGGGGCTAGTAGCAGGACCGACCGGGGAGGTTGGCATTGAATGCGCCGTTGCGCCGAGCGTGTCAGTGTCCATGGCCGGGCGCGCCATGGTTGGCGGGCGCTGTCGGCGCTGTCGGCGCTGTCGGCGCTGCCGCAGCTTCGTTCGAGGTGGTCACGCTGAGGGTGAATTCAGCGGTGCGCACTACGCCCTGATGTTGGAAGTCCAGGAACAGCCGATAGTCGCCGGTACTCGGTGCGTTCACCACGAAGTCGACGCCGGGCCCGGCCGGGGTGACCCCGTCGCCGGGTGCACCCTCCGGATGAACGTGCAGGTAGGCGAGGTCGGCCGCGCGCAGAGCGACCAGGTGCCCGTAGGCGCCGAGGTAGGGCTGCAAGTCGGTGACCGGTGCGCCGTTGCGGCTGACCGACAGGGTGACCGGCGACGCGGCGCCCGGAGTGATCGTGCCGGTCAGCGTGATCTCGTACTCGCCGACCCGAGCCGTCGCCGCCGGGGCGGGTAGGGCCTGCACGTCGTAGTTGCCCGCGACCCGGAGGTCGGCGCCGAGGGTCAGGTTCGACCCGCCCGCCGGGGTGAAGTCGGCGAAGACCCGGTAGTCACCGGCCCGGCTCAGATTCAGCGGCACGGACCAGGTCCCGGCCGGATCCAGCACCGGGTGCACGTGCTGGAAACCGGCCATGTCGCGCCGCACCACGATCAGGTGCAGGTCCTTGTCGTGGCTGGTCTGATACTTCGTCACCGGGGCGCCGGTGGCATCGAGGATGCGGAAGGAGATCGGCGTCTGCGCCGCCGTGGTGGTGTTCGGCTTGTCCAGCTCCAGCGTGTAGCCCTGATCGGTGACCATGAGGCCGCCGGGCATATCGGTGGAGGGGCCAGGGGCACTGGGTGCGGCGTGGCCGCCGTGTCCGGCAGGTCCACTCGGATCAGGGTCCGGTCCGATTGTCGCGCCGACGGCGACGGCGATTCCGAAGACCGCGGCGAGGCCGACGGCGAATCCGGCGAACTTGGTGGTGGCATTCATCGAGAGTTCCGCACTTTCTGTACTTGGTTGTCCGACAAGGGGATCGGATCAGCCGATGAGGGTGGGTTGGCGGGTGTCACGCGGCCACCTCAGGTGTTCTGCGTCGATGACGTAGGGATGGGTGTGCAGGTAGAGGCGGTCGCTGACCCGGATCGCGTCGACCAGGCGGGCGGGATCGATGGTGCCGACCTCGTGCAGGTGGGTGATCTGCTCGGGATCGTGACGCGGCCAGGACCGCAGCGCGACTGTGGTGCCGACAACTGCGAGTGCCGCCAGCACCACCCAGGTGGTGGTGAAACCGGCTGCGCGGGTGAGCCATCCGGCGATCGGGTAGGTGAGCAGCCAGGCAAGGTGGGACAGCGAGAACTGGGCGGCGAACAAGGCCGCACGGTCGGCGGGCTGCGACGAGCGACGCAGGATCTGCCCGGTGGGGGTGAGGACCGCGGCGGTGCCGGCACCGATCAAGGCCCACACGCCGATCGCGGCACCCCAGCGCCACTGACCGCCGGTAGCGGTCGACAGCGCGATGGCCGAGCTGAGACCGACGATCAACGTCGCGGCGCCGGACAGCATCACCGGGCGCGCACCGATTCGGTCCAGGACCCGCGGCAGTGACAAAGCGGTGATCATTGTTCCGAAACCGTTGGCGGCCAGCAGCATCGCCACGCCGGTCTGGGATCCACCGAGGGTGTCACGGACGTAGTTGACGGTGTTGACCATGATCACCGAACCAGCCGCGGCGACGACCAGATTCAGACCGAGCAGCCCGCGTAGGCGTGGAGTGGCGGCGAAGATCCGCATGCCGACCGCGATCCGTTCGCGGAAGCTGCCCTGAGTGGTGGCGCCCGCGTTGGGGATTCGGGTCGAGATCACCAGGGCGGCGGAGACCACGAAGCCGATCGCGGTGCCGACGAACAGCCAGTGGAAGCTGATCAGGGTCAGCGCGGCCGCGGCCAGCATGGGGCTCAACAGTGTTTCCATGGTCGCAGCGAGTTGGGCGGCCGACAGTGCGCGGGTGTAGTCACGTTCGTCGGGCAGGATATCGGGGATCACTGCCTGGTAGGTGGGGGTGAAGGCGGCTGAGGCTGTCTGTAGGACTGCGATCAGGACGTAGATGTGCCAGATCTGGTCGATGAACGGCAGCGCCAGTACGACGCCGCCGCGAATCATGTTGAGCGAGACCAGGAACAGTCGGCGGGGGAATCGGTCGGCGTAGGCGGCCACGATCGGGGCGATCGTGACGTAGACGGCCATCTTGATGGTCAATGCGGTGCCGAGCACGGCTCCGGCATCGGCTCCGGCGAGTTCGTAGGCGAGTAGTCCGAGCGCGACCGTGGTCAGGCCGGTGCCGAACAGGGCGGTCATCTGCGCGGTGAACAACCGCATGTAGTCGCGGTTGGCGAACAGTGACGTGATCATCGGGGTTGTCCTTCTACTTCTGTGGCGGTGCGTGGCACCTGCTGAACGGGCTACCGTCCAGACCCGCTGACTTCCCCGAGGATGGCCACCGTGTCATCGAATCGGAGTCGATAACACGGTGGCGGGGGGTCAGTTCTGGACGAGCTCGTAGCCGAGGTTTTCGACGGTGTCCTGGATCAGCGCGTCGTCGATCGCGCCTGCGCCGATGACGGTCATCCGGCCGGTGGCGAGTTCGATGTCGACACCGTTGATGCCGTCGAGCTTGCCGATCTCGTTCTTGACCTTGCCGACGCAGCTGCCACAGGACATGCCCGAAACGACGTAGGTGCTGGTGCTGTTGTTGGTGCTCATGACCGTTTGTCTCCTTGTGCTTCAGGGGCGTTCCGAGAACAGACGATACGACAGTCAAGGTTCGTTGTCTACCCCTAGGGGGTATACGTATTGATGACTACCAGTACCCCCAAGGGGTATGTATGGTGGCGGAATGACAAAGTTGAATCGGATCGTCGTTGTCGGAGCTTCGCTGGCGGGACTGCGCGCCGTGCAGGCACTACGCGCTGCGGACTTCGCCGGCGAGATCACCTTGATCGGCGCGGAAAACCACGCACCCTATAACCGGCCGCCCCTGTCGAAAAGTGTCCTGGACGGCGACGACGACATCGCACTCCCCGGCGCGGAACAGCTAGAGGGTGGTTGGCTGCGCAACCGCCGAGCCACTTCGCTGCGCACCGACGAGCGCCTGGTCGTCCTCGATGACGGATCGGAAATCGCGTTCGATGGACTGGTGGTGGCGACCGGCGCGAGCCCGCGCCGCTTCGATGCGCAGCCCGCGGGCGTGCACAGCCTTCGAACCGTCGACGACGCTCTCGCCCTGCGCGCCGAGCTGGCGGCCGCACCTGCTCATGTCACGGTGATCGGTGGTGGCTTCATCGGAAGCGAAGTGGCGTCCACCGCTCGACGGAGAGGAATCTCGGTCACCCTGGTCGACGCCGGATCTCACCCCATGGTCACGACGTTGGGAACGCACGGCGCGCGGTGGCTCGCCCGGCACCATCAGCGGCACGGCGTCGACCTTGTGTCCGGGGTCCGGGCCCTCGGCTTCGATGGGGAAAGCCGGGCCACCGCGGTGTTGTTGAGTGATGGCCGTCGAATTCCGACCGATGTCGTCATCGCGGGCACCGGCGTCGTACCGAATACCGCCTGGCTGCGCGGGAGTGGGCTGAAGCTCGACAACGGTGTCGTGTGCACCAGTTCGTTGTTCGCCGAAGGGGAATCGTCGATCGTCGCCGCGGGTGACGTCGCCCGCTGGTCACACCCGCTGTACAACGGCGAACTGATCCGCGTCGAACACTGGGCCAACGCCAATGAACAGGGCGCCCTGGCTGCCCGCAATCTGCTTACTGGTCTCGACGCAGCCGAAACGTATGCGCCGGTACCGTCTTTCGCGACGCATATTCACGGTGCCCGCATTCAGGTCGCTGGTGTGCTCGCGCTCGCTGACGAGGAGCGGATCGTTGTCGACGAATCGGCCGAGGATCGCCTCGTGGTCGCCTTCTCGTCGCGCGGCGTCCTTGTTGGTGCGGTGGCGGTGAACGCGCCGAAGGATCTCATCCGGCTGAAGCGCGCCATCGCCGCGCGCGCCTCGAATGACGAGATTGCGGCTTGACGGACCAAACGCATCGTGGTCGGTAGCTGTCGCGGCGTGGCACCGTGATCTGCTGGCTTCGAGGATGGGGCGACGCTTCGTATCGCAGCCCCATCCTCGAAGCGTTGACAAAGCTGCAACGAACCGGCTAAATACTAAATTACTTAGTAGATATGATCGGAAGGTTCGTGTGATTCGGCGGTCCGCGTCTGCGACACCCGAGGGGGTGTCCGCTCGAAAGAGCGTCGGTGCGACCCGGACTACTCGGCGCATCATTGCGAGGCGTAGTCGGCCATCCGCGATGGTGGTGGGGGTTGCGCGCTATTACGCTTCGCGTGTTCTGCGGCCAATGATCATCTCGCTGCGTACCACGCCTCGTGTCACCCTCGCGGGTCGAACCTCCCGCGGAGAACCGGTCAGCCTGCGCCCTCCGAGACTGTCCGACGCCGCTACCTGGCGCGAGATCCGAATCGCCGATCGGCACGCGATCGAGCCGTTCTGGGTGACAGACGATCGCGGCTGGGAAGGGCGCCACCGTGAGCGGATATGGATTCACGAGTGGTTGTGGTCGAGGTCGGAGGCGAAGGCCGGCCGAGTCCTACGCACGGTGATCGAGGTCGATGGTCGATTCGCCGGGCAGTGTGACCTGTGGATGCACGACGAGCGCGGCGAGCTCAGTATCTGGGTCGACTCACGACTGGCCGGGCGCGGCGTCGCCGGTGCGGCAGCTCGCCTGCTCATCGGCTACGCCTTCGACCAGTTGGGTCTGGCGCGGGTCACGGCGCCTATCGATGTGGACAATGCCCAGTCGGCTCGGTTGGCCCGCCGGATCGGTTTGGTGCGCGAGGGGACGATGGTCAGCTATCTCAGCGTCGGTGGCAGGCGCCGTGATCACGATCTCTGGGCCGTTTCCGCGCCAGCTTGGACGGCGCTGTGGGGGCATACGACCGAGCGGTCCCCGATGACGTCATCGAATACGTAGAGATATAGTATGTGTTGGCGCGCCGGACGCCGCTGCGGCACGGTCGGGCGGAGAACGGGAGAGGGCGACGATGGGTCATCGATTTGGAGAACTGGAAGCGGTTGTGATGGATCGCGTCTGGTCGGCCGACGACACCATCACCGTCCGGCAGGTCTACGACGACCTACTGCGTGACCGCGAGATCGCGTACACGACCGTCATGACGACTATGGACAACCTGCACCGCAAAGGTTGGCTCGAGCGGGAACGGCTCGGCAAGGCCTACACCTACTGGGCCACGCTGACGCGTGAGCAGTACAGCGCGAAGCTGATGCGCGATGCACTCGGTGACGGTGGCCGGTCCGATTTGGTGCTGGCGCATTTCATTGATCAGATCACCGAAGACGAATCGAACGCGCTGCGAACTGTGTTGCGGGGATTGACTTCCCGACGGAAGAAGGACTGAGCCGTACGGTCCTGATTTGCCGCCGTCCGCGCCGGGCCTGGTGATTGGGCCGTATATGCCACGACTTCGATCCGAAATCGGGCAACCGTGTGGCGCCAGCGTGGTCGTGATCTACTATTTGTCTTAGTAGTTTGCCGGGTGGCGGAGGAGATGCAGTCGTGACGATCTCGCAGTGGCCGATTCAGCGGTGGTTGGTGGCGCTGGCCGTGGGGACGGTGGTCGCTGCGGTGGTGGGCGTTCCCACCGGGGTGATTCAGACGCCGTTCTATACGCGGATGACTCCGGTGCTGTGGTGGAACTACCCGATCTGGCTTCTCACCGCAGTACTCAGCGGTCTCGTCGCGGCGACCTACGTACGAAGTCGGATGCCGTCGACCACGCGCTCGGCGGGGCTGTTCGCTACGCTCGCATCGGCGTTCGCTGTCGGTTGTCCGGTGTGCAACAAGCTGATTGTGGCACTGCTGGGAGTCAGTGGCGCGCTCAGCATCTGGGCGCCTCTGCAGCCGGTTATCGCGGTGGCGTCGCTGTCGCTGCTGGTATGGGCGCTGCGTCGCAGACTCATGGGCGAGCGCGCGTGCCTGGCACCCGCTCCGGCGGACATGCGCGCTGTTGAAGCGGATCCTCTGGGTCGGTAATCGTCCGTGTCAGTCCCGTCGGTTTACGGACCGAAATAGTACTGTCACTCGCGGGGGAGCAGGAGGTGACCGTCGATGCTCAATCTGCTCATAGTCCTTGCCGTGGTGGCGGCCTCGACGGCGTTGGCATACGCGGCGGCCCGCGTGGGGCAATCGGGACCGGCTGCGAGGGATGTCGCGCCGTTCTTGTCGGGCGCGGAGGCCACCGAGCACGCTGTGTCGCGTTATCACGTGCGCTGGTACACGATCACGATGATCTTCCTGGCCTTCGACATGGAAATGGCGTTCATGTATCCGTGGTCTGTCGTCGTCGCCGATCTCGGGGCCATGGCGGTCGCCGAGATGTTCGGATTTCTGGCGGTGCTGATGATCGCGGTCCTCTATGCCTGGCGCGAGGGAGCGCTGCGATGGGTCTGAACTCCTGGTTGCGTGGGCGAGTTGCCGTTGCGCCGTTCGTGGTGACCGCCCCTGGTGGTACCTCAGTACGCGTGGCGGTTGAACGCGAGATCCGAGAACACGGTCGGTTGCAGGTGGGCAGTCCAGCCGCGGCCGACCTGCTGGTCGTCGCCGGACCGGCCGACGAGGAATTCGACTCCTACGTCACGCGGGTCTTCGACAGCATGCCGCTGCCCCGAGATCGCGCGTGGATTACCGAACCCAATGCTGCCGCAACAGAAATCGGTGCCGCGATCGTTCGTCTGCGCGCTGGAGTAGCTGCTGTCTCACCACCGTCGCACCCCGAATCCGTAGACGGCCCACACCAACAGCACCACAGGACGAGTGGCCACGACGCTGAGCCGGCGCCGGTGCGCGAGCAGGCTGCGGTGCACGAGCACACGCAGCACACCGCAGGGGATGAGCACATGGGGCACGCCGCAGAGCATGAGCACATCGGGCATGCTGCGGAACACCAGCACATCGGGCACGCCGCGGAACACGAGCACATGGGGCACGCCGCGGGCGGTGCGGCGCACGGTGGGCACAACCACGATATGGGCATGATGATGCCGGGTGGGTTGGCGATGGCTGATCGGGCGGATGATCGGGACGGTCTGAAGCTCGACGTGCTGACGGTTCCGTTGGGGCCGGTGCTCGCCTGGTGGCCCGCAGGCCTGACCGCTGTCACACGATGGCAGGGCGATATCGTCTGCGACGCAACGGTTTCAGTTCTCGCGGCACCATCGGGCACCGTGCCCTTCTGGTTGAAGCCGTGGTTACACCCAGGGCAGGTCGACGCAAACTTACGGGGACGATGGCGAGCGGCACGGGCGTTGGACTCGGCCTCGACGCTGCTGACGCTGGCGGGATGGTCGGATGCGGCGACGACCGCGCGCCGGTTGCGAGACGAATTGCTGGCCGGTGAGCTGTCCGGGGCCGGTGAGGTGCGGCTGCGCCGTTGGACACGTCGGGTCGCGGGCTCGTGGGTACTGAGGTCGTCGCTGCGTGATGTCGGACGCATCGCCGAGGGATCGGACGTACCGGCGGGGTTGGTCGGCGACGCGCATGACCGGCTGCTGCGCTGGATCGCCGAGACGGACCTGGCGCGCCGACACGAGGAAAAGACCACAGGCGGATTCATCGATGCCCAGATCACTCGATGCCAGTGGATCGTCGACACGTTGCCGACACTGCTTGCCGGAACGGAACTAGCGGAGGCCCGCTTGACCGTGGCCAGCCTCGATCCCGACATCGAGGTGCTGACCGCATCAGTTGCGGAGGCGGCGCATGGTTGAGTCGGCGCCCTGGTGGCAAGCCGCGTTCTTGCCGGTCGTCGTGGTGGTCCTCGCCTTCGCCGTCGAGGTCTGCCAGGGGGTGCTCAACGCACGAGTCGCTGGAGCTTCCGCGCCGGTCGCCGCGTTCGCACCGGCGCGGGCTGTCGCGCTACTACTCACCCAGCAGCGCCGCCGGATCGTCGGTGCTGATGTATTGCTCTGGCGTTGTGCGGGATTGATACTGCTGGTCGGCGGTGTGCTCACAGCGGCGCTCGTGCCGGTCGGTGATCGCGTCGTGCTGGGCGGTAGCGTGTCGCTCGCGTGGTTCAACGCGGTCGAGATCCTCTCCTGGGCGGCGGTGTGGTTGGCCGGGTGGGGCGCGGACTCGGCTTTCTCGCTCGTGGGTGGGTATCGCTTCGTCGCGCAGGGCCTGGCTTACGAGTTGCCGCATATGTTCGCGTTGATCTGCGCCGCGGTGGCCGCCGAGTCACTCGAGATCTCCGACATCGTTGCCGCACAGCAGGACCGGTGGTTCGTTGTGATCATGCCGGTGGCTTTCGTGATCTATCTGCTCTCGGTGCCGGCGATGTCGTTCACCGCGCCGTTCGATGCTCCGGTGGGCGCGGATATCGCTGGTGGAGTGTTCGCCGAGGTGTCGGGAGTAGATCGCCTGGTCCTGATCGTGGGTCGCCGGGTGCTGTTCGTGGCAGCGGCTGCGATGGCGGTGCCGTTGTTTCTGGGCGGTGGTGCCGGTCCGTGGTTGCCGGCCTGGCTGTGGTCGCTGGTGAAGACACTGGCCGTGCTGGGGGCGCTGATCTGGCTCGGGCGGAGCTGGCCGACGATCAGGATGTCGCGCTATATGGAGGTCGCCTGGATCATTTTGCTGCCGGTGATTCTGCTGCAGGCGTTGGTGGTGTCGATCGTGATGATTCGCTGAGAAGGAGCCGACGATGTGGGCGCAGGTGGTCTTCTGGGTGTGTGCGGTCGGGGCTGTCGCGACCGGGCTCGCGGTCTTTCGTGTGGATTCGATGGCGCGTGCGACCTTCGCGTTGCTGCTGTCGTTCTGCTTTGCCGCGGGCACCGTGTTTCTGGTCGACCTGGACTACCTCGGAGTCCTCGTCGTGCTGATGATGATCATGGAGATGGTCATCATGGTGGTGTTCATGATCATGTACATGATGAACCCGGCAGGGCTGATGCCGATGTCGATGGTGCACAACCAGAAAGCGGCGCTGGGCATCTCGGTGGTGGTCTTTCTCGGGTTGGCGAGCGTCGCGCTGCTGGTCGACTGGCCGGCACGGGAGCAACCTCGGCCCGCTGACCCGACGGTTCAGCTGGGTGAGTCCATCATGGGCTCGAAGATGCTGGTGATGATCGTTGTCGGGCTGGTGCTGTTCGCCACGATCGTGTCGACGGTGGTGCTGGCAACCCATCGGGGCCGCTACGACCGCTACGGCGACCGGCTCGACCAGCGCATTCCCGACGATCCCGTCAAGGGCGGAGTGGGCCGATGAATCTGCCGGAATATCTGCTGCTCGCTGCGGCCTTGTTCAGCATCGGGCTTTACGGAGTGCTGTCTCAGCAGTCCATCGTGATGATCATGATGGGCGTGGAACTGATGATCAACGCGGTCATCGTCGCCGCGGCGGCGTTCTGGTATTTCGCCTGGCCATCCGCCGACCCCCAAGTGCTCGTGCTGGTCGCGATGACTGCCATGGCGGTGGAGATGGCGGCCGGGTTCGCCGTCACTACGGCCATTTTCCGCGCTCGCGACATCGACATGGTCGATATGGCCGACGACCTGAAGGGCTGAGGCGATGCTGTGGTCACTGATCGCGCTGCCGGGTCTGGTCGGCGCGGCCCTGCTGGTGTGCGGCCGCCGTGTCGACCACGTCGCGCCGATGCTCGGCGTCACGGTCGCGGCGGTAAGCACGGTGCTGGCCGTGCTCACCGCCGTCGAACGGCCAAGTGGGTCGGCTCCGCTGCTGGCAGGGATACCGTTCGCGGTTGGGGTGGACGGGCTGTCGGCGGTGATGATCGTCACCGTCGCCGCGGTGACCACCGCGGTGCTGGTGTTCGCGACCGGTGATCTGGGTGCCGACCAACCACGTGCCCGGTTCTACGGTCTCATGCTGGTCTTCGCCGCGGCCATGCTCACCACGGTGGTGGCGCAGAACATCGTCACGTTGCTGATGGCGTGGGAGATCATGGGCGCCGCGTCCTACGCGCTGATCGGTTTTCATTGGCACGACGACTATCGTGTGTCCTCCGGCCTGGTCGCTTTCCTGACCACCCGCACCGGCGATGTCGGTCTCTATCTCGCCGCCGGTGCCCTGTTGGCAGGCGGAGACGTCACTCTCGCACTGGGTTCCGCCGCCGGGGTCGAGGGCGGATGGCGCGACGTCGTGGCCGCCGGGGTGCTGCTGGCCGCACTGGGCAAATCCGCACAACTACCGTTCAGCTTCTGGCTCTCCCGCGCGATGTCCGGCCCCAGTCCGGTCTCGGCGTTGTTGCACTCCGCCACGATGGTCGCCGCGGGGGCGTACCTGCTCCTTCGGATGCACCCGCTGCTCGAGTCCACCTCGTGGGCGGGTCCGGCTACGGCATGGATCGGAGTCGCCACCGCGATCGTGCTCGGTGCCGTTGCGGTATGCCAGGCCGACTTGAAACAACTGCTCGCCGCGTCTACGTGCGCTCAAGTTGGCTTCATCGTCGTTGCTGCCGGTGTCGGTGGAGTTGCGGCGGGTACAGGACAACTCGTCGCCCACGCCGGCACGAAGAGTCTGCTGTTCCTCGGTGCCGGTGCCTGGCTCTCGGCGCTGGGAACCAAACAGCTCACGGGTCTGCGTGGAGTGGCGCGTACCTATCCCATCGTCGGCCTGACCTTCACCATCGGTGCCCTCAGCCTGGCGGGCGTGCCCCCGTTTGCGCTGTGGCCGACCAAAGACGCCGTACTCGCCGCGGTCCGATCGGATTCGGGCGCGTTGTACCTGGCCGGCATGGTCGCCGCCGTGCTCAGCGCGGTGTACGCGGGTCGTGCACTCGTGCTCGTGTGGTCCCGGCCGATCGCCGCCACCGATAGCTTCCGCGACACCGAGGAGGTCGGAACTCGTCGGGTGAATGTCAGCGAACGGTTGTCGCTGGTGGCGCTGGCTGGGGTCACCCTGGCCGGGGGAGCCGCCGTGCTGCCCTCTGTGCGTGACAGATTCGCCGACATCGTCGGCGGGGGAGCGATGGTCGAAGCCACATGGTGGGAACTGGGGATGTCAGGGCTTATTGCGGTGTTGACCGTGCTGGTCGTGCGCGCGGTGATTCGTCGTCGCGGCGACCTTCCCGCGCCGACGGCGGCTGCCGACTGGTTCGGTCTGGAGAAGGCAGCGCACTACGCGGTGGTCGTGCCGACGCTCACTGTGTCGCGATGGCTGGCGGATTTCGACGACCGGGTGCTCAACCGCGGCGTATATGCCACGGCCACCACAACTCTGGCGATCTCTCACGATCTCGATCAGCGCGTGGAGAAGCCACTTGACGCGGCGGTGCGCGATACCGCCGCCGCGGCACGCGATGTGGGGCGATGGGCACGCCGTCCGGAAACAGGCCAGGTGCACCAGTACTACGCCCAGGCGGTGGTAGGTCTGCTGCTCCTCGCGGTGATGGTGTTGACCTTGCGATGAAACACGGTGTCACAGTGACGAATTTGCCGCGAACAGAGGTGAGGTAAGCGTGCTCAGCATCCTGGTGTTCCTGCCGATGATCGTGGCGGCTGTGCTGCTGACCATGCCACGCATCGGCGACCGCGTGTCGCGATGGACGTGGGTCGTGGTCAGCGCCGTCGAGGTCGTGCAGGTCGTGGGGTTGTGGATCGGCTATCGCCGGACCCCGCCCGTCGACGGCGGATTCGCCTACGAGGAGCGTCGTTCCTGGATTCCTACAGTCGGTTCCAGCTATCACGTCGGCGTCGATGGATTCAGCTTGCCGCTGGTCGCGTTGACCACCGTGCTGTTCCTGGCCTGCGCGATCTACTCGTTGCGCGAGACCCGCCGGGTTCGGTTCTACGCCGCACTGTTCCTGTTCCTCGAAAGCGTCTGCCTCGGCGTATTCGTATCCCTCGATCTGGTGCTGTTCTTCGTCTTCTTCGACCTCTCGATCGTCGGAATGTACTTCGTGATCAACGGCTGGGGGCACGGCCAGGCGCGGCGGGCGGCGTTGCAGTTCTTCCTCTACACCTTCATCGGCTCGCTGGCCCTGCTGCTCGGTTTCATCGTCCTGTACCTCGCGGCAGATCCGCACACCTTCGACATGGTCGAGTTGACCGAGGCAAACCCATTGGCAGGCAATACCGCTCGCGGTGCGGTCGCGCTCGCTGCCATTGTGATCGGCCTCGCTGTCAAGACACCCACGGTGCCCTTCCACACGTGGCTCCCGCCCGCGCACACCGAGGCACCGGCCGCCGGATCGGCGATCCTGGCCGGCGTGCTGCTCAAACTGGGCGCCTACGGTTTCGTGCGGATCGCGATCCCGATGCTGCCCGACCAGTGGCGGCGCTACGCCCTGGTGATCGTGATCGTCGGCGTGATCAGCGTCCTCTACGGCGCGCTGGTCGCCCTCGCACAGACCAACTTCAAACGCATGATCGCCTATACATCCGTCAACCACATGGGCTATATCGTCCTTGCCGTCGGTGCGGCCGGGCTGGTCGCCGACAACACCGAACAAGCGCGCACGTTGGCGATCACGGGCGCGGTGACTCAAATGGTCAGCCACGGGCTCATCACGGGTGCGCTGTTTCTGCTCGCGGGGGTGCTCTACGAACGTCGACAGACCTACAACATCGACGCCTACGGCGGTTTGGCCGGGCAGGCACCAGTTTTCGCCGCCGTCACCGCCGCTGCGATATTCGCCTCGCTCGGCTTGCCGGGCTTCTCCGGGTTCATCGCCGAGTTCCAGATCTTCACGGGATCGTTCGCGCCCGCACCGGTGTATACAGCCTTGTCGGTTCTGGGCATTCTGATCACCGCGGCTCTGCTGCTGCGCGCCTACCAACGGATGTTCCTCGGCGAGTCGACGAGTGGGGCGTTCGCGGATTTCACCGGTCGCGAAGCTGTGTCGATTATTCCGCTGATGGTGGGTTCGCTGGTGATCGGGATCTTCCCCCGTTTCCTGCTCGATGTGATCGAACCGGCCGCGCGGACGCTCGGTGTGCTGGTGGGGCGCTGAGATGGGGGAGATGGACCAGTTGTCCGACGACATGATGGTCACGGATCTGATCGCCCTCGCCCCGGAAGCGGCCCTCGCGCTGGCCGCTGTCCTCGGATTGCTCCTCGGCTCGTTCCTGCCGCGCACCCGACAGTGGCCGGTGCGTATGCTCGCGGCGGTCGCCGCGACCACAACCATCGCCACGACGGTGGCGGTATGGCAACGCGAGGTCCACACACTGTTCGACGGCAGCTACGGCATCGACACCGCGACCAACACCGTGCGGATCACCGTGGCCGGGTCGATTCTGCTGTTGCTCGCGATGTCGCAGCCCGAAACCCGAGGCAATGCACGGGAATCGGAGTTCGTGGTCTTGCTGGTCCTCGGCGGACTGGGCGCGGTACTGCTGGCCGGGGCCAATGACTTGCTGGTGCTGCTCACCGGCTACCTGCTCGCCAGTATCCCGCTGTACGCGCTCACCGCTTTCGGCAAGGACTCGCTCGGCACCGAGGCGGCGTTGAAGTTCTACCTGATGGGGGCCCTGTTCGGCACCACGATGCTCTTCGGCGCGACGCTGCTGCTCGGCGTGGGCGGCGGTACGGACTACCCGCTGTTGGCCACGACCACCTACGACGCGCCGCGCGCCGCGCTCGGCATCGGCGCCGTCGCGGTGCTGAGCGGACTGTTGTTCAAAGCCGGGGCTGTCCCCGTGCACTTCTGGGTGCCCGATGTCACGCAGGGTGCGCGCCCTGCGGTCGCCGCCATCGTCACGACGGTGCCGAAACTCGGTGCGGTCGTCGCCATCTACCGGCTCGGCGCGCTCGTGCTCGACCCGAGCGGTCTGAACTGGCGCCTGCTAGTTGCCATCATCGCCGCACTGTCGATGACCCTGGGAAACTTCGCGGCCTTCTTCCAGACCGATGTCCGTCGTCTGCTCGGCTACTCGACGATCAGCCAGGTCGGCTACCTACTGGTCGGCGTCATCGCCGCGGACCGCAGCACTCTCGCGCTGCCCGCCGTGCTGCTGTACCTGGCGGCCTACGCCCTCACCAATCTCGGTGTGTTCGCGGTGGTCTGCGCACTACCGCGGTCGCACTCCATCAGCGACTACACCGGGCTGATCCGCCACAAACCCGCGCTGGTCATCGCGCTCATCGTCTGCCTGCTCGGCCTCATCGGCACTCCACCCACCGGAGTGTTCGTGGGCAAACTGACGGTCTTCACCGCCGCCTTCGATGCCGGGTTCGGGTGGCTGGTCGTGCTCGCGCTGATCAACGCGGTGGCCAGCGTTTTCTACTACCTGCGCTGGATCGTTCCGGCCGTGAGCGGCAAGCCCGCCGTCGACGGAGAACATCCGGGGTCGTTCTCGGTCGCCGGGGCGGTCGCCTACTGCGCGGCGACCGCGTCGATCCTGATCGGCATCTTCGCCGGGCCGACCCTGAACGCGATGCAGGGTTCACTCGCGGTGCCCTGATTATTCGATCGAACGGCGAGTTTCGGGTCAGCTCACATACGACACCACTGCCATCATTCCGGCCTCACCGTGATAGATGTTGTGGCAGTGGACCATCCACTGTCCAGGATTATCGGTGTCGAAATCGACTTCGAGAGTCTTCATCGGCAGCACTATCGAGGTGTCCTTGCGCGGGCCATTGCCTGCTGGGGTGACCACCTGGAACGTATGGCCGTGCAGATGCATCGGATGGAACATCATCGTCTTGTTGACGAATCGCAGGCGAACCCGTTGTCCCTCGGACACGTCCAGCGGCGCGTGGTCGGGGAATGCTTTGCCGTTGATGGTCCAGATGTACTCCTTGTCATCCACGGCGAGTGTGACGTCGTGTGTCTTGTCAGGCTTGCGGGCAGGGAGCCGAACAGCGTCAGCCGCGGTCAGTACTGCTGCGGTGACGGGCACGGTGGCGAGTTCGGTGGGGCGCACGTCGCGGACCGGCGGAGTTCCCCCGCCGGTCCGAATCAACGCGAAACCTTGTGGCCCGGTCTTGCCCTCGGGAACGGCGACCACGGGAAAGACACCGTCGGCCAGATCGACGATGACGTCATACCTCTCGCCCATGCTGATCAACAGATTCGACGCCGACTGTGGTTGCACCGGAAAGCCGTCGCTGTGCGTGACACGCAGCTGATGGCCGCCGACAGCGAAACGGAACGCAGTGTCGGACGCGGCGTTGATGATCCGCAGACGTATGCGCTGACCGGGGCGACCCGCGAAAGTGACAGGGTCGGTTCCGATACGGCCATTGATCAGGTAGTACGGGTAGGTGACATCGCCCGGGTCCTCGCCGAGCGGAGCGTTGGGATCGGTGGGCATCATCATGGTCGTGGTCGCTCCACCCATGTCCATGCCGCCATGACCACCTCCCGACGGTGTCGCCCCTCCCATGTTCATGCCCGCCATGCCTTTGGCGCGCAACTGTTCGAGCTCGCTGTCGGGGTTGCGCCCATCGACACCGTCGAGCCAATCATCCAGCACGACAACGGCTTCCAGGTCATAGTCCTTGCCGTCCTCGGGATCCTCGATAATCAGCGGTGCGTACAGGCCGCGGTCGAGCTGCACTCCGACGTGCGGGTGGAAGAAGTAGGTTCCGGCATCGGGCACGGCGAACTCGTAGCGGAAGGTGCCGCCGGGGTCGATCGCGGACTGGGTGACGTGCGGGACCCCGTCCATGTCGTTGCGCAACGCGATGCCATGCCAGTGCACGGTCGTCGGAGCCGGGAGGGAATTGGTGATGTCGGCACGCAGTACTTCTCCGCGACGGATCCGAATCTCCTGCCCGGGCAGGGTGTTTCCGAAGGCCCAGCTGCGCACCTGGACGCCGCCGAGGTCGAGGGTCGTCGGCTCTGCGCGGAGCAGGACCTCGCGGACTGTCGCGTCGGCGGCGCGACGGCTGTTCTCCGCAGCCTGCACGGCTTCGGATCCCGGCTCGACAAGGGTCCGCGAACCCGGTGGGTTCTGCGAACAGGCGGTGAGTACAGCGGCGGTGGCCGCACCGGTCCCGAGGGCGAGGAACCCTCGCCGACTCATCGGACCGGAAGGAAGGTGACTGGACGGCATGGGCTCTCCCTTGTGCGTGGTCATCCGAAGACCCCGCTCGACAGCGATCGAACGTGCGAGCGACCTCGGGCTCAGTTCAGACTAGCAAATATCTACTATCTAACTTAGTAGCTGATCGGCTCCGCTGTGTTGCGGGTTTGGCGATTCCGAGAACGTCGGCCGAGGTCGATAGTGCTGTGACGGTGGCATTTCTGGTGCGTAACCACTTGATCGAGCTGCGCGGAAATGTTGCGCCGACGCGCAGGCGGTGTCAATACTATCTATGTACGTAGGATGTATCGCTGACCGACTCGGGTCGCGGGTCCGCCCTTCTTCCGGCTGTGCGCGGAGCGGCGGTTCGTGCCGCGAGGATGCATGCGACGCGTTTCGCCTCGAGGTAGGGAGGCCGGCAATGGGTTCGCGAGGATTCGGAGTGCTGGAGTCTGCGGTGATGGACCGTTTGTGGCACCGCGCGGGGCCGACCACGGTTCGGGAGGTGTTCGAGGACTTGTCCGGTGACCGGTCCCTGGCATACACGACGGTGCTGTCGACGATGACCAATCTGCATCGCAAGGGTTGGCTCGACCAGGTGCGTGAGAGTAAGGCATACAGGTATGTGCCGATCTTGACGCGAGAAGAATACGGCGCGCGACTGATGCACGACGCTCTTCGCGCAGGGGGTGAGTCCGCCACGGTCCTCGCCTGTTTCGTGGAAGGGATCAGCGGCGAGCAATCCGAGAGTCTGTGTGCGGCGTTGGCCCGGTATCGACTGTCGAACACTTCGGAGTCCTTTCCGCGGCTACCCTCGAAATGATCTGTGTCAGCGCGCTCGCCGCTCGATCGGCACCAGCATCTTCGCGGCGTCGATCGATCGGTGCTCGTCACAGCCGAACGGCGTGATCGCCAAGGAGATCCCGTCGGTGCGGTGGTGCCCGAAAGCAATGCCTTCACCGCGCTCCTCGTCGGCGCAGATCGCGATTCCGACCGCTGCCAGCAGCGCGGCGACCAGCGGACCGATGGTAACCAGTGCGGTCGCGGTGCTGATGTGTAGGCGGGCGCGCACCCGCTGCGCGGGGTCTGCCGGTGTAGCCAGTCGAGCGATCCGCGCCTCTACCCCCACGCTGGCGGCGCCGAGCACGCCCGCCGTTTCGCGGCCGTGTGACAGTGCGATCAGTGCTTCCAGCACCGTGCGGTGGCCGTGTGTGCGGGCGGCCGCGTCATCGGCACACATCTCGATGAGTAATGCGACTTCCCTTGCAGCCGTACGGAACAGCGCTATATGCGGGAAAACCGAGACGAGTCCGCGAGTCAACGCGAGGAGAAGATGATGACGGCCTCTCAGATGCGCTCGCTCGTGCGCGAGAACGGCCAAAAGGTGACGGTCTTCGAGAGCTGCGATGATGCCTTCGGTGACCACGATCGTGGGTGGACTGCCTGCGACGCAATAGGCGACCGGTTCATCGACGTCGATGACCACCGCGTCCAGCCCGCCGTGATGGCGGCCGGCGATGCGTGCCATCCGGGAGTGCTCGTAGGTCGTGTTTCGCGCGTGCAGCAGGGTGCGTATCAATTTGTAAGCCAGCGTCGAACCCGCCACTGCGGCGGCGCCGGTCAAGGCCAGCAGGCCGACCTGCACGATGCCACCGTAGCGGCCGATCGCGGCATCGTGTAACTGGAGAAAGCATTCGTCCAGAACACCCGGCCCACCGGGGTTGGCGAGGTCGCGTATCCCATCGGCGACGAATACGAGGACAGCGAGGACAGCGGAAACGCCGACCGAAACGATCGCGATCAACCAGGCCACCACGCCGAGGCGCGGTGCGGTGCCATCTCGGGTGAATCGGCACAGCACCCGCGGCGCCAGGACCGCGACGGTGAATCCATAGAGCAGCAGACACACCGCGACGCTCACAGGCGGCCTTTCGTCGGGGAGGGTCGAGCCGATAGGTAACCTAGATCATTCGGCCGTCGCGATTCGGGCATACGATTCGCATTACTGGGTACGTACGTAGACAGTAGTGAAGTGTCGGACTGACGGCAACGACGCCTCCTCCGCGACTCGGTTTCCGGACGGGGTCCCTGGCCAAGCGCTTTGTGGGCGGTCTATGCGACAGATAACGCCTCGAACAGATCTACGATCTGCCTGCGTCGATGATGTTCTGATGTCGCGCTACGCAGGTCAATGGGTTGTTGCGCACTGGGAAGCACGCCTGTGGCCAGTGGCCCCACATGGCCGCGACTCGCCGCGGCCGTGGCCGAACGGTGGATGGTCAGCTCTTGGTACGACTGGGTTTGATGCGGCGGAGTGCAGCGCGCAGGGCCTCGGATTCATCCTCGCTGATCTGTTCGACGAAATGTGCCAGCACGAGATCGGAACGGGTGCCTTCGAGAGCGCCACGCATGAGCTGAGCGCTGTATTCCTCGCGGTTCAGGGTCGGCCAGTACAGGTAGGCCTTGCCGTGGCGTTCGCGATCGAGCCAGCCCTTGCGGTGCAGGTTGTCCATCGTCGACATCACCGTGGTGTAGGCGATCTCGCGTTCGACCAGCAAACTTTCGTAGACGTCACGCACGGTGAGGTCATCTTCGGCCGCCCATACGCGGTCCATCACGACGGCTTCGAGATCGCCGAATCGGTGTGCCACGACCAACCTCCTGACAAGAACCTTAAATCTACGTAGCAATATCGTAGGTTGTTCGGTGATGTCCTGTCACATCGATCCCGGTCGAAGCATCGCGGCAGAGGCGACCGACCGTACGCCGATCGCCCCTTCCGCATCGGGTTCGCTACCAGCTGCCGGTACGCGGCAGCGGGAAGCTGGGCCGGTGGTTGTTGAGCAACGGAGCCTGGTGGTTGCGATGGTTGCCGTGGCGGCTGCCGGGGTGGTGGTCGCGGCGGCCGACGTCGTGTGCGGCGGCGATCTCGGTGGCTGAAGCGGCAACGCCGGCGTCGGCGAATGCCGGAGCCGCGAGCGCGGCAGTTGCAGCGAGAGCGGAGATCGCGAGCCCGACGCGGATAGCGATGCGGCGCGTGCCCCGCCGTGAGTATTCGGAGTTCATGAGGACCTATCTCGATTATCTACTATCTATGTACGTAAATAGTAGATGGATGGATGGTGTTGCCCGGTACGGTTTGTTGGGGGTCGGCCGCTGGCGACTTGTCGGCCGACCCCCTGTGATCAAG
>JACIXH010000050.1 GCA_014360565.1 Nocardia sp.
CACACGAGATCGGAAGCCGACCCCGATGAACTCAGTCGGACAACAGCTTTCACGCGGCAACCGGCGCTACCGTGGAGTGCAGTCTCGAGGAGAGGACTCGCCATGTACCCGCCCGGCCCCCGACTACCCGCGATCGCGCAGACGATGCGGTATGTGCAAGCGCGGGAACGGTTCATGACCGCCACCGCCCGCCGTTACGGCGACACCTTCACCCTGCGCATGGTGCCGCCGTACGCCCGGCATCTGGTCGTGTTCACCCGCCCCGAACACGTTCGCGAGATCTTCGCGGCCTCCCCCACCGACCTGCACGCCGGCGAGAGCAACGGCATCCTGCGTCCGCTGCTCGGGGATCACTCGGTGCTCATCACCGACGAGGCCGAGCACGCTCGCGCGCGCCGCCTGCTGATGCCCGCCTTCACCGGGCCCGCCCTGGCCGGATATCGCACGATGATCGAGCAGATCGCCGCCACTCACGTGGAGACCTGGCAGGCCGGGTCGACGGTTCGCAGCCTCGACGCGATGACCGGGATCACCCTCGATGTCATCGGGGAGGTGGTGCTCGGTGTCGCCGATCCGCGGCGCCGCGAACTCCTCGGCCCACCGATGCGCCGCATCACCGACATCGCCCCGCTCACCCTGCTCGGTTCCCGCTACCCGGCCCTGCAGAACCGCGGGCCATGGAAACGGTTCCACCGCGACCGGGCGAGCCTGGACTCCTACCTCTACGCCGAGATCGAGCAGCGCGACACCGGCGGCAACGGCACGGGCGCGGATGTGCTGTCGCGACTGATGTCCGCGGGCAACAGCAACGACACTCCGCTCACCCCCGGCGAACTCCGCGATCAGCTGGTCACCCTGCTCGCCGCCGGGCACGAGACGACCTCGGCCGCACTGTCATGGGCGCTACGCGAACTGGCCGCTGACCCCGTCCAGCAGGACCTCGCCCGCCGAGCCGCGCTCGACGGCGACACCGGCTACCTCGAAGCGGTGATGAAGGAAGCACTGCGCTACCACTGGGTCATCGGCGGGGTCGTGCGAAAGCTCACCCGCGACATGACGATCGGCGGCCACGACCTGCCCGCTGACACCGTCGTCGCGACCTCGATCCTGCTCGCGCACAAGCGGCCCGAGGCCTACCCCGACGCGGTGTTCCGGCCCGGTCGCTTCCTCGACGGCAGCGTGGCACCCAATACCTGGCTGCCGTTCGGCGGCGGGGTGCGCCGGTGCATCGGAGCGGGCTTCGCGCTGATGGAAGGCGCGGCGGTGCTGCAAGAGATTCTGCGCCGCCACGCCCTGTCCCTGCCCGCGGCCGCGTCGCCGCGGGGCCGGGTCCGCAACATCACGCATGTGCCGTCCGACGGGGCACCGATTCTGGTCGACTGAACCGCGTCACGCCGTTCCTCATGTCCGGGTCCTCGGTGTCGCCGGCGGAGTCCTTGCCTCGCTTCGGTGTTGCTCCCACCAGGAGGCGCTGTCCTGGTCGGGGGCGTTCGAGTATTTCGGCGGCAACGGCGCGGTGGGTATGCCGAGGACTCTCAGCCGCCAATCGTCCTCGCGGATAGCGGCCACGATGCGGACCGGAACGACCGCCGTGAGCAGCAGGTAGTTGCCCACGCAGATCATCAGACAGACCGGGGGAATCGACACCACGATCGCGGTCCCGAGGGTTCCCATCTCGATCGGATCGCGGGAGATGGACAGTAGGTTGCCGCAGATACTCGATAGCACGGCCGCGACGAGCAGCAACTCGTAGACCCGAACCAAGGAGGTGGCCTTCTCGTCGCGGATACCGACCAGCGTGATGAAGGTGCAGGCGACAAGGGCGACGGTGAGACCGACAACCACCGGCCACAACCAGGTCAGATGCTCAGGAACTCCGGCTACCTGCGCGAGAGTGGAGGTGAAGGTGAAGGATGCGATCGCCGCGGCGACGACCAACGCTGACCCTAAGCCCACTAGCACCTTCGGCACCGTGACTGGAATCGGGCGGGGGAAAGGATCGGTGTGGTCCATCAGGCTCCATCCTACGGGCTACGGCCACCAAACATGCAGGCCCTCAACAGAGTACGGGCACCGGCACAGCAGAACGCCACAGAACTCGTCATGCACGCGCCAGGGGCAAGATTCTGTCCTGAGTCTCAGCCTCGCGGTAGCGCTTGCATGATCCGGGTGATGCGCGACCCGGCGTCACACACCTTCGCGATCATCTCGGCGAGAGCGTCCCCGTCGAACTCCTCGGCCCGGCCCCCCACACTGATGGACGCGACAACCGTTGCGTCCTTCCCCAGGATCGGTGCGCCGACCGCGGCCACCCCGGGCAGGTAGTCGGAGTTGCTCAGCGCATAGCCCGCTCTCACGATGCCGTCGAGGTGTTCGACGAGCTGATCCGCGTCCGTGATGGTCCGGTCGGTGATCGCGGGCAGATTCGTTCCGACCCACTTGTCTCGCAACACTTTCGAGTGAGCGAGCATGACCACCGGCCCTGCCGCGGCGTGGTAGGGCATCACGGACCCGATGTTGATCCCGGCGACGACCAGGGAGTTGCGTCCTTCGAGCAGATCGATGCAGACCGCACCCTGTTCCGCGGGCACCATCAGGTACGCCGTATTCCCGAAGGCGTCGGCCAGCTCGGCCATGAACGGTCTTGCCGCGGAACGGATATCGAGTTTCGACAGCGCGGCGGAACCGATCTCGAACACCGGCATCGCGATCCGGTAAGCCCCTTCTGCGGTGCGATCCACCCAGCCTGCATGGATCAGCGTGGCCATCAGGCGATACACCGTGGTCTTGTTCATCCCGCTGGCGGAGGTGAGTTCGTTCAAGGTCCAGACGGGCCGATCCGCACCGAATTTCTCGAGCAGGGCGCAGGCCTTGAGGACGGCGCCGACGAGGTCGCGACCTCCCGCCGCTTCGGGCTCGATGGGCACAGCCACAGCTGTTCACTCACTTTCGTAGATCCTGCGATCGGGGTCGCCTCCATATGAGCACATCCACCGGCCGGGGTTGACTTTGTGACCCGCACCACCCTACCTTGAGATCGTCATGTGAAACACATTCCGCATTGCGAAACGGAGGGTGGACTGTGCGCAGCCCGAACCTGAAAGACCTCACGACCCGCGGCCTCGTCTACGCGCCCGGCGTCTGGGACGGTCTGACCGCCCGCCTCGCCGAACAGGCAGGTTTCAGCGCCCTGTGCGCCTCGGGATTCGCCGTCTCGGCGGCACTGGGCCTGCCCGATGCCGAGCTCTACACCCAGACGGAGAACCTGCAGGCAGTCCGCACGATCCGGGAGTCGTCGAAGCTGCCGCTCGTCGCCGATATCGACACCGGCTACGGCAACGCCGTCAACGCCGCGCGCACCGCCGCGAAATTCGCCGATGCGGGCGTCGGCGGAATGTTCATGGAAGACCAGGTCTCCCCCAAGTCGTGCCCCATCTGCGTGGGCGAGCCCGTCGACCTGACCACCATCGCCGAAGCGGTCGGCAAGGTCCGCGCCGTCCGCGACTCCATCCCTGAGGATGTGCTGCTCATCGCCCGCACCGACGCGCGGGGCGACGAGGCGATCCGCCGGGCGGTGGCCTACGTGGAGGCGGGTGCGGACATGATCATGCCGGTCACCAAGACCTTCGACTCCATCGAACAGTGGCAGCGCTGCCATGAGGAAGTCGGGGTCCCGCTCATGGCCACCCTCACCGCCTCCACCTGGACCGAACGCGATTTCACCCCCGAGGTCCTCGACCAGATCGGCGTGCGCCTCGCCCTGCTGCCCACCCAGGTCCTGATGGCCGTGGCCGGGGCCGCCCGCGACACACTGAGGCGGTTGGCCGCGGGCGAGGCCCCCGCCCAGGTGAGCGCAGACGCGCTCCAGCACCACGAATTCGTGGAACTGATCGGCTTTCCCGAGGTCGAGGCCATGCAGAACAAGTACCTGCCCGCGAAGGAGCAGTGAGCGCTGTGGGTTTCACGATGACAGAGAAGATCCTGGGCCGCGCCTCGGATCAGGAAACGGTCCGTGCCGGCGGGAACCACCCGGTGCGGCCCGCACGCATGATCGCCTACGACTTCCCCGGCTACACCGACGTGATGTTCCGCCAGATGCGCGAGGACTTCGGGATCACCGAGCTCGAGGATCCGAGCCGCTACATCGTTTTCATCGACCACATGCTCACCAAGCGCAACGACAAGGAAACCGAAGTCCACCAGGTCACCCGCGACTGGTGCGAGTTCTACGGCATCGAGCTGCACGAGGGCCGCGGTATCGGCCACCAGCTCACCGCCGAACTCGGCCTGGCCATCCCCGGCGAATTCCTCATCCACTTCGACGGCCACATCAGCGGTATCGGCGCCTTCGGCGCTCTCGGCTGGGGCATCCGGCGCGACCTCATCGAAGCCTGGGTCACCGGCCAGGTCTTCGTCGACATCCCCGCCACCACCCGCTTCGACCTCGTCGGCGAGTTCCCCGCCGGCGTCGACAGCCGCGACCTCGTGCACACCATCATCGATCTGGTCGGCGCCGACGGCTGCGCGCATCAGGTGATGGAATTCGGCGGCCCCGGCGCCCGCGCCATGGCCATCGACCACCGCCAGGGCCTGTGCGGCATGGCCATGTTCACCGGCGCCGTCTCGGCGATCTTCGAACCCGACGAGATGTCACTGGCCTACGCCGACGAGGTCGCCCGCCGCGACTTCGACCCGGTATATCCGGATGCCGACGCCACCTACGCCGCCCAGCACACCATCGACCTCGCCACCCTCACCCCGCGGGTGGTGCTGCCCGGTTCGGCCCGCGCCGTCAACACCAAAACAGTGCGGGAACTGGCAGGCACGCCGATCACGAAGGCCTTCATCGGCTCCTGCGCCAGCGGTCGTATCGAGGACCTGCGCGCCGCCGCCCTGGTTCTCGACGGCCGCAAGGTGGCGCCCGGCGTGGAGCTCAATATCGTGCCGACCTCCCAGAAGGTGTATGAGCAGGCCGAGCAGGAAGGCATTCTCGATGTGCTCCGCACCGCGGGTGCGCATATCAACATATCGAGCTGTGACTTCTGCTTCGGCTACCAGAAACCGTTGCAGCCCGGCGAGAACTGCATCTCCACCGGTGTCCTCAACATCTCCGGCCGGATGGGCAGCCCCGACGCCAACCTCTACATGGGCTCGCCGTACACCGTGGCCGCCAGCGCCCTGACCGGCACCATCCAGGAGTCGAACCAGTGAGCGCCTATCCCCCGCCCCCTGACCTCATCGAAGGCAAGGTCGCTTGGATCTTCGGCGACGATTTCGACATCGACCTCGTCGTCGGCGTCGCCAACATCAAGTCCTACGACCCCGACCACCTGCGGTCGGTCTGTATGCAGGCCTACGACCCCACCTTCACCGAGCGCGTCTCACCCGGCGATATCATCGTCGGGGGTCGCAACTTCGGCTACGGCCATCCGCATTACCCACCCATGGTCGCCCTCCGCAACGCCGGCATCGCCGCCGTCGTCGCGGAATCCTTCTCGCCCGGCTTCTGGCGCGGCGAGACCTTCAACGGCATGCCGTTGATCACGATCTCCGGCGTGTCGACCGCAGTACAAGTCGACGACGCCGTGGCCCTCGACTGGCGCGCCGCCGTCCTGCGCCTGTCCGACCGAACCCCACTGGTCGGCAGACCACCGAGCCCGCGGACCGTCCAGGTCATCGAAGCCGGTGGCTCTTATGAACTCCTGCTCGCCGAGCACGCACGCGAAAGACAGGCCTGATGACGAACACAGAATCACGCGTGGAGGCCGATAATCTCCACCCCGCCGGACCGCTGCCTGCGACGGCCGCGAAGAAGTCGAACTCCGTGGCCCGCCGCGCGGCCATCGCCGGCGGCGTCGGCACCCTCATCGAGTACTACGACTTCGCGGTCTACGGCTTCCTCGCCGTCACCCTCGCACCCCTGTTCTTCCCCTCGGAGAATTCCGGGGTGTCGATTCTGTCGACGCTCGCCGTTTTCGGTGTCGCCTATGTCGCCCGTCCGCTCGGCGGCATCTTCTTCGGCCGCCTCGGCGACCGCCGCGGCCGCCGCTCCGCACTCGTGTTGACGGTGGTGAGCATGGGTGTGGCCTGCGGCATTCTCGGCCTGCTGCCCACCCATTCGGCCGTCGGTGTGTTCGCCCCGATCCTGCTGGTGCTCGTCCGCCTCGCCCAAGGGTTCTCGGCCGGCGGCGAAGTCGGTGGCGCGGCGACCTATATCGCCGAATCGGCGCCACCGCGTCGACGCGGCTTCTTCGGCTCCTTCACCCCGGTCGGCTCCACTCTCGGTTTCGCCGTGGCCGCCGCCGTGGTGGGCCTGGTGTCGCTCGCGACCACGGACGAGCAAATGGAATCGTGGGGTTGGCGCATCCCGTTCCTGCTCGCCCTGCCGCTGGCCTACGTGTGCCTGCGCGTCCGGATGAAGCTGGAGGACACCCCCGAATTCGAAGAGATGGCGGAGAAGGACGAGGTCGCCAAGAGCCCGCTGCTCGACACCGTCACCAAGAACCCGTGGTCTGTCCTGCGCGTCGTCGGGATCGCCATCGCGATGAACGGCTCCGGTTATATCGGGCTGACCTACTTCAGCGTCTACCTGATCAACGACCTCGGCTTCTCCAAGGACTCCGTCTACTGGACCTCGGCCATCGCCATCGCGCTGGCTTGCGCCACCTTCCCGCTCAGCGGCATGCTCACCGACCGGTGGGGCCGCAAACCGGTACTCATCGCCGGCTATCTCGGCTACGTCGTGATCGCCTTGCCTGCCTTCATGATCATGGGCGCGACGTCGAGCATCCTCGTCATCGGCATCATCTACTTCGTGTACATGGTCCTCAACGGCGTCGTGCAGGTCCCCGCGTTCCCCCTGTTCACCGAGCTCTTCCCCCGCACGGTCCGCTATACCGGTGTCTCGCTCGGCTTCAATATCGGGACCATCGCCGCCGGCGGAACCGCCCCCTATGTCGCCGCGCAGTTGGTCGAATCGACCGGCAACGCGATGTCGCCCGCCTACTGGGTGATGGGCGTGTGCGCCATCGGCCTGCTCACCGTCGCCACTATCCGCGAAACCGGACACAAGGAACTCCCCGCATGAGCGCCGGTGCAGTCCCGTCCGCCGCGTCTGATGAGGGCGCGGCGGACGGGCTGTCCCGGGAAGTACCCGACCCAGGGACCCTCGTGCAGGCCTGGCACGACCGCGTCGAGCACGAGCCCGACGCCCCGGCCCTGGTGTACTTCGACACCACACTGTCGGTGGGCGAAGCGGACGCCCTCGCCAACGCACTCGCGGCCGCACTGGCCGATCGAGGGGTGGGGCACGGTGAACGGGTGGGCATCCACCTGCAGAACATTCCGCAATACGCACTCGTCCTGCTGGCCCTGTGGAAACTCGGCGCGATCGCCTTGCTGCTCAACCCGATGTATCGCGGGCGGGAACTCCGTGAGCTGGTCAGCGATGCCGAGCCGGTCGGGGTCATCACCACCGACCGCGATGTGCGGCAGGTCCGCGCCGATCTCGAGGGCACCACGGTTGGCTGGGTGCTGGGTACCGCCGAGTCAGACCTGCAGTCGCGCAACGACTCCCGCGTGTTCAAGGCCGATGCTGCCGCCGCGCCGGTGCGAGACCGCCGTACCGACCTGCTCACGGTGGCCAACGAGTACATCGGCAGGAAATCGCCTCGGGTCCCGGTGCGCGGCGACGACGTGGCTCTGCTCGCCTACACCTCCGGCACCACCGGCCCGCCGAAGGGCGCGATGAACTCGCACGCCAATGTCCGCGCGGTGACCACCCGTTTCGCTGAACTCGCGAGCATCACCCCCGGCGATGTCGTCTTCGCCCTGGCTCCGCTGTTCCACATCACCGGAGCTGTCGTGATCGGCGCACTCGCGCTCACCGAACGAACCTCGCTGGTGTTCACCGGGCGCTTCGACACCGAGGTCGCCGTCGACGCGCTCAGCGAACACCGCGTCACCTACACAATCGGTTCCATCACCGCGTTCAACGCGATGATGAACTCCGAATATGCCACCGCCGCACACTTCTCGACGATCAAGACCCTGTTCAGCGGGGGCGCCCCGGTCCCGCCGAGCACCGTCGCCCGATTCCGCGAACGGTTCGGCCATTACCTCCACAACGCCTACGGGATGACCGAAACCTCGTCGGCTGTGACCGCGGTACCACCCGGAACGAACGCCCCGGTCGACCCGGACAGCGGCACCCTTTCCATCGGAAAGCCACTGCCGGGCGTGACCGTCGAGGTGGTCGATGCGGAAGCCAACCTCCTCCCGGCCGGCAGTCAAGGCGAACTCGTTGTCACCGGCCCACAGGTCATTCGCGGATACTGGCGCAAACCAGAAGAGTCCGCGGCCGCTCTGCCCGGCGGCCGTCTCCGCACCGGCGACAGCGCGATCGTCGACGCACGGGGCTGGGTCTACCTGGTCGACCGGATCAAAGATCAGATCAACGTCTCCGGGTACAAGGTGTGGCCGCGCGAGGTCGAGGACGTCCTGTACGAGCACCCGGCCGTCCTCGAAGCGGCCGTGGTGGGCCGACCCGACGAGTATCAGGGTGAGTCGGTCGCCGCCTTCGTTTCGCTGAAGGCCGGATACGACGTCGGAGCCGACGAGCTGATCTCGTTCGCACGAGAGCGGCTCGCGCCCTATAAGCGCCCGAGGGAGCTGGAGATCATCGCGGAATTGCCCAAAACGCACACCGGCAAGATCCGTCGACTTGCGCTTCGACAGCCCGACGAGGCCCCCGATGAGGCGTCGGCAGCCCCGCGGTAGCATCCGATTCGCTACCGGTCGGGTGACGAGTTCCGTTCTGCACCAGCCTGTTCGGCCCCGAACAAGCACGCCGACGCTGTGTGAATACGACAGGTAGATCCTCTCATTCCTTCTCGCATTCATCGATTGCCCGGAGGCCCGATGGGGCACCGGACTCCGCGCACATCCTGGTCGCAACCCGCTTCTTCAGGGCTCGGTTCTCGACCAGCGTGCCGGTCGTCGGGTGATCGTCTTCCGACTCTTTCGGACCACAGCCGCTCAAAACGGCCACCGCAGGCGTCTTCGCTGTCGGCGGTGGTAGTCGTCCGATGGACAAACATGTAACCCGTCGGTTACGCTTTCTGTATGGACGAGGTGGCAAGTGCGATCGCCGATCCGGTGCGGCGCGAAATTCTGGAGCTGCTGCGCGACTCCCGCCGCACCGCCGGTGATATCGCCGCGCATTTCACTATCACCAGGCCCGCGATCAGCCGACACCTACGGGTGTTGCGCGAAAGCGGACTCGTCCATGACGAACTCGAGGGCAGACAGCGGTTCTACGTGCTCCATCCCGCACGACTCACCGAACTCGCCGCCTGGATCGCCCGCTTCGACACCGCCACCGACTGGACACAACGCCTCGACGCGCTGGAAACCGAGGTCTACCGGACTCGCCGCGAACACCGCGCCCGTCCGGCGGACCAGCAGACACCAAAGGAGCACACGGCATGACCACCACCCCGCTCGGACGATTGCTGCGCACCGACATCGGTGCGGATCTGATCCTGACCAGGACCTACCGCGCACCGATCGAGGATGTGTGGGCAAGTCTCACCGAACCCGACCGGACCGCCCGCTGGTACGGCACCTGGAAGGGTGAGGCTGGACCCGACCGCATGATCTCGGTACAGATGGCGTTCGAGGAAGGCCAGCCCTGGACCGATATGCGCGTCGGCGCGTGCGAGCCACCGAACCTGTTGCAGATCTCCGCGGTGGACGACGAGGGCTCCTGGCATCCGGCTGTCCGAATCGTTCGGAACGACCGAACTGCACTTCACCCATCACCTCACCGGCGCGAACGAGATCGCACTGATCCCCCAGGTCGGTCCGGGATGGGAGTACTACCTGGACAACTTCAGCGCAGCCCGAACCGGTTCGCCACAACCAGATTTCAACGACTACTACCCCTCGATGAAGCCGTACTACGAGTCGCTCACCGCGGAGTAGACACGGAGCGGACAGTTCGAGACCGCTGGCAACGCTCAGTTCGAGGGCGAACGCTCGCCAGGGGTCGGCCCCGAACTCGAGCACTACCAATCATCGATGTGGCGAGGAAGCCGGGTAAGCACCGGCGAGGCCAATCGCGCGCTCCCACACCAATCTGTGATCGGTGTGGGATGGGCAGCTTGTTCGAGTCCACCACTGGTCCAGCGGAATCGGAGCAACCTCAGGAGGTCACCGATCGGACGATCTCGGCAATGCGCTTTTCGGTGTCCTCGTCCACGCTCTCGAAATACCACGCAGCCGGCATCAGGGTGCCGTCCACTCCGCCCGCGGCCCGGTACTCGGCCTTCTCGGTGATCGCGAGGTTCAAGCGTTCGTCATTGCGCAGCGTCACCAGCGCCGGCGTGCTCGCGGACTCGGCGTAGGCGGGCATGCCATACCAGATCCGCGGCTTCAGAGTGGGAGCGGCAGCCACGATGATGTCGTGCACACGCCGCATAGCCGAGCGGCGAGGTTCGTCCATCTTCGCGATCTTGTCGAGCACTTGGGTCAGGTTCTTCTCGTCCTTGGACGACATGTCATGTCCTTTCGTCAGCCGACGTCGAACGTCGGCGAAATGAAGTCGGCGCATCGGTGCGCCGCACCCCATCCGGACATGTCCTGAGCTACTCGGGCCTCTCCGCGATGATTCACGTGGTCTTCACGTGGAAGTGCCTTCGGCGGCGTAAACCACCGATCTCAGAATACCTGATGCGACGTCGCCGACGTCCCCACGACGTAGTCCTTGCCTCCGTGCGGACCTTGCCCCGGCCCTGGTAGCCGCGCCTCACATGACGATGACCCGGCGCCCGCGTGAATGACCCGCCTGGCTGTCGATGTGCGCCGCGCCGGCCTCGGACAGCGAGTACGACTTCTCGACCGGGATGCGGAGTTTTCCCTGCGAAATGAGCGTGGCGGCCTCGGCCAATGCATCCGGCACGCTCCCGGCCACGCCGGAGAATCGGACCCCGAGCTTCGGCGCATCGAGATCGGCGATGGAGACGACCCGCTGGGGGTCCCCGGTCAGCTCGACGAGCTCGCCGATCACGCCCGAGCCTGCCAGATCGAGGGCCGCGTCGACCGGGCCGAGCCGCCGAACCCGCTCGACCCAGCCTTCGCCGTACGTCGTGGCGAGGGCGCCCAGGCTCCGCAGATAGTCCTGGTTCGCAGCCCCGGCGGTGCCGATAACCGCGATGCCGCGTTCGCGGGCGATCTGCAGCACCGCCGATCCGACTCCCCCGGCCGCGCCGCTGACCAGCAGCGTCTGGCCGATCTGCGCGCCGACCGCTCCGATGATGCGTAGAGCGGTCTCCACCACGGAGGGGTACCCGGCCGCTTCTTCGAAGGTCAGGCCGTCGGGCATGCGGGCCCACGCCGACAGCACGGCGAACTCGGCGTAGGTGCTGACGCCTTCGCCGAACACCGGGTCGCCGACCTCGACGCCGTCGACCCCACTACCGATTTGGTCCACCACCCCGGCCGCGTCCAGCCCGACGCCTGCGGGCAGCTGAATCGGGTGCGGGCCGAGGCGCTGGCCTTCCCGCAGCCGCCAATCGACGGCGTTGACACCCGCCGCCCGCACGGCGATGCGTACCTGACCAGCGCCTGCGTGCGGCTCCTCGGCATCGATGAGTTGCAGAACGTCCGGACCGCCGAATTCGGCGAAGCTCACCTTCTTCATGCCGTGAACGCTAACACTAACCGTTAGTGTTTCGAAACGGGTGGCACTTCATAACTGATTCAGTTTCGTAACTGGTAGCCTCCTGACATGACCGTGCCGACCGGGCGCCGTGAGCGCAAAAAGGCCGCGACCCGCCAGAAGATCGCCGACACCGCTCTGCGGCTCTTCCTGGAGCGCGGGTACGACGAGGTGGGAATCCGCGAAGTGGCCGCTGAGGCCGATGTCGCCGTGACGACGCTCTTCGCCCACTTCGCCGGCAAAGAGGCCCTGGTGTTCGAGCGGGATGAAGACTTCGAGCAAGGGCTCGTGCGGGCGGTCACCAGCCGGCAGGCCGGCGAACCGCTCATCCCGGCACTGCGCCGCGAAATCCATGCCATGGTGCGACATTGCACGGCGGACGGCGTTGCTGCGATCTGGAACATGATCGACGAATCGCCCGCGCTGCGGAGGTACGGGGAGTCGATGCGGCTACGTCACGCGCAGGCGCTGGCAGCGGCCATCGCCGCCGATCCCGAACTGGCGCAGACCGCGACGGCGAGCGCGACGATCGCAAGGTTCGTGGTCGACGCCTATTCGCTGGCCCGGGAGGCGGCCGACCCCGAAGCCGCGGTAGACGAGATCTTCCGGATGATCGAGGCGGCCTGGGAGGTGGCCTCGCCCGCGAAGAACTGGTCGAAGATCGGATGAAGACGGCGCCCGATTCGGAATCGGCGACCGAAGCCTTCAGCTCAGCCCTCGCGCGCGCCGACCAGTCGTAAGACGCTGTCGCGCAGCACTACCTGCGCCGGAAATTCCGATCTCGCGGCGGCGTGCTACGCGCTGCGTATCCTGGTCGAACGATCTCCGTAGGCATCGCTGCGGTGATCGAAACCCTTTCGAGCGGAGGACAATTCGTGGTCAGTGCGCAATTCGGATCGTCGCCTGAGCCGGGCGAACAGAAGATCCTCGATCGAGTGGCCGAGCTGGCAGTGGGTTTCGCCGCCGATGCGGCCGACTACGACGAGCGGGCCGAGATTCCGGTCAAGGAGCTGACCGCGCTGCATGATGCTCAGGTCGATCGGGCGGTGCTGCCTCGCCGGCTGGGTGGGCTGGGATTGAGCTATCAGTCGTTCGGGACATTGGTCCGGACACTGGCGAAGGCCGATCCGTCCATCGCGACGATCTGGGTGATGCACGCTGGTGCGGGTGTCGCGTTGGCGGAGTTGACCGGCGATGCGGCGGGGTCGTTTTTCGCCGAGGAGTTCCTCGCGGGTAAACGATTCGCCAACGCGTTGTCCGAACCGGGCAGCGGGAACCGCTTTCTGCAGCCGCAGCAGGTGGCCGAACCCGCAGTGGGCGGCTGGTCGCTCTCCGGTGCCAAACGGTTTGTCTCCGGTAGCGATATCGCGGACTACTTGCTGGTGAACGCGCTGGTCTCAGGGGTGCCGACGTTCTTCGGGGTGATACCGGACGAGTCCGTATCCATCATCCCGATCTGGGACACCCTCGGTTTGCGAGCGACCCGCAGCCAGTTGCTGGCCTTCGACAACACCGTGTTACGCACCGAATACCGCGGTCGCGCACCGGGACCGGGCGATTTCGCGGCGATCCCGGCCGGGTTGCCTGCCATCTCCCTCGGTATCGCCGACGCCGCGCTTGCCGCGTTGGTCGCGCACGCGCAATCACGGATGATCCTCGGCAATCCGCTGGCCCACCAACAGTGGGTACAGCACGAGGTCGCCGATGTGCAGATCCGGCTCGCCGCCGCGCACGCCCTCTACGACCAGGGTCTGCGCGAGGCCGACAGCGCGAGCCCCGTCTTCTTCGCCACCCTGTCGCGAGCGAAGTATCTGGCGAACAAGGTGGCCGTGGATGTCGCGCAGTTGGGTGTGCGCGTGGGTGGAGCGTCGGGTTATCTGCGCGGGTCGCCGATCCAGCGACACCTGCGCGATGCCGAGGCAGGCCAACTCATGGCGTACTCGACCGAGGTGTTGGCCGGCGAGATCGGCAGGGAGGTGCTCGGCGTCGGTTCGCCGATGCCGAGCCCTTGATCGCCTCGGCCGCAAGACATCACCACCCCGCCATGGCATCCCTGCGCCGTGCGGCGCGGTAAGCGGCGGGCGTTACTCCGTACTTGGCGCGGAAGGCTCGTGAGAGCTGGTCTACCGTGCGGAAGCCGCAGCTGTCGGCGATGTCTCGGAGCCCGCGAGTGTCGTCACCGAGCGCGCTCGCCGCGGCAGCCAGTCGGCGGGTGCGGATGAGCCGCCCGACGGACATACCCTGGAGTTCGAACGCCCGGAACAGGGTTCGCCTGCTCACGTGCAACCGAACCGCGACCGCGTCCGGGTTCACGGTCGGGTCGGCGAAATTGCGGTCGATGAAGTCGGCCGCGCGGCGGCGCAGCACATCCTCGGTGGTGAGTTCCTTTGTCGCATCCGTGAGATCGCGTTCCAGCAGAGCGACCACCGCGGCCCGGAACAGAATCTCGTCGATGCGCGCAACTATCCGCAAGCTACCGGGAATCGTTGCACCACACGCTATATCGCGAGCAACCGCCAGGGCGGACACTGCCGCCCGCGACAGCGGCCAGGACCAGCCACCCGCGGCGGCGGCGCTGAGACCCCAGGCTGTCAGCGAATCCACCGGTAGGTAGAGGTACAGCACGTCGGTAGCCGGGGTTTCGCATCGGGCGAGAGTCGAGCGGAAGGGGCTGTCGAGGCACAGCGCGAAAGCCTCCCCGGCGACCGCGGTCGATCGATGGCCCCGTTGCTCGAGCGTGGCTCGTCCGGCCAGCACCACACCCAGTTGCAGGTACTGGCTGTAGTGGTCGTCGTCGACACCGATGCCGCGCTCGGCGGTGATGTCGGAGGACCGCAGCCGGGCGACCAACACCGACCCGGTGCTCGCGGTCCACAGGGTGGCGGCGAAATCCTCCCGCGCACGCAGCTCGCAGCCGAACCCAACCCTGCGTAGATCGCGCGATCCACGCAGGGTCACGCCCTGGTCATCGGCGGGACCAGGGCGTTCCAGCGGACAGATTGTTTCTGTTCGAATCAATTCGCTCGCCGATTGCCCCAATCCGAACAAAACGGACTTCTTTCGTGTCGAGGTCCTCGTATCGACCGCCGTCCGATCCGGGCGCCGTCCGCCGGGCTCGGTCTGCCGTCCCGCCTCGATCCCGTGCGCATCCGCATCGCTGTGCATACCCCACCTCCGCGCAGGGGTGCGCGGTCGCCGGAAACGGGTAGGACGCGGATCCGTCACCGGTTGCCTGCACCTGTCGACATTCTGGATTAGCTCTCGAAAGTCCAAGGATAACAGCGTAATTCGACGGCCCGATGCGGTCGGGCCGATCTCGGCGCCGACGCGTGGACGACACTCGCATTCCGTGCCAGGTTCGCCGGGATGTCGTGCCAGGACAGTCTGCGAGAGCCGCGCGGTCGAGAGCCACGAAGGAGGGTCCCGCCTGCCGATTTCGGCCGTCCTGCGGTCAGCGCGCGAGCTCGTCGACGGTTTGCTCGGTCATTGCGACACTCCTGCCCGCGGCCTAATCTCGACTGCGTTGGCTCCCTTGCTATTCCGTGGTTGTCGGTCGCAGGATTCTTCATCGTGTCCTCCCTTCCTCGGAGGTGGTCCACGCAATCTTCAGTGATTCCGGCGCGCATCATCGCCCACTCGACGACGAAGGACTACCGAGACATGCTCTGGGAAGCACTGCTGTGGGTAATCGTGGCCGCCGGACTGGCCGGGAGCGCCGCCTACTTGCTGCGCAGGCGCGGCAAGGGCCGCGACGGCGAGACCACCAACGAGTCGGTGGGGCAGGTCTTCACCCTCGTCGGCGGTCTGCAGGTGGTGCTGGCGTCGTTCCTGCTCATCGGCGTGCTCGATACCAACGCGAGCGCGGCCAAGGCCGCCTCCGACGAAGCGGACCGATTGCTCGCCCTGCAATGGGCAGGCGACGCGTTGTCCGAACCTGCCCGCAGCACCGTCACCAGGGCCGTCCATTCCTACACCGGGCAGGTGATCGAGGTCGAGTGGCCCGCGATGACATCGGGTGAAAATGTCGACGACAAGGCGTGGAATCAGCTGTCGACGGTGCGCACCGCCATTGCCGCCACCCCCGCCGCCGACGAATGGCAACGGTCGCGCCAGATCGCGGCGGCCGACCGGCTGTGGGAGGTCTACGAGGCCAGACAGGCCAGGATCGAGGCCGCTGGGAGCGCGTTGTCGCCGATGATGTGGCTGGCGCTGGCGCTCGGCGCGATTCTGTCGGTGGGTTTGTCACTGCTGTTCTCCGGCACCAGCGCACGCATTCATGTCGTCGTGGTGGCCAGTTTCGCGGCCGTGGTGACGTTCATGATCTTCACCATCTTCGAGCTACAGAATCCCTACGGCCGGGCCGCCGCGGTCGCACCGACGGCCTTCGACGCCGTACTGGCGCAACTGGGGTGAAAATGACTGTGCGAAGGGGGATCTGGGCTGCCCTGCTGTCGGGGATGGGACTGTTCGCGCCGGCTTCGGTCGGTGCGACTCCGATGTCCCCGTCGGTCGAGCCGCCGAGTGTCGTCCTACCCGGAGGCACGCCGCGTGCTGGGACGCCCACCACCAACCCGGCGAAACCCGTGGATACGCCCGGCGCCACAACCGGGCAGCCGACCCCGGACGGGGTTCCTCGATCGGTGCCTCGATTCGAGGAGCCGGAGGTCCCTGACATCCGGCGCCCGTTCGCGGAGCCGCTGCCCCCTGGTCAGGGTGAACGTCCCGATCGACCGGAGACGAGCACGCCGAGGAGGACATTCGAGACGCCGATTGTTCCCCCGTTCGGCGGGCTGGAAATACCCGTTCCTGAACGCTCGTACGAGGTACCGGTTGCTCCGGAGCGGGTACCGCCCCGCGGAGGTCTGGAGTTGCCGGCTCCAGCCCGCCCGTTCGATGGACCGGACGTGCGCATTCCGGCGCCCCGGCCGCCGCTCCCGCTGCCGGTTCCGGCGCCCCCGCCCTTTCCGTTGCCTGCTCCCTCGCCGATGCCCGTACCGATGCCATCGCCCTCGGCACCGCAGCCGATGGCGCCACCTGCACCTGAACCGTCATCAGCCCGAGAACCACCTCCGGCACTACCGCCCAACGTGTCGGTCGGTCCCGCGCCGCCGCTTCCGTCACCCGCGCGACAAGCGCCGAGCCCACCCGTCCCGGTCGCCACCCCGATGAGGTTTCTTTCGCCCCCCGATCAGGAACCAGAGGCGGTGATTGCCCAGCCGGTGGCCGTCGAACAGCGGCGCTGGGCGCTGACCGCGCTGGTGCTGATCATAGGAAGTGCGGGGGCGGCCAGGGCGGCGATGCGACGTTCGTGAGCCGCGACAGCAACTACCTCGCACCCTCGCGGCAATGCCACGAGGGTTGATCCGACCTGGATGAATGCGGGCCGAAATCAGTCCAGCGCTGCTAATTCGACTACCGCACAACCGAATTCAGCTCAATCGCTCTCGAAGATCACACGCTTTCCGCTACAGTTTGCGTTGCCGCAATCAATAGCCGGTGGATAACCGATTCGTTCGTTTCCCGTGGTGTGTCATCTCGTTTCTCCCATGTCTCTCGAAGCAGGAAGAACTCATGACTGAACTGGCTGAACCATTCTCTGGAACCCTTGCCGCCGCCCAGCTGAGCCTCAGCACTGTGGCCGCGCGAAACCTGGCAACCACCACCAAATCCGTGCCGCAGATGCAAGGCATCACCTCTCGGTGGCTGCTGAAACTGCTGCCCTGGGTGCAGGCCGACGGTGGCGTGTACCGCGTCAACCGTCGCCTCACCTATACGGTCGGCGACGGCTTGATCACCTGCTACGACACCGCAGGCCAGGCACGGATACTCGCACCCGACCTGCGTGAACTGCGCTATCTGCGCCAGTACTCCGATGATGCTGCGCTGCAGGCGGTCGCGGACTCCTTCGTCGAACGGCAGTACGCCCCCGGCGACATCATCGCCGAAGCCGGTCAGCCTGCCGAAGAACTGGTGGTGCTCGCCCACGGCAAGGCCGACAAGCTCGGCACCGGCGCCTACGACGAGTCGACCGTTCTCGAGATCATGACCGACGGCCGGTTCATCGGGGAACGGATCCTCGGCGCCGATGCGCAGCCGTGGGACTTCACCGTCAAAGCCGTCACCGCGTGCACCTGCCTGGTCCTCACCTCCCGCGCGTTGGCCGAGGTCAGCGCACGGATCGAAGGATTGCGCGAGCACGTGCGGGTGGCCCAGCTCGACGATGCCGTCGCCGATGAGCGGGCAAACCCCTACGGCGAGAGTTCGATCGAGCTCGCCTCCGGCCACGAGGGCGAGCCGCAGTTGCAGGGCACCTTCGTCGACTACGACCTGTCCCCGCGGGAATACGAACTGAGCATCGCGCAGACCGTGCTGCGGGTCCACAGCCGGGTCGCCGACCTCTACAACAAGCCGATGGACCAGATCGAACAGCAGCTGCGGTTGACCATCGAGGCCCTGCGCGAGCGCCAGGAAGACGAAATGGTCAACAACCGCGACTTCGGTCTGCTGCACAACGCGGCACCACGTCAGCGGATCAGCACCCGAACCGGTCCGCCGACTCCGGACGACATGGACGAATTGCTGGCCCTGGTCTGGAAGGAGCCGGCGTTCTTCCTGGCCAATCCGAAAGCCATCGCCGCCTTCGGTGCCGAGTGCAGCCGCCGCGGTATCTACCCCACGAGCACCGAGCTGAACGGGCATCGGGTGCCGTCGTGGCGCGGCATACCGATCCTGCCGTGCAACAAGATCGGCACCTCGGCCAGCCGCACCACCTCGATCATGCTGATGCGCACCGGTGAAGCGGCCCAGGGCGTGATCGGCCTGCGCCAGACCGGGATTCCCGACGAGTACGAGCCCGGACTGAACGTGCGCTTCATGGGCATCGACGACAAGGCGATCATTTCCTACCTGGTCAGCACCTACTACTCGGGCGCCGTGCTGGTGCCCGATGCCCTCGCGATCCTCGAGAACGTGCAGCTCGGCGCCGAGGTCTGACATCGTGCAGCCCTTCGAGCTGCCCGAGTTCTACGTCGCTCATCCCGCGCGGTTGAACGCGCACGTGGAACAAGCACGGGCACATACCAAACAGTGGGCCTACCAGATGGGAATGCTGGGCGACACCGTCGGCGGCGACGTGGTGTGGGAAGAGGCGAGTTTCGACGGTATGGACTATGCCGGTCTGTGCGCCTACACCCATCCGGAGGCAAGCGCACCGGTGCTCGACACCGTCACCGACTGGTACACCTGGGTCTTCTACTTCGACGACCACTTCCTCGACGCATTCAAACGCACCGGCGACATGGACGGCGCACGGCGATATCTCGACCGCCTGGCCACGTTCATGCCGCCCGACGGTGCCGCGATGCCCGAACCGACCAACCCCGATGAACGCGGTCTCGCCGACCTGTGGACGCGGACGGTGCCGTCGATGTCGCAGTGCTGGCGCGAACGGTTCCACGAAAGCACCCGGAACCTGCTGCTCGACTGTGTCTGGGAGATCGGCAACATCAATACCGCCCGGATTCCCAACCCCATCGACTACATCGAGATGCGGCGCAGGGTCGGCGGCGCACCGTGGTCGGCCGATCTGGTGGAGTACGCCCGCGGCACCGAGATTCCCGAAGCCATCGTCGGCACCCGGCCGATGCGCGTGCTCAAGGACACCTTCTCCGACGCGGTGCACCTGCGCAACGACATCTTCTCGTATCAGCGCGAGACCGAGGAAGAAGGCGAGGTGAACAACGGAGTCCTGGTGGTGGAGCGGTTCTTCGACTGTTCGCCGCAGCAAGCCGCCGATATCGTCAACGACCAGCTCACCTCGCGAATCCACCAGTTCGAGAACACCGTGCTCACCGAGCTGCCCCTGCTGTTCGACGAGTACGGGCTCGACGTGGTGCAGAGCGCGGCGACGATGTCGTATGCGCAAGGTCTGCAGGACTGGCAGTCGGGTGGCCACGAATGGCACCTGCGGTCCAATCGGTACATGAACGGCTCCGCGGCAACGGGACCGATGCGGTTCGGTCCCGCGGGGCTCGGCACCGAACTGGCCAGGCCCGGGTTCTGGAAGGGTCTCGCCGGGCCGGGCGGAGTGCGTAGTCACCGCCAGATTCCGCTGCGCCGCACCGGGCAATTGCCGTTGCCGGATTTCGACGTGCCGTTCGAACTGAGTCTGTCACCGCACCTGCCCGTGGCGCGCGCGAGCAGTATCGAGTGGGCGCAACAGGTCGGATTCCACGACCCGCTGCCCGAGCTCGGTGGGCGGCAGTTATGGGCTCGCGAGGACACGGCCGGATTCGATTTCGCGCTGTGCTCAGCCGGTTTGGATCCCGACGCCGATATCGCGGCGCTGACGCTGTCGGCCGAATGGCTCACCTGGGGGACCTGGGGCGACGACTACTTTCCCACCGTCTTCCCGCCTACCCAGGGCGCCGCCGCGATGGCCGGGGCGAAAGCCTGCAACGCCAGGCTGTCGACGTTCATGCCGTTGGATGTGAAACCTGTAGGGACACCGGTCAATCCACTCGAACGCTCGTTGGTGGACCTGTGGTCGCGCACCGCGGGGCCGATGTCGCCGGCTGCTCGGCTCACGTTCCGGCAAGCGGTGGAATCCATGACCGAAAGCTGGTTGTGGGAGCTGGCCAATCACATCCAGCATCGGGTCCCCGACCCGGTCGACTACCTGGAGATGCGCCGTCGCACATTCGGCTCGGATCTGACGATCGCGCTGTCGAAGATCGCCCGCGGCGGCCTGATACCCGATGCGGTGTTCGAGTCCACCACCCTGCGCGGCATCGAACACGCCGCGCAGGACTACGGCTGTTTGATCAACGACTTCTTCTCCTATCAGAAGGAAATCGAATACGAAGCCGAGTTGCACAACGCGATCCTGGTGGTCGAGTCGTTCTTCGATTGCGACCGCGACATCGCCGCCGGGGTCGTCGACGACCTGATGCGGGCCAGAATGCGACAGTTCCAGCGACTCGTCGATGACGAATTGCCGGTGCTGTTCGAACACCACCGGCTCGACGCCACCGCTCGTGCGGCGCTGACCAGCTACATCGACGAACTGCGTGATTGGATCGCGGGCATCCTGCACTGGCATCGCGGCACCAGCCGCTACCGCCCGGAGAACCTGCACCACCCCGTCGGCAGGCAACCGCACACTGCCGCCCGCCCGGTCCACCCGTGGGTACCCTCGGGTATCGGCACCGCCGCCGCCCGCGTTCGTCCGCGCGTCGCCACCCATGCCATCTCGCCGGGAAGGACTTCCTCGTGACCAGCCTCGCCCAGAATCCACCGACCGCCTTCGGTGTCGCCGCCGCCCGCACACTGGCGACCACCACCAAATCTGTTCCGCAGATGCAAGGAATCACACCCCGCTGGCTGCTGCGCATGCTGCCCTGGGTCGAGGTCGACGGCGGAACCTACCGGGTCAACCGGCGCCTGACCTACACCGTCGGGGACGGATACCTCACCTGCACGCTGGCCAACGGCCGCTATCAGGTGATCCCGGCCGAACTGCGCGAATTGCGAGCGCTGCGCGATTTCGACGACGACGACACCTTGGTAGAGCTCGCCCGCCTGTTCAGTCAGCAGGAGTTCGCGGCGGGAGAAACGATCTGCGAGTTCGGCAACGAAATCGATGCGGCCTATGTGCTCGCCCACGGCCGGGTCGTGCTGACCGGCCCCGGCGAATACGGCCAACAGGTACAGCTCGACGTGCTCGACGACGGCAGCCACCTCGGTGCCGCCACTCTTCTCGGTGGACAAGCCATTTGGGAATACACGGCTACCGCGAACACCGCGTGCACGGTATTGGCGTTGCCACGCGCGGTGTTCGACGCATTGTGTGCTCGTGAACCCCGTCTCGCCGCCCACGTCGCCGAGCTCGCAACCGTGGTTGCCGCCGAACGGACCGGTGCCGACAAATACGGTCAGGCGGCGATCGGACTGCTGTCGGGCCAGCAGGGCGAGCCGACCCTGCCCGGGACCTACGTCGACTACGACCAGCGACCACGCGAACTCGAGCTCAGCATCGCGCAACTGCTGCTGCGCGTACACACCCGGGTCACCGACCTCTACAACAAGCCGATGAACCAGCTCGACCAGCAGCTGCGCCTGTCGATAGCAGCGTTGCGGGAACGCCAGGAACGCGACCTGCTGACTCACCACGACTACGGCCTGCTGCACAACGTCGACCCGAGTCAGCGGTTGTGTTCTGCCTCGGGCCGCCCGACACCCGATGACCTCGACCGCCTGCTGGCTCGCCGTCGTAAGACCGCGTTCTTCCTAGCCCACCCCCGTGTGATCGCCCAGTTCGGCCACGAGTGCACGGCCCGGGGCATCTACCCGGATCCCACCGAGATCGAGGGAAAGCGGGTGCACGCGTGGCGCAATGTGCCGCTACTGCCCTCGGACAAGATCCCGATCTCGCCGAGCGGGACCAGCACGATATTGGCGATGCGGATCGGTGAATCCGACGACGGGGTGATCGGCCTGCGCCAGACCGGCCTGCCCGACGAAGTCGAGGCAGGCATCAACGTCCGCTTCACCGGCATCGATGACCGGGCGATCGCCTCCTACCTCATCAGCGCCAATCATGCTGCGGCCGTTCTCGTTCCGGACGCCCTCGGCGCATTGACCGAAGTGCAGGTGAATCGATGAGCACTCCGCAGGCCGCGACCACGCCGATCCCGGGCCAGGCACCTGTGCCTGCGCCCGCGGTGTCGCCGGGCCCACGCACGGCCGCCGACGTACTCGATCAATGTCGCGAGGCCTGCTCCCCCACCCTGCACGCGACTGTGCAGATGATGCCTGCCACGGTTCGCACTATCGTCGGGTACCACTTCGGCTGGTGGGACCCGACAGGGCGGCCGGAAAAGCACGACGGCGGCAAGGCGATTCGCCCGGCGCTTGTTCTGTCGGCCGCCCGGTTGACCGGCGGTGACGTGGCAGCTGCCGTGCGCGCGGCCGTCGCGGTCGAACTGGTGCACAACTTTTCGCTGCTCCACGACGATGTGATGGACCGAGACACCACCCGGCGGCACCGCCCGACCGCGTGGACGGCTTTCGGGATCGGTCCTGCCATCCTCGCCGGCGACGCGCTGGTCGCCCAGGCCTATTCCCTGCTCGCCGCGCAGCCGCACACACCGATCGTCGAAGCAACGAATCTGATGAGCCGCTCGGTGCTGCACCTCGTCGAGGGCCAGTGCGCCGACCTGGGATTCGAGCAGCGCACCGATGTCGAGGTCGACGAATGCCTGACCATGGTCGACCAGAAGACCGGAGCGCTGTTCGGCTGTTCGGCCGCGCTCGGTGGCCTGTTCGCAAACGCGGACTCCGGCGAGCTGCTGCACTTGCAGGAGTTCGGCAGGCGGCTCGGCCGTGCCTTCCAACACACCGACGACCTGCTCGGCATCTGGGGCGACCCGCACGTCACCGGCAAATCGGTGTTCTCCGACCTCCGCAGCCGCAAGAAGTCGCTGCCGGTAGTGTTCGCACTGCGCTCGAACACTCCCGAAGCAGGTGCGCTCGCCGACCTCTACCTCCGCGAAACGCCGCTCGACGACGGCGAATTGGTCTGTGCCGCCGAGTTGATCGAAGCCGCAGGCGGGCGGGAATGGAGCCGCCTGCAGGCGCGTCAGCTGTACGAGGAAGCGATGGCGACGATCGCGCAGGTCGGGTCCGACGCCGGAGCCATGGCAGATCTGGACCTGCTCGCTGCGCTGGCCGCGGACCGAGACTGCTGACGCACGCGCGATCGGTTCTCTTGCCACCACCCGATCGGGGCCACCGCCTCGGTCGGGTGGTGGCCGTCGCTGATTCGAATAGCGTGGTGCCGCAGCGATATTCCCGCCACAACGAGGTTTGGCCGTCTATTCGATCAGGTCGATGCCGAACGCATCCGGCTCGTCCGGAACTCGGCTCATGTTCCGCCGCAACAGATTCTGGGCCACTACTGCGCGCATCGCGTTGCGCGCTGGAGCTGAGCTCATCCTCGGACAGCGTTGTCACGGTGGGCGTCGCCCCCGTTCGTAGGGCTCGGCTGTCGACTGCTGGAGAGTGCTGGAGGCCGTAGCGGAACATTCCGCGCGGAGGTTCCTCAATCCCCTGGCAGCTGATCGATCATCGGCCGGGGGGCTGGAGGACCCGTCAGCGCCCGGAACGCGGCGGCGACGTGGTCGATGCGCGCGTCCTCGAGTTCCGGGCGCGGATAGGTGGTGCGCAGGATCGCCTCGCCGTCGAACATGTGGATCAGCGAGGTGGCGAGGAGCCGGGCGGCCTCGGGTGAGACGTCGGGGGTCAGCACGCTGACCGCGAGCTCCTCCAATTCATCGTAGAGCTCGCGCAGCACCGGCGCGATCCGGAGCCGGAGCTCGGGCTCGGTGCGGGCGGCGACCAGCAGTTCCAGCCAGACAGTGTTGATGTCGCTGCGAACCTGCATACGCATCAGGTGCATCAGCGCCGCAAGATCGACCGGGTGCGCGACGCTCCCTGGGACGCGCAGCTCGGCGACGACGGCCAGGTGCCGGCGGCTGACCTCGCCCGCCGCCGCCACCACCAGGTCCATGCGCGAGTCGAAGTGCCGGAAGATGGCCGCCTTGGAAACTCCCGCGCGACTGCTGATCTCACCGAGCGAGGTGCTGTGATAGCCGACCTGCTCGATCGCCTCGATGGTGGCCTCGACCAGTTTGGCGATGGTGGCGGCGCTGCGCTCGGCCTGTGTTCGTCGCGCGTTGGTCACTTACCCTCCGGCTCGCAGGAAACGACCGGTACGCCGGACGCCGAGCACCTCGGCGGGTTGCCCTTCGCCGAACACATACTGACCACCGACGAACACGGCCGAAACGGCTCTGTCGTTCCGGTTGACCATACGAGACAGGTTGCCGTACATCGCGACGGGGGATTCGGCGTAGGCGTCGAGCGAGTCGTCCAGGCCCGCCGGATCGACCACGACCAGGTCGGCGCGGTCGCCCGGGCGTAGATGCCCGGCTGCCACGCCGTACCAATCCGCGAGTTCGCCGGTGAGCCGATGTACCGCCTGTTCCAGGGTCATGAACGGCCTCCCGGCCTGCTCGGCGCGGTGGACGCGGCGCAGGAAACGCAGCCCGAAGTTGTAGAAGGCCATGTTCCGCAGGTGCGCGCCAGCGTCCGAGAAGCCCAGCTGCACACCGGGATCGACGCTGAGCCGGTTCAGGATCTCGGGCCGGTGGTTGGAGATGGTGGTGCGCCAGCGCATCTTGGTGCCGTGCTCGACCACCAGGTCGAGGAAGGCGTCGACCGGATGCACACCGCCCCGGTCCACGCCGACTTGGCCGAAGGTCTTGCCGACGACACTCTCGTCCGGGCAGGCCACGATCTCGGCGTCGAAGAAATCCCGATGCCAGACTCGGATGCCGAACTTGGCGTCGTAGTCCTTGCGGAAGCGGCGGCGATAGGCTTCGTCGCGCATCAGCGCGTTGCGCTCGACCTGGTCGGCCAGGTGCAATGCGGCCGCCCCGGACCCGAACTCCTCGAAGATGACCAGGTCGATGCCGTCGGCGTAGACCTCGAACGGCACCGGCAGATGCTGCCAGCGGAAATCGCCGTTGAGCGCGTTAGCCGCACGGGCCAGGCCGCTCATCAGGTAGACGATGAGCGGGCTGGCCTTGAGGTCGGCGGCCGAGATCAGCGTGGTCTTGAGGCGTTTGCGGAACAGGCCAGCGCTGGCGAAGATCATCGCGGCCAGCCGCGGCGGATTCTTGATGTCGGGCCCGCCCTGCAGCAGCCGGCCGCGCCGACGCAGAATCGCGTTGAGCCGCCGCCGTTCCCGCCAACCGGCATAGGTCGAGGGCAGCGTCCGCGAGCGCGCGACCTCGCCGTCGAGCTTGTCGAACAGCAGCTGCTGCGCCGACATGCCGACGAACCCGGCGTCCAGCGCCTCGGTCAACCAGGCCTCCATCCGCGCCTGTTCGGCGCGCGTCGGCCGCACGTCCTTGCGGGTCGCGCGGTCCAGGCCCATGGCGGCGGCCCGGATATCCGAATGCCCGATCATGGCAGCCAGATTCGGCCCCAGCGGCAGGCGCTCCAGAGCTTCGGCGTATTCGCGCGCCGAGCTCCAGGACTTGACCTCCTCGACGGTGCCGATGACGTGCGGGCGCGGAATCGCCTCGACGCGGCCGAACAGATCACCGGCGTCGGTGGGCTCGACGTGCACCGTCGACAGTGAGCAGGAACCGAGCACGATGGTGGTCATGCCGTGCCGCACGGATTCGGCCAGGGCCGGCTCTTTCAGCACCTCGACGTCGTAGTGCGTGTGGATGTCCAGCATGCCGGGCAGCACCCATTTACCTTCGGCGGCGACGACGTTCGGGCAACCCGTTTCGTCCAGCGGGTCCGCCGAGACCGTGACGACACGATCTCCCCGCAGGCCGAGGTGGCGAATGGCGGATGGGGAACCGGCGCCGTCGAACCAGCGGCCGCCTCTGATGATCGTGTCATAGCTCACAGGTAACATTGCAACCGATCGGTCACAAAGTGTCAAGAGGGGGCATCTGGGGGCCGCTCCCAGATCCACGGTGGCCGTGTAGTTCGAGGTGAACGCATTGGTTGCGCCGTGGGTTCATCTGCCGGTTCACTGCGAACCAGGCACCGCAGGAACCAATTCGTGCCAACGAATACACTGCGGTGGCGGATTCGAGCAGGGCCCGGGCGTCGTCGGCCGCGGACCCACGGGACGGTTCGCCCGGCAGCCATGTCCGTCTATGCAGCGACGGTGATCACGATTTTCGCCCTGGCGTGTTCGGACTCCATGTAGTCGATGGCCGCGGGGGTCTCGGCCAGTGGATAGGCCCGGTCGATGGCCGGGCGGACATCGCCTGACTCGATCAGCTCGCGGAGCTCTATCAGCGACGCTGAACTCTGCTCGGCCAGCGGAACACGGATCGATGGTTTCACGAACGGCCGCCCCAGCTGGCCGAGCGCGAGCAAACCGATCGGCCCGAACAAGCTGCCACCGTCGAAGTTGCCGCCACCGGACAGGACCAGGGTGCCGGTGCGTTCGACCAGGCGAAGGAGCTCGCGCAGTCCCCGCGTGCCCGCCAGGTCGACAACGGTGTCGTAGCGGCCGGTCACGGTCTCTCGGGTGTAGTCGAACACGTGCCCGGCGCCGAGAGCCCGTGCCGCCTCGACATTGCGAGTACTGCACACCGCGGTGACCTCGGCGCCCCTGGCCCGGGCGATCTGGACCGCGAATGTGCCGACCCCACCGGAGGCGCCGATGATCAACACCCGCTCCCCGGCGTTGACGTGACGCAGGCAGGTCAGGGCGGTATTGGCGGCCAGCGGCACGGCCGCCGCTTCCTCGAAGCTCAGATTCTTCGGCTTTCGGTCGAGGAGAACGCGCGGTACCGCGAGATACTCCGCGAACGCGCCGCTGACCGCCTCCCCGAACACCTCCTCGCCCACCGCGACATCGTTGACGCCGTCGCCCACCGCCTCGATCGTCCCCGCGAAGTCCCCGCCCTGCACCAGATTCGCCGGCCCCTTGCCACGGAACACGGACCGATCCATCCACCGCGCGATCTTCGGATCTCCCCGCATCACATGCCAATCCCGCGCGTTCAGCGACGCCGCCCGAACCCGAACCAGCACCTCCCCCGCCCCCGCTTCCGGGCGCCCGACATCGGCCACCGCCAACATCGCCGATGACCCGTAAACCTGCTGCACGATTGCCTTCACCCCGACAACGCTAGGCGTAGATACGACCCACACACATCAGGGGATTCCCCGGTCTATCCCGGATTCAGGACACCATCAGATCGCCCACGTCGCCGCCGAGATGGGCGTCGCACGCCGATGCGAAAGGCGGCTGTCGTTCACGGTGCCTGCCGCAGTCTCGGCGCCCAATGGCACGGGCCTACTGCACCCGCCGAAGTTGATCAGGACACGGCTCAGATCGGGCTGTAGCCGAAACAGCCTGCCGACGATTCGGAAGGATGTGGCGAAGGTTTCCGCAGGATCAGCGAAGGCGATCGTGAGCGAGTCGAGGTAGTCGCCCAGCGACTCCAGCGCGCTCTCGACGGCCGCGAGGAACAGCGCTTCCTTGCTGTCGAGGTGATTGTAGAACGAGCCCATACCCACGTCTGCGGCCTGCGTTATCTCGAGGATGGGCGCGTTGAGCCTGCCCTCGGCGAGGAAGCGTTGCCGGCAGCGATCAGGGCAACGGAGATGAGTAGCCCCTCCGATCCAGATCGGAGGGGTCTACCACTGTCGAGGATTGCCGCCCAGAGCACGGGTCGAGCTCAGACGGGAAGAACCCACGATCTATTCGATGGCATCGGTACTGCCTGCGGTCAGGTCGATGAGCGCCTGGCACAACCAATTGTGGGTGGGGCCGGCGCCGTCGGCGTAGCAGGCTCCGAACAGGACGAAGCCGAGCGGCCAGGCCAACAGCATCTGGGCGGATTCCGTCGCCGACCCCGACTCGGCGTCCGCGACAGGTTGTGACATGACCGGAGACCCCTGCGCAGGGGCGGCGATCAGACCACCGATACCGGCGCACAGCACCACTACGGCCAGTGATTTGGTGAGAGTTCGACTCATGTAAATGCCTTCGTATCTAAAGGGGTTCAGGCCGCGTCGGCGCTGCCGCTGCCGATTTCGAAAATCAGGGCGCAGACCGGACCGGTCGGTTCGCCTTTGCACAGCACGATGTAGAGCGCACCCAGCGGGAAGGTGAGCAGGGGCGCCAGCGACGATCCGGAGTCACCGGAACCCGACCCGGACCCAGATTCCGCGACGATCGCGGGAGCGGGAGCGGCGTGCGCCGCACCTAGGGATGCGCCGGCAAAGGCGGCCGAAAGAGCAAGGGCAGCAAGACTTTTGGCGATGGGAAGATTCATGGCTATCTCCTATGAAAGTGTGCGTCGACACTAACCCAAGAAGCACCAATTTGAAATACCCCAGTTTTACTGTTCGGCTCTCTCGCCCGCCGGGTGCGATGCGCGCCGTGTGCGCGGCGTGACGGGTGGG
>JACIXH010000051.1 GCA_014360565.1 Nocardia sp.
CACCGACCTCATCAGCTGATCGGTGCATTCGGGTTAAGAGTCACCGTGCTTGCAGACGATCCCCTCCAGCCCGGAGTCCGCGGCCACGCGCAGCAGTTCCACGGCACCCGTGTCGGCCAATGACCATATCGGTGGAACCCGCACGCGCTCACCGTCATCGAGCCTCAGGTCGGCCAGTTCGGCGCGGCGCGTGCGGTAAGGGTCGTCGAACAGCACCTGGTCGTCGACGCCGAGCAAATCGAACACCATGAGGTCGACCCGCACCTGCTCGATCAGCGAGGGCATGGGGCGCTGGACGTGCATGCGCCGCTGCAACCGAGAGAACGAGGGTGCGCCGCGGTCGTCGGGGGCGATGAGTTCGCCGTCGAGCATCATGGTGCGCCCGTCGGTGGTCTCGGTCAGCGCGGTGACGATCTCGGGGTAGGAGCCGGTGATCTCGCGTAAGTTGCGGCTCCACAAGCTGATCCCGGCCGGGGTGCAGTGCGCGATCGCGCGGACGCCGTCCCATTTCATTTCCGCGCACCAACCGCCTGGCGGCTGTGGTGGCCGTCCGGCCTTGGCCAGCATCGGTGCCGGCACCGAGAGACCCACAAGATCACCCTATGCTCGGCTCGGAGCTGTTCCGCTCGGGCGGCTGATGCTCGGCGCGGCGCCACCGAACGAGCCTGTGCGGGCCTATTCTGCGCTGGTAGGCGCGTTTTCCCTTCAAACGAAGTGAGGCCGACCATGGCAGGAAAGTTCGAACTCTTCGCCGACGCCGCGGGCAAGATCCGTTGGCGGCTCAAGGCGGGCAACGGCGAGATCATCGCCCAGTCGCAGGCCTACGAGTCCAAGGAGTCGGCGAAGAAGGGCATCAGCTCGGTGCAGACCAACGCCGCCAGCGCCACGGTCGTCGACCTCACTGACGCGAAATAGCGCCTATTGACCAGGAATGACCCTGTCCCGCTTGTCGGGCGCACCGCGGCCTTCCGCGATCACCATGGGCCGCTAGCCTGTCGTCATGACAGCGTGGGGCCTCGACGCCTTGGCCATCGCCCGTGAGCAGCTTCGTCATCTGGTCACCGCAGGCGAGCGCGACCTCGACGATCCGCAGTTCCGGCTGCAGCTAGGTCTGCTGGCTGCCCAGATCGCCCTGGCGGAACGACTTCCAGAAGGTCTTCAGGAAGAGCAGCCGGTCCCCCGTCCCCCGGTTCCTGCCGCCGAGTGGGACCGTCCCACGATCCAGAACTTCCTCGAGGGACTGCCCGGGATAGGCATGAAGACGCTGCGCATCCTGGTCGCTGAGGGAGGCAGCGCTACACCCGCGCGCATCAAGGAACTCACCGGCGCGAAGAGCCTTTCGGGCATCAAAGCGGCCCAATATTCCGCGTCCCGGTCGATGCCGCTCGGGCCGCGCCCGCCCGGACGGCTCATCGAGAAGAAGCACCTCGACAACCGCCAAGAGGCCGCGATCGAGCGGTACTTCATCCGCGCGAGCCTGCTGCCCCTGGTTCGCGAGGCACTCGACCAGATCGACAAAGAGACCCAGTGACAGGCCACGGCCCGGTTCCACACTGATGGGGTATGTGGTCGTTCACCTCCTTGTCGGCCAGATGGATGAACTGCATCCTGTCTGCACGTCCAGGACACGACAGGACACGAATAGGACATTTTCCAAATATCCGCCGTGCCCGAGGGCACCGGCTAGGCTGGATCTCTTCGCTATGGGCGGAGTCCCGGGAGCTGTGAGCCATGAGCGACCACATCCAAATGCAACCCCCCGATTACCACCGGTGTCTCGACACCGTGTTCGCCTCGCCAATCGCCTGCCGGGAGCTACTGCAACGACTGTCGGAGATGACCGAGCACGACATCCACTCAGAGTGGTCGCCGTGGAAAGGGCAGGTGCCTCCGCCCCATGGCTCGCAAGTCGGTGAACAGATTCCGGTCGCCGTGCAGCTCGCGATGCTGCAGGCCGACTACGACTCATGCCGCGAAATCCTCGACCTCAACGTCCGCGACCTCGCCGCGGTGGTCGGCGTGCACCCGATGCAGATGAGCTACGTCGAACTCATCTTCAGTGTGCGCAGGACCCTTGAAGATCAGCGAAACCGGATCCTCGAACTGGACGACACCGAGACGCCGGGCGATCCCGCCACTCACACGCAGAGACCGTGAGACACGCGGATGGTTGCTGTCCGCTACGCACCCATCAAAGCCGTTGTCCCGCAAATTGTTTGGTCCATAGGTAGCATACACAGTGGTGGGGACTGGGTCTCAGCCACTGCGCACTCTCGGTCTGAGGGGAATTTCTAATGATCACAGCTTTTTCGGGCAGCCGTACTCGCCGGTTCGGCATCAGTGTTGCAGGCGCAGTCGCGGCCATGGTGCTCGCCGCTCCTACCGCCAATGCAGGCGCCTCGCTGACGGTGTCATCGGACAACGGCCGTCACTACCTCGGCCACACATATACGTTGACATTCACCGTGGACCCGCCCAAGGCAGGAACTGTGACGTTCTGTGCCGCAGCGGGCGGCATCATGACGTGCTACCCAGCGATAGATACACCGAGCGGCACAGCGAGCAGGTCTTGGACGCCCACCAAACTGGCCATATACGAGATCACAGCCAAGCTCAAGCATGCGACAGGGACGCGTGGAGCCAACGCGACTGTCTACGTCAGGTCGTGACGGCAGCGCTATCACGTGGCGGCGCTGTTGTGACGGGTCCTTGCTGTGATGGTTCAGCCTCGGTTGGGTGAGTTCCTCTGGCGTGCAGTGCGGATTTCGTCGTCGGCGACTCTGTCGGCGAGCTGGGTGTAAACCTGGGTGGTATCGGCCGAGGCGTGCCCGAGTCGCCTGCGGACCACCTCGATGGAGACGCCGGAGTTGATCAGCTCGGTGGCGTGGGCGTGGCGCAGCTGGTGGATATCGACATCGACATCGGCTGCGCCGCAGTACTTCTGCCACCGGTGGTGCGCCGCGGAGTACGAGGTCGGCCCGCCGCGGCCATTGATCGATGCGCGGAACAGCGGTCCGGAGGTGTAGCCGGTGCGCTGCAGGTAGAGCTTGAGCAGGGCGAGGTAGCCGCGGTCGTCGAGCAGCACGGTGCGCACCGCTTATCCATCGGGTCCGCCGCGAGGCGCTCGTGCCGAACAGCCCATCGGCAGAACGCCGACACCGCGGCCCGCTTGCGCTTGCGGGTCGCCGGCGCCTGATTCGAGGGCGACCTCGCGGCGTCGATGACGACCTGATGGTTGGTCGAGTACCGGCGGTCTCTGGGCAGGGACCTTGTGATCTCGGGTCGGGACCAGAGTCCCGTCCACGATCAGCACCGCACCTGCACGGCTTCACCGACGCGCGTTCCCACATGGCTACAGAGCGTCTGCCTGCGGTGCAGAACTCCCGAGAGGGCTGCGAACTCACCCGGCAACGCCGCACGACCGAGCTACCCGAGCTGGCCGCCGATGTCGTTGCGCACGGTCAAGCCCCGGCCAGCGGCGTGTTCCAGGCGTCGTACTCGTACACCCAGTCACCGTTGCCCGCAGTTTTCAGCCATTCGTTCGACCGGGAGCCGTGCTGGATCCGTGCGGCCCGGTCCATCCGGGTGTTCGCGTATCCGGCCAGGGCATCGGCTGCGCCGGCGTAGCTGTCCGACCCGAGGCAGCGCGCCAGCACCACCGCGTCCTCGATCGCCTGACCTGCCCCCTGCGCCATGAACGGCATCATCGGATGGCACGCGTCGCCCAGAAGCGCGACCGTGCCCTCGGTCCACAACGGCAGCGGATCACGCACGTACAGAGCAGATTTCAGCACGTCGTCGCACGCGTCGAGCAAGGCGCGCGCCTCCGGATGGAAGTCCCGGTACAACTCGCGCAGTTCGTCGGCGCTGCCGGGGGTCGTCCACGACTCCTCGGTCCACTTGTGCTGCGCGCACGTGGCGAAGATGAAGATGTCCTTGCCCTGGCTCAGCGGGAACGTCACGATCTGCGTCGCGGCGTCAGGCCCCCACCATTTGGTGAAACAGTCCAGATTCGGCACCGCGGCGACCGCTGAAGCCGGGACCACCGCGCGGAAAGCCACGACACCGGTGAACGTGGGGTGCTCTTGGCCGAACAACGCGGTGCGCACGGCCGAATGGATACCGTCCGCACCGATGATCACGTCGGCCCGATGCGTTCCGCCGTCGGCGAAATGGATCGTCCCCTCGCCGACGTCGACGACCTGCCTACCCAACGAGACGTTTTCCCCCGGCAGCGCCGCCTCGAGAGCGGACATGAGGTCACCGCGATGCATGGTGAGCTGCGGTGACCCGTAGCGTGTCTCCGCGGACGAACCCATCTCGAGGCGCGAGGTCTCCGCGCCCGTGTCCCAGGTCCGGCTGATCCTGAACTGCGGCCGGGCAGCCGAATCCCGCAGCGCTGCACCCAGTCCGAGACCATCGAGGGCCCGCACGGCGTTCGGGGTGAGGTTGATGTCGGCGCCGACCCGGGCGAATCGGCGGGTCCGCTCGAAAACCTGCGCGTCGATACCGATCTTTCGGAGCGCGAGGGCCGCGGTGAGACCGCCGATACCCGCCCCACACACAGCCACACTCAGTGCCTTGCTCATGATCTGTTTCCTCAACCTTTCGAGAGCGCCGATCCGATCCGGACCGGCGGTGGATCAGGTGCGCCTGTGTGCTCCGATGACCCCCTGGGCCTCGATCTCCACTTTCAGGCCGGGCTCGACGAGTGCCGATACCTCGACCAGGGTCGAGCACGGGAAGTCGCCGGCGAACACCTCGGAGCGCGCCCTGCCGACCAGTGCGCGATCGGCGATATCGGTCAGATAGATGCGCAATACCAGGATGTCGTCCACCGTGGCCCCGCAGGCCTCGGCGAGCGCCTGTATCCGCCGAAATACCTCTTGGGCCTGCGCGTAGGGGTCGGCGCCGCCCACGGGTCCGCCGGGCCCGCCGGCGTGCATCCCGGACAGGAAGAACTGATCGCCGTGGACCCTGGCGTTGCTGAACATGCCCGGCCCCGGCGCTTCCGGAACCGTCTGCGCCACAACCCTGGTCATGCGCTGCGCCGCTCGCCGGCTTCGCGGGTCAGCCGCTCGCGTACCGGCACGAAATCGTAGGTCGGGTAGAAGTCGGTGTGGAACACACCCCACGCCCGCCGTTCCAGCTCCACGTTGACAGCGGCGAGCGACGCCGCCGGTAGCCGCAGCGTCACGATCTGTCCCACGCCCATCGCGACGACCCAGGAGACCACCTCGCAGCCGGCCGGCGGAAAGTGCTGCCACCAGCCGGCGTCGTCGAGCCTGCCCTGAAGCTGTTCCAGGTTCTGCGACTGGTCGTGCCGCAGGAACACGGTCAGCATCATGGTGTCGGCGGGGTCCGCCCGGATCGCGCTCATACCGGTTCGCCCGCCAGGATCGCCGCCTGCTTCTTCGCGTCCGCCCGGTAGATGCGACGGATCCGCGAGACACCCAGATCGTGCTGATACAGGTGTTCCTCGTGATCGGCGTCGGCGGCCAGCGACTCGAGCACCTCGCGGTCCTGTTCGAGTACCTCCCAGTGCCGGGCCTCGAGCCGGGTGCGGTACAGAAAGCGCCACACTTCACGCTCCCAACCGGCTACTCGGCGGGTGCGCCAGTGGAAGATCGCGGAGTTGCCCGCGTCGATCGGTGTGGCCATGCCGACGATGCCGAAAACGCCGCCGGGGCCTGCGGTCTGGCCGTAGGGGATCTCCAGGTCGACGTAGTCCATGGATCCGCGCACGTACTCGACCCAGTCGAAATTCACGCCGACCTGATCGGTCTTCTCGAAGAAGAAGCCGCGGTCGGTCTCCCGGATCCGGAAGCGAGCCGACGTGTCACCGCCGAACATCGAATGCGAATCGCGGTGCAGGAACGCACCGTGCATCGGATCGAGGACATTGTCCATATAGAAGCGCCATGGTCCGGCCCACTCCGCGAAGTTCGGGAACCAGGAGACCGCCTCGTCGGTGAGCCGGTCGGGCAAGACGAACGGCGTCGGTTCGGAATCCTTGGTCAGCGGAACGAAGGCGAAGATGGTGTCGGCGGCCTCGACGACCCGCAACGACACCGTCGCCTGTTTGCCTTCGAGCGCACAGCCGGGCATACCGGGCACGGACACGACAGTGCCCGTGCCATCCACCTGGACACCGTGGTACTTGCAGGCGAGCCGGTCACCGAGATGCTGACCGACCGACAGCGGAGCGCTGCGATGCGGGCAGCGGTCCTCGAGCATATGGACGGTGCCCCGCGAGTCCCGGAACAGCACCCAGTCGACGGACAGCCGGGTGACCTTCTTGGACTCGCCGGGCTTCACCATGCGCGAGGGCAGAATCGGATACCACCGGTCGCGCAGCCCGTTAGCGGCGATATCGGCCGCGGTCATCTCTCTGCGGACGCCGACCGCGCGTTTCTTCGGACCGCCGGTCGCGGTCGGGACGGATGTGGTCACGGTGGTCATCTCAGTCTCCCAGTCGTCGCATCTCGGCGCGGAAATTGTCTTCGTTCCAGTCCCGCCCGTCGGGAGCGTGCAAGCCCAGATCGTTCAGTCCCGCGACCAGTCCGGGTAGGTCGTGGACGCCCCTGCCGAAGATCTCCATGATCGAACCGGACAGCTTGGTCTCGTAGGGGCTGATCGGGTCGGGGTGTGTCTGTTCGGGTTCGAGGTAGTGCGCGGCTTTCTCAGGCATTGGCTTTCTCCTGTCGTTGCGATGCCATGGCATCGAGACCTTCGGCGATGATGGTGAACGCGGTGACCCATTCGTTGAACGAGTCGGCACGTTCGCGGTGAGCGGGGATCGTGGCGCCGTCGATGACGACGAACACACCGTTGTCGATCCCCCCGGCGATGCTCTGTGCTCGGGCGATGTCGGTGTGCTCGTCGGGGACCGAGGCGATCACCAAGCTCGGGGCGATCACGCGCGCCAGGAATTCGCCGTAACCGGGAAGGTCCGGCTCGACCTCGGGATCGCCGAGTACGAGGCTGGTGACGAGCGCGGGGTGGCAGGCGGCGAAAGCGATGGCGCCGTATGCCGTGGCGCCCGTGGCCAGGACGTGCACGCGGTCGTGGCCGAGAGCTGTCACGGCGGCGGCGACCTCGTTCACCCAGGCGTCGACGGACTCCTGGTCGGCCGGATCCAGCGCGCGGCACCGGTGAGCGATCGCGCCGAGTGCGGCGACCTGATCGGCGAACCAGCGCGCCGGCTCCGGCCCGGCGTGCAGGCACACCAGCGCGTGCGCCGGAGTGTCGTCGTCCCATTCGTCGGCGGTCATCGGATCAGCCCTCTCGAACCGGGATGTGCACAGGTGGGGTGAACGGGCCGGGCGTCGGTTCGACCGCCGCGACATCGACCTCGACGATCGCCGGACCGCGCCGCGCCACCGCGTCCGCGAACACCCGCTCGAAGCGTCCGGGGCCCTGGACAAGGGTGTACGGAATATCGAGTGAGGCCGCGAGCAGATCGAACCGGGGCGTGAACAGGTCGACACCGGAGCGGTCGAAACCGTTGGCCTGCTGCATGTTCCGCAGTACGCCGTATCCGCCGTCGTTGAAGATCACCACGACGCACCAGGCGCCGCTGCCCGCGAGCGAGGCGAGTTCGCCGAGGTGCACGGCGAGACCGCCGTCCCCGGCGATCACGGCGGTCGGCACCTCGGGCCGGCCGAGCGCGGCGCCGATGCCCATCGCAAGCCCCTGACCGATACCACCGCCGAGCGGGAAGATATTGGTCTCGCGTTCGTAGAAGGGCAACAATCGGTTGCCCCACTGGCTGGACGGGATGGTCACATCGCGCGCCACCACGGATTCGCGCGGCAGCACCGACCGCATCCCTTCGCAGATCTCGGCGTAGCCGCCGATATAGGCCGTGAGCGCGGCACGAACGGCCACTCTGGTGGCGGTGACCCGATCGGACCAGCCCGGGTCCACCGATGTGCTCGTCAAGCCGTCGTTGATCGCGGCGAGGGTGGACGCGGCATCGCCGACGATGCCGACCTTGGCCGGATAGATACGGCCGATGGCCGCCGGATCCACATCGATCTGGATCTGCGTAACAGGCAACCGCAGGTGGTAGCTCTTGGTCTCGTTGGAGCGGAAGTGGGTACCGACCGACAGCAACAGATCGGCATCGGCGAGCAGTGGCGCGACCTCCGGCGCCGTCGCGAAGTTCCCGATCACCAGCGCATCGTCCTCGGGCACGATCGCCCGCCCGGAATTGCTGGTCAGCAGGCCCGCCCCGAGGGTGTGCAGCAGGGCGGCCAGTTCGTCCTTCGCGCCGGCCGCGCCCCCGCCCACCCAGAGCAGGGGACGTTCGGCTGCCGACAGCAACGCGACGGCCTCGGCGATCGCGTCGCTGTCCGGTACCGGCGCGTGGAGGGCCGGCGGCTCGTACCTGCGCTGATCGGCCGGACGCGCCAGATACTGCAGGTCCGATGGCCATTCGACACTGGCAGGGCCCTGCGGAACGGCCAGGATATGGGCGATGGCGGTTTCCAGATCCGCTTCGACGTCTTGCGCGCGTTCGATGGTCGCCGCATAGCGGGAGACGGCATCGAGCATCTGCAGTTGTTTGGGCACCTCGTGGATGACGCCCCGCGTCGACCCGCCGGAGCCGAGGTACTCGCTCTCGATCTGGCCGGTCACGTGCAGCACCCTGCTGCCCGCGGTCAGCGCTTCGAGCATGGAGCCCGCGGCGTTGCCCGCGCCGGTCCCCGTGCTGGTGATCGCGACACCGATCTTTCCGGTCGCGCGCGCGTAACCGTCGGCGGCGTTGACCGCCGCCGCCTCGTGGCGCACCGCCACGAACTTCAGCTCCCGCGCCACCGCTTCGACCAGGGGCAGATTGTGAATACTGATCACGCCGAACGCGGTGTCGATGCCGTGCCTGCGCATGACAGCGACGAGCACATCGCCCCCGGTGGGCCCCTTCGCGGCGGGGGTGTCGGTGGTCGTCATGGTGTGTCCTCCGAAGAGATCTGGGAACGGCGGATAAGCCGGGCCGGGTTGACGGTCAGAGGTAGCGGCCGACGCCGCCGCCGACATCGATGCTGGTGCCGGTGGTGTAGCCGCTCAGTGGCGACAGCAGGGTGACGATCTGGAACGCGACCTCCTCGGCGGTGCCGAACCGGCCGAGCGCTATGCCGCGGTCGGCGGCGATCTCCGCGCTCCAGGCGTCGTAGTCGAGGGCGGTCCCCGAGTCCTCGAAGCGGCGGCGCCACTGGCCGGTGTCGACGAGCCCGAGCAGCACCGAGTTCACCCGGGTGCCGTCCGCGGCGAGGTCCTCGGCCATGGAATGGGTGAGGTTGAGCAGGGCCGCACGCGCGGCCGAGGTGACGGCCAGGCGGGGCTCCGGCTGACGCGCCAGGATCGCGTTGACGGTGACGACGGAGCCGCGGTCCGCGGCCGCGAGCGGCCCTCGGGTCGCGCGCACCAGATTCCAGGCGCCGAAGATCTTCAGGTCGAATTCAGCGCGGATCTGCTCGTCGGTGGTCTGCGACAGTGGCGCCATGAGCGAGCGTCCGGCATTACACACCAGTCCTTCGATACCACCGAAATGCCCGGTCACGGCGCCGACGAAGGATTCGACCTCGTCGCGGTCGGTGACATCGCAGGCGGCGAGGTAGATCCTGGCGGGATCGACCCCGCCGATCGAGTCGATCGCGGCGCGTAGTCGATCCAGGTCGCGAGCGCAGGCGGCGATCCGGGCGCCCTCGGCGAGCAGCATCCGTGTCGTCGCCAGTCCCACACCGGAGCTAGCGCCGGTGACGACCACGGTGCGGTCGGTGAGTTGCAGATCCATCGAAGGTCGGTCTCCTTGTGCGGGGAAGGTTTTCCGGATAGCCGGGGACAACGCTCAGTTCATGACGAATCCGCCGTCGACCACCAGGGTCTGACCGGTCAGGTAGCTCGCCGCGTCCGAGAGCAGGAACTGCACCGTGCCCGCGACATCGCCGGGGGTCTGCTCGCGAGCCAGAACCTGGTTGTCGGCGTAGAGCTGATATCGCGACGCCGGCACCGTGGCCGTCGCCTCCACGCGGGTCAAACCGGGTGCGACGGCATTGACCCGCAGCCCGTGCGGGCCGCCGTCTCGCGCCATCGTGCGGGTCATCGCCATGACCGCGCCCTTGGAGCCGACATAGTGCACCAGGCGCGGCGAGCCGTACAGGGCGGCGTCGGAGGCGATGTTCACGATGGCGCCGTTGCCACCGCGGACCAACTGGGCGAACAGGTGCTTGCTGACCAGCCAGGTCCCGAACGCGTTGACGGTCATCACCTTCTGGAACAACCCCTCATCGAGTTCCCAGAAGGCATCACCGCCCACGCCGTCAGCGAGCGCCGCGTTGTTGACCAGCGCGTCCGCGCCACCGAGAGCCTCCACCCTGCTCGCGAGGGCCACCACCGAATCGCGATCGGCGATATCGGTGACCACCGAGGTGACGTCGTACCCCTTGTCCCGCAGCGACTTCTGGGCGCCTTCGGCCAGCTCGGCACGCAGCTCCGCGATGACGACCCGGTCGCCCGCGGCGGCCAGCTGTTCGGCGATCGCGAAGCCGAGTCCACGGCCAGCGCCGGTGACCACGATCAGTCTGCTCATTGGTCCAGTTCCTTCCAGAGCCGCAGGATGTGCGCGGCCGTCTCGGCCGGCTTTTCCTGTATTGCCGCATGGCCGGCACCCAGGATCAGCCCGAAGCGCGCCCCGGGAATCACATCGGCGAGCAACCGGGATTCGTCGACCCCGGTGACGATGTCGTCCGCTCCGACCAGCACCAGCGTGGGTGCCCGCACGCCGGCCAGGCTCGGCCCGGTGTCGGTGCGGGCCATGAATTCGGCGGCAGCGGTGTAGCCGGGCAGCCGGACTCGTGCCATCTCCGATTCCACAGCGCGCGCGATCTGGTCGGCGCAGGCGGGTGAGACCAGCCGTCGCGCCCGGGCGGCCGCGAACGCCGGACCGCCGAGCTCACGCAATTCACCGATTCGTGCCCGCATACCTTGTGTCCGATCCGCGTTCACGCCCGAGCCGCGGGTGCTGTCGGCCAGTACGAGCGAACGGACCAGCGCCGGATTCGCGGCGGCGACCACGGTCGCGATAACCCCGCCCCACGACGTGCCGATCAGATGGATCGGCTCGCCACCGAGCTCGGTGATCAGTTCCGCGACCACCGCGGCGTGGTCGTAAGCCTCCGCGGATTCCTCCGCGCTCGGCGCCGGATCGGCGGACCGTCCGTATCCCGGCGCGTCCCAGCAGTAGGTGCGATAGCCACGCGCGCTGAGCACCTCGGCCAGCGGGCCGCAGGCCGTGGCGCTTCCACCGATGCCGTGTAGCAGCAGCACCGGATCACCCGCGCCACGGACCTCGAGCGAGATCCCCCGCGCCGAAACCCACCGGGTCACCCGGGCGTGCGACTCGGCCGTGCCGGTCACGACCGCACCTTCCGCATATCACTGTCCCCCGTAGAAGTAGTCGTCGATGCCCGCGGTGACCCGGCTGCGATGCCCGAGGTCGGGTACTCCGGCCATCGCCGCCCGGACCGTGGTCGTCGGCGGACCCGCCGTCCCCCACTGGTCGGAGAGTTCGGGGGTGCGTTTCCAGGTCCGGCACAGCCATCGGTCTTCGTCGATCTGGGCTACCTCGGAGGTGTACTCGCACACCAGCCCGGCCGGATCGGTGAAGTAGGAGAAGGTGTTGTCGCCCGGTCCGTGCCTGCCGGGACCCCACTGCGGGTCGATACCGCTGCGCTTGAGGCTGCCGAGCCCGCGCATGAAATGGTCGATGCTCTCCATCTCGTAGGCCACGTGGTTGATGGACGGGAAGTCGGCTTGGTTGAGGGCGATGACGTGGTGGTCGGAATTGCACCGCAGGAAGGTCATCTGATGTTCGGACCAGTCCGAGATCCGCATACCGAGCACCTGGGTGTAGAAGTCCGCGGTGCGATCGATATCGCTGGTGTTGAGCACGATATGCGCGAGTTTGCGGGGAATCGCCCGGCGACCTGCCGGTTCCTGCGCCGCGACGGCGAACGTATCGGCGGACAGTTCCAGGCAGCGTCCCTCGGGATCGACGAGTTGCAGGCCGTAGCCGCCGCCCGCGTCGTCGAGCGGGCCGGGCTCACGCAGCAGCGGGATTCCGAGCTGCTGCAGTGCGCGGGCAGCGTCGTCGACCTCGCGCGCAGTTCCGACCGCGAACGAGATCCGGTCCAGTGCGTTGCCGACACCGGCGCGCAGTTGCAGGACGTGGTGCTCGTTGCCGGTCGCGCGTAGCCAGAAGGTGTCACCGTCTTCGTCGACGGTGCTCAAACCCCAGGCTTCGTGGTAGAAGTCGCGCGAGCGGGCCGGATCGGGCACCGTGACCGATACCGACCGCAACGCCCGGAGAGTACAGACCGGTGTTCCGGAGAATTGCATGATCGACCTTTCTGTCGAGGATGACCGATTACAGGTCGAGGACGAGTTCGGCGGAGCGGCAGCGGGAAACGCAGACGAACATGGTGCCGCCCGCCTGCTGTTCCTCCGGCGAGAGCAGGAAGTCACGGTGCTCTACGTCGCCCTTGACGACGCCGACCTCGCAGGTCCCGCAGATACCTTCCGTACACGAGCTCTCCACCGGTACACCGGCGTTGCGCAGTGCGCTCAGGACCGAGATGTCCGGGGCGACCGGGATCCGCCTGCCACTCGCGGCGAGGACCACGTCGAAGGCGGTGTCCGCGCCGGTGGCGATCGGTTCGGGTGCTGTGAATCGTTCGATACGCAACTGCCCGGGCTCGGCCAGCGCGTCGGAGCAGGCCGCCATCAGCGACTCGGGGCCGCAGCAGTAGGCGACCACATCGCCGTCGATATCCCCGAGCAAACCGGCGAGATCGGGGTATCGACCCGCTGCCGCGTCGTCCGCGTGGATCGTCACGCGGTCGGCGGGCAGGGAGCCGATCTCGTCGAGAAACGCCATCGTCGACCGGGATCGTCCGGTGTAGAGCAACGTCCAGTTCGCGCCCTCGCGATGCAGATTGCGCACCATCGACAGGATCGGGGTGATACCGATCCCGCCCGCGACCAGGATGTGGCGGGCCGCGGTGTCGAGCGCGAAGTTCTGGCGAGGGCCCTCGATCTCGAGGAGCCCCCCGACCGGCAGGAGGTCGTGGACAAAGGTGCTGCCGCCGCGCGAATCCGGTGTGCGCAGCACCGCTACAGTCCACCGGGACCGGTCGGCGGGGTCCGAGCACAGTGAGTACTCCCGAACGAGCCCGTTCGGCAGGTGCAGCGCGAGGTGCGCACCGGGTTCCCAGGCCGACAGCTCGGCACCGGACGGGTCGGTCAGCGTAACGCTGACGACACCGTCGGCTTCCCAGGTCTTCTGCTGGACGCGCAGCGTCCGCCTCATCGGCTCGCCCATCGGGCCCTCCTCGTGCTTGTTCCGGTACTCGATCAGCGAGTGACGCCGAACATTTCGGAGCTGGGCGGGTAGGTGGGCAGTTGCGGCTTGGGGGTGCCGATGATGACGCAGAACAGCGCGTCGGCGTCGGAGACGTTCGCCAGGCTGCGCGGCACCCCGGCGGGTACGCGGATCAGATCGCGGTAGCCGAGAGTGCGCACCGCCTTCTTCGTCCCGTCCTCGACATCGTGGACGGCGACCTCGATCTCGCCTTCGAGAACGTAGAAGACCTCTTCGACGTCATGGTGGGTGTGCTCGGGGCCGACCGCACCTGCGGGCAGACGCATATTGGAGAAGGTGAAGTGATCGGCCTTGATGATGTTGTTGTCGGTGTCGTGGTTGCCGGTGGCACCGGAGCCGATATAGCGGATCTGTGCCCGCTTGAACCGGTCACCGCCCTGGGCCGCCTGGAACCCGAGCGTGTCCCAGTCCTCGTAGCGGGTGCCGGCGGCGGCGATGCAGGAGTCGATCAGGGCGTCGAGGTCGACGCCGGTCTTTTCGGTGCTGGACATGATGTGTGCCTTCCTCTAGAGGTGATCCGTGTTGTGCGGTGCGTTACCCGCGGTGGGCGATGGCCTCGATCTCGACCGTCGCGCCGTAGGGCAGCGCGGCGACCTCGACGAACGACCGGGCCGGACGCGGTTCGGCGAACACCGCCTCGTAATGGCGGTTCGCCTCGTCGCGCAGAGCGACGTCGGTGACGAAATAGGTTGTCTTCACGACGTTCTCGAGCGTCATATCGATGGTCGAGAGTCGTTCGCTCAGCCGGGCCATCGCGGCTTCGAGAGCCGCCCGGGGACCGGGGACCGCGATACCGTCCGCGTCGACCGACAGTGCGCCGGAGACGAATCCGAAGCCCGCGACATCGAAAGCCGGACTGTAGGGATGAGCGCTCATGGTGCTCCCTTTCACAGACCTGCCCAGGGCAGTGGCTGCCCGGACACGTCGAGGTAGATGCTCTTCTGGTTCATGTAGGACCGGATTCCGTCGCGGCCCTTCTCGGTGCCGATCCCGCTGTCCTTCAGCCCGCTGAACGGAGTCGAGATACTGAACTGCTTATAGGTGTTGATCCACACCGTTCCGGCCTGCACGGCGCGGGCCGTCCGCCAGGCCCGCCGGTAGTCGGCGGTCCAGATCCCACAGGCCAGACCGAACACCGTGTCGTCGGCCTGCGCGACGACATCGGCCTCGTCCTCGAACGGGAGCACGACGGCGACGGGCCCGAAGATCTCCTCCTGGCAGACCGTCGCGCTGTTCGCGACGCCGGTGAGCACGGTGGGCAGGTAGTACGCGCCGTCGGCCAGTTCTGGATCCGCGGGGACCGTGCCGCCACACAGCACCGTCGCGCCCGCGCGTACCGCGTCGTCGACCATCGCCGCGACCCCGTCCCGGTGCTCGCGGGTGACCATGGGCGCCACCTGGGTTCGTGGATCGGTGCCCGGTCCCACTCGCAGTGCCGTGGTCGCCGCGACCAGGCGGTCGACGAATTCGTCGTACACCGCGCGCTGTACGAAGATCCGGGATCCCGCGATACAACTCTGGCCCGACGAGGAGAAGATGCCGAACATGACACCGGCGAGCGCCTGATCGAGGTCGGCGTCGGCGAAGACGATGGTGGGTGATTTGCCGCCGAGTTCGAGAGTGATCGGCATCAGCTTCTCCGCGGCGACGTGTGCCAGCGCGCGACCGGTCGTGGTGCCACCGGTGAACGAGATCTTGCCGATTCCCGGGTGCCGGACCAGCGCATCGCCGACGCTGCGTCCCGGGCCGGGCAGGACCGACAACAGCCCGGCAGGAAGGCCGGCCTCCTCCGCCAGCCGGGCCAGCAGCAGGGTCACCCACGGCGCCCATACCGGCGGTTTGGCGACCACCGCGTTGCCCGCCGCGAGGGCCGGGGCGATCTTCTGCGCGTCCGAGGCGATCGGCGAGTTCCACGGGGTGATGGCGCCGACGACGCCCATCGGCTCGTAGGTCGCGAAGGTGAGGAACGGTCCCCGACGGGGCGTGATCGCGTCCTCCATGGTCTCGAGGGCCGCCGCCATGAACCGGAAGGTACCGGCGGCACTGCGTGCGAGGGCACCGGCCTCGACCAGCGTCTTTCCGGTGTCTGCGGTTTGCAGTGCGGCGATCCGGTCGATATTGGCCTCGATCGCGGTACCGATCCGGTACAGGACGGCCGCACGCTCGTGCGGTAGCAGCTCGGCCCAGCCGGAACTCGCGACGGCCCGCCGCCCGCCGTCGACCGCCAGGTCGACGTCGCTCTCGACGGCGCCGTGCAGGCGGGCGAAGACGCGGCCTGTCGCCGGATCGACCGACTCGATGACCGCGCCCGACCCGCGCACCCACCGGCCGGCCACGAAGATCTCGTCGGTCGTATCCGGCACCGGCGACCGATCCAGACCCGCGGCGTCGGCGGGCACGGTCCGGGCGTCCCGCCCGAAGGCGGAGATCTCACTTGCCGCCTGTTGCGAACGAGTGCTCGTGCTGCCTTGTAAGTCCATCGGAGTCTTCATCCGTTCTCTGTCGCAGCACTGTCCGGGCCCCTACGAGCTCCGAATGCCTTCTTGAAAAGAGTCTGAGCTAAAAGATACTTTGCGTCAAGATATCTGGATCAATTAGTCGAAACGGGCACCGGCCGGGGCCCTGTCGGGGTGCTCGTCGTAGCGCCGCGGGATCGATCAGGCGATGAGATTCGGATGGCCGGTCAGGTGGGCCAGCGTCCGCAGGATGGAGTACGGCACCACCGCGCTGGTGCGCGGATTATCCGCGCTCGGCAGATTCTCGATCTTGATCGAGTATCTGCCGATCGGGCCCGAGGCCTCTATCTCGTGACAGGTCAGGTCCGCGTCCGGATCGGCGTACAACTCGACCGATACCGTCTCCCAGTCGCGCACCGCGAAACTCACCGCGGCAGCGACATTGAGCGATTTCGGAAACAGTCGAGCCGCTTCGGCCGGGCTGCCCGCGAAAACACGCAGCCGCGTCGCCGTGGTGCTGATCCGGTGCCGCTGCGCCGCGTCCATCCACGGCTGCACGAGTGATCTCGGCGATTTCGTCGACCGGACGAGCACTCGTTCGAAAGGCGCCGCGTCGCGCGCGGCGGCGAGCAGGTCGAGGCCGCCGACCGCGCCGTGTGTGCACACGACCCGCCCAGGTCCGCTACCGGCGATCCGCTGCGCGAACGCAGGGTCCGACAGTGCCCCGACCGACGACACCAGCAGGTCCCGCCCCGCATCGACCACTTGCTGGGCGACCTCCCACACCGCCTCCTGCGACGCACATTCGACCACCACATCCGCGACTTCGAGCGCCTGGGCGAGCAAGAGCGCGGGCGCCGGGAGACTCGCGACCGGTGATCGATTGACGATCCCGACCAGTTCGGCACCGGGTACGTCCCCTCGGCGTAGCCGGTCGGCCACGACCGCGCCGATACTCCCGTAGCCGAGCACGCACACCCGCACCGGATCCCGGCCGCCGACCGCTGCGGCGGCGGGGTGTGTTCCATTGTGCGTCAACGACATCGCAGCACCTCCGCACCGCGCGCGGCGATCGCCTCGTAGACCCGTTGCGGTGACAGCGGCAGTTCGGTGATCTGTGCGCCCACCGCGTCGGCGACAGCCTGGGCGATGGCGCTCGCCACGGGCAGCATCCCGCCCTCCCCCATGCCCTTGCTGCCGAACGGCCCCGCGCCGTGGCCCTGCTCCTGGGTGATCGAGACGAACCGCTCGGGGATATCCTCGGCGAGCGGTACCCGGTACAGCAGCGCCTCGGCGTTGAGCAGTTCACCGTCCGGGTCGTACCGGAGTTCCTCGAACAACGCCTGCCCCAGCCCGAACACCGCGGCCCCTTCGTCCTGACCGCGACACGCGATCTTGTTGATCACCTTGCCTGCGTCACCGCTGACAGCCAGTTGCAGCACGGTGATCCGGCCCGTCTCGGGGTCGACCTCCACTTCCGCGGCCGCCCAGCCGATCTCCCAGAACACACACGGCGCCTCGAGCGGAGCGCGGTGATCGTTGCGCGCCTTGTAGAAACCGTCGGCGGAGAACTCGAATCCGGTGTTCCCGAAGACCTCCATGATCATCGGGAACAGGTCGTGCACCGCCCCGTCGCAGGTGTGCACACGCCAGTCCACGAGCTCGAGCCCAGCGGGATCGACGGCGAGTTGCGCACCGGCCCAGTCGAGTACCTGATCCCGCAGCTTCTCGGCCGCCGTCCGCACCGCCTGCCCCATCACCACCACTCCCGAGGATGCATTGGTGCCCTGGTCGAACGGGGTGTTGTCGGTGTCGATCCGCGCGTAGGCCACCCGGGCGGGATCGCAGCCCAGCACCTCGGCGACCAGTTGCGCCATCGCGGAGTGCCCGCCCTGCCCCATCTCGGTGAGTGCGCAGTTGAGCAGGACGTCGCCGCGGGTGGTGACCTTGACCCGTGCCATGGCCGGCTTGTTGATACCACCGCCGTCCTTGACCCCGACCGAAACGCCCATGCCCCGGTTCCCGGTACGGGCGCGCTCGTGGTAGCCGATCGCGTCGGCCACCAACCGCATCCCCGCCGCCAGATCGGAGTCGATACCGGACTCGCCCGGAACGAATTCCTCGCCGAGTGCCTTGAGGTTGCGCACCCGCAATTCGTACGGATCGAGTCCGAGACGATCGGCGATCAAGTCGACCTGCCGCTCACTGGCCCACGTCGCCTGTGTGCCACCGAATCCACGGTAGGCCCCGGCCGGGACGGTGTTGGTGGTGACGACCCGGCACACCGAATCGATATGCTGCCATCGGTAGGCACCGGGCATCCGGTAGCCTGCCTTCTCCGCGACCGCGGGGCTGTGCTCGGCGTAGGCACCGCCGTTGAGCAGCACCGTCGACTGCCGCGCAACGAACGTACCGTCGGCCCGCACACCCGATTTCACGATGAGGGTCGCCGCGTGCTGCGAAACCGTGAGGAACACCTCCTCGGTGGTCATACAGAACCGGACCGGCCGCCCGCCGCTGAGCTGCGAGAGCCGGATCGCGACCGGATCGGCCTTTGGCCCGTTCTTCGCGCCGAAACCGCCGCCGAGCAACGGCACATGCACGCGGATCCGGTTCTCCGGCAGCCCGAAAACGCGCGAGAGCTCCTTGCGCAGGTTGAACGGCGCCTGCGTCGAAGTCCACACCTCGATCTCGTCGGCACTGGCCTCCGCGACGGTCACGAACGGTTCGAGATGCATATGGTTCATCCGCGAGAACTGAAAGGTGTCCTCGAACACGTGGTCACAACTGTCCCAGACCGAGGGCGAGCCGGTGCTGTACCGGAACTCGTAGCTCACGTTCGGTGCACTGCGCAGCGACGCCGACGCGCCCTGCCCGTACTTCGGGATCACCCCGAACGGCTCGTCCGGATGGATGACCGGCGCCGATTCCGCGAGTGCCTCGTCGACGGTGAACACCGCGGGCAGCACCTCGTACTCGACCCGGATCAGATCCAGTGCGGCGAGCGCGGTGCGCTCATCGGCGGCGGCGACCGCGGCCACCACGTCGCCGACGTATCGGACGACGCCGGTCGCGACCACCGGCTGGTCCTTGACCATCGTCCCGTAGCACTGCAGCCCGGTGATCTCGTCCTGGGTGACGACCGCGGTGACACCCGGCAGCGCCCGCGCGGCCGAGGCGTCGATGGCAATGATGCGGGCGTGCGCGTGCGGGCTGCGCAGCACTTTCGCGTGCAGCATGCCCGGGCGCACGATATCGGCGCCGTACACGGCCCTGCCGGTGACCTTGGCCGTCGCGTCGGCACGCGGGCCGTCCCGCCCGACCACCCGGTGTTCCGGCGGCGCCGTCGGCAGTTCCCGGATCCGGTAGCCACCGATCACCCGGTCGTCCACCACATGGGTACGGGCTTCGACTCGTGGGCCGCCGCTGCTCGGCCGATCCGACATCGCGGTCATTCGCGCTCCCCGTCCGGCGGGGCGATCAGTTCCGCCGCGCGTTCGACGGATTCCATGATCATCTCGTAGCCGGTGCAGCGGCAGGTGTTGGAACTGATCCACTCGCGGATGGTGCCGCGGTCGGGCCGGGGCTCCCGGCGTAGCAGACCGGTCGTCAGCATCAGCATGCCGGAGGTGCAGAAACCACACTGGTAGCCACCGCATTCCGCGAAGGCCTGCTGCTGCGGCGAGAGAGTTCCGTCTGCGGCCGCCAGTCCTTCGACGGTCTCCACGCAGGCTCCCTCGACCGCGAACGCGAACGTCGAACAGGAGGCGACCGGGACATCGTCGACGAGTACCGTGCAGGCTCCACAGACGCCGCGCTCACACGAACGTCGCACGCCCCGGCAGCCGAAGTCCTCACGGAGAACATCGAGCAGGATCGCGTTGGAATCTGTTCTGCAGCTCCGCTTTTCGCCGTTCAGACCGAACGCTATCGAAATCTCGAGCGCACCCGGCGGCACGTCCGCGCCAGCCGCGTTCGGTTCGGAGTCGGGGTCACACATGCGGTTCGTCCTCCCGATGGTGGATGGCGGTGGCCGCCTCGCCGAGCAGCCTGCGGGTCAGTACTGCGACGAGGTGCCTGCGGTACTCGGCGGACCCGGTGTAGTCGGCGACACTGTCCGGGAGTTGGGCGGCGAGAACCGCGGCGGTCGACACCGTGTCGATATCGGCAACCGATGTCGCGGCGGTGTCGGCGCGCAGCGAGATGCCCCGGCGGTACTCCGACCCCACGGTGGCATGGACGGACAGGGTGGCATCGGCGCCCCGCCGGATCGCCACGGCGACCGTCGTGGTGGGGCGCATCGAACGCTCGTAGCCGAACCACACCAGATCCGCGGTGGACACCGCGATACCGGTGAGCAGCGCGGTGGTGTCGTCGGTCCACAGGTCGCCGGGGACGAGGGTGCGGCAGTCCGACATCGACAACCGGGCATCGAGTGCACCCAGTATCAGAGGCATCTCGTAGCGGTATCGTCGCGCCATCAGATTCCCGCCGACCGTCGCGGTGTACCGGATCCGGACGGTGGCGATCCGCGACCACGCCGCCGCGAGACCGGGGATCGCCGCGGCGACCGTCGCGCTGGTCGCGCCCTCGTGATGGGTGACCATCGGCCCCAGCCGCAGCACACCGCCGTCGTGCGTGATCGCCGTCAAGCCGGCTACTTTCCGTAGCGATACCAGGGCCCCGGGCGCACAGCCCTCACGGATCCTGGCTACGAGATCGCTGCATCCGGCGCCGATCACCGCCTCCTTGTCCGCCGCGAGCACCGCCTGCACCTCGGCGATCGTCTCAGGGCGATACAACCGGAACGGCGCGAGAGCCGATTGACTCTGCGCGACGATTCCCGATCCGTCGACCGTGGCCCGCATCAGTGCGCCTTGCTCACAACCGGGTGACGCGGGTCCTCGCCTGCCCCGCCATCACCGCGCAGCAGCCTCGTCACGTGCGATCTGATCTCGACGAATCTCGGGTCCGTTTTGGTGGTGATGTGATCGCGCGGGCGCGGCAGGTCGACCTCGATCGTCTCGGCCACGATGCTCGGCGGCCTCGACAACACGATGATGTGATCGGCCAGATAGACGCTCTCGTCGATATCGTGGGTGACGACCAGGACGGTGATCCCGAGCCGCGCCTGGATCGTCAGGAGCAGATCCTCGAGTTCGGCGCGGGTCTGGGCGTCGACCGACGCGTACGGCTCGTCCATGAGCAGCAGCTTCGGGTGGCTGGCCAGCGCCCGGGCGATGGCGGCCCGCTGCTGCATACCGCCCGACATCTGCCAGGGGTAGAGCTTCTCCTTGCCCGACAGGCCGACCGCGTCGATGGCTTCTTGCACCCGGGCAGCGCGCTCCGGGCGCGGTAGACGCGCGAGCGGGAAGGCGATGTTCTTGTCCACCCGCATCCAAGGGAACAGCGAGCGCGCGTAGTCCTGGAAAACCATGGCAAGGCCGTCGGGTACTCCGGTTACCAGGCGCCCGTCGAAGGTAGCCGCGCCGGTCGTCGGCACATCGAGTCCGCTGATGATCCGCAGCAGGGTCGATTTGCCGCAACCGGAGGGCCCGACGATAACGCTGACCTTGCCCGCGGGCGCGACAGCGGTGATATCACGCACTGCCAGGTTGGTTCCGTACGATTTCGAGATGCCGGTGAGGACCAGCTCCGCGGACGTGGTCGCCACATCTGTACTAGTCATTTTGCTGAGTCACTCCTCGGTGCCAGGCCAACGCCCGCCGTTCGACGAACACGAAGATGAAGTTGAGTGCGACGCCGAGCGCGGCCAACACGATCAGAACGGACCAGAATCCGGTGTAGTCGAAGTTGCGCTGCGTCTGGATCAGCAGATACCCGAGACCGTTCTCGGCCTTCTGCAGTTCGGAGATGATCATGATGATGAGCGACAACGACATCGCGGTCCGCACACCGGCGAAGATCTTCGGCGCCGCTCCGGGCAGGATCACGTGCCTCAGCACATTCCAGCGCGAGATCTTGAACACCGCGGCGGTCTGCATCCGGCCCGTTCCGACACTTTGGACACCGTCGATCGTGTTGAACAGGATCGGCCAGACCACGGAGAAGGCGATGAGGAAGATCTTCGGGCTGTCCCCCGTTCCGAACAGGAAGAAGAACACCCCCAGCAGCGCGGGGCTCGGCAGCGATCGCCCGAGGTGGATGAGCGGCTGGAACAACGCCGTCAGCACCGGAACGATGCCGAGCGCGACACCCAGCGCGACACCGATCACGACGGCCAGCAGCAGTCCCACCATCGCACGGTAGACACTGGGGAAGAAGTGGTCGAAGGTCGCGTCGCCGAGGAACAGACGGCCGGCGTCGGCGCTGAAGAAGTCGGTGAAGACCCGCGCGAAAGCATCGAACGGCGCAGCGACGATCAGCGAACCGACCTCCGACTGCGACAGCGCCCACCACCCGGCCAGGATCAGCACAGGCACCACCAGCCGGATGCTCGTGTTGCCCAGCAGCAGCGACAGGGAGCCGAGTTTGCGCGTGGAAGAGCCGACGGTGCGAGATGTCGAATCCGGCCGAACCGCCGGCGCGGCGACCCCCGTCTCGTCGGTCGATGCGACCATCACTGGGCCAGCCCCTTCTTCCATGCGAACACCTTGTTGTCCAGGGCGGTGAAGGCTGTGCTCACCGCCAGGCCGAGAACCCCGGCCACCAGCGTCGCGGCGTAGACGGTGTCGAGGTTGGTGGCGTTCGCGCTGTTGAGCAGGATGTAACCACCGATCCCCTGACCGTTGCCGATCAGCAGTTCCGCGCTGACGGCGACGATGAGTCCGATCGACGCGGCGATCCGGATCCCGGTGAACGCGAACGGAAGTGCGCTGGGAATCTTGATCCGGCGCAGGATCGCGATCCCCGAGAGACCGAAGGTGCGGGCCGTCTGCACGGCGGTGGCGTCGGTGGCTCGGACTCCGTACAGCGTGTTCAGCAGGATCGGCCACATGCAGGCGAGCGCCACCGTGATCGACAGCGGCAACATTCCCGAACCCAGCAGCAACACCAGGACCGGGCCCAACGCGACCGACGGCAAGACCCGAAAGACCTCGACCGGGAGTTCGAAGGCGGTGAACACCTTCGCGAAGGCGCCCATCAGGCCACCGAGCACCATCCCGGCCAGGGTGGCGATCAGCAGGCCGAGCATCCACTCCCGGAGGGTGAAACCGACTTCCTGCCAAAAGATCTGATCATTGAACAGTGCACCCGTCTCCGCCAGCACCCGGCTCGGAACGGGCAGACCGGGTGTGGAGATCAATCCGGTTCGGATGACCACTTCGGTCAGCGCGCCCGTCCCGAGCACGCCCACGATTCCGTAGGCGATCCGCTGATTCCGGCCGAGTGGCTCACTGAGCAGATTCATCTCAGTTCTCGAGCGTGATGAGACGGGAGGTGACGTCGAAGCCCTCGGGGATCCGCCCCTGGGCGCCGAGCATATCGGCGACGGCCTGCATCTTCGCCGGATCCATACTCGACGCGAAGATCGGCAGCGACATCGACCTGGCCACTTCCGCGGGGACCTTCGCGACACCGGGCAGCCAATTGCGGAAATCGGCCTCGTGGGCGGAGATATCGGCCCCCGCGGCGTAGATCGCGCGGGCGAACGCCGCGGTGGTGTCCGGGTTCGCGTCCACGAAATTGTTACCCGCGACGAAGATCGACGCAGGCAGTGCGTTGTTGATGCCCGTCGTGAGGTCCGCGATCTCCCGCATACCGGCGCCGCGCGCTGCCGAGGAGAACGGCTCGGGGGCGTACCCGACGTCGATCGACCCGGCCTGCACTCCGGGCAGCATTTCGGGGAACGGCACCTCGACATACCGCGGCTCGATCTGGGCGCCCTCTGCTGCCGCGAGATTGGCGATGGTGACATCACCGATATTGTTGGTGGTGTTCACGCCGACGGTCTTACCGTCGATATCAGCGAGCGATGTGATCGGTGACGCCGGCGCGACATACAGAATTCCGCTGCGATCGCCGAGCGAGGACGTATGCGCGACGGTCGTGATCGGTGTCTTGCGGGACTGTGCGATGGCCGCGGAGATCGAGTTGGCGATGCTGAAATCGAGTTCCCCCGAGGCGACTTTCTGGATGCCGATAGGCCCGCCCTGGATCGGCTCGAGCGTCACGGTGAGCCCCTCCCTCTCGAAGAAACCCTTCTCCTTCGCCCAGTACACCGCCGCATAGTCGGCCAGTGGAAGTACACCCACCGAGACCTCGGTCTGCTCGAGTGTGCCGTCGGTCGCCGCGGCGGTGCGCTCGCCCGAGCCGCTGCACGAGCTCAGAATCAATGCAGAACCGGCCAGCAGAGCTGCGGCGGCGAAGCGGATAGTCGTCATGAACGTCTCCTGTCGGGACGATGGTGGCGACCGGGCTGGAGTTCACACCGCGGTTGCCGAACATCTTGGCTGCAAGAGATTTCTACTTCCTTACCGCTAAGAGGTCAACGGCAGGTGAGCACGAATTCCACGATTAACAGCCGGTTAACCCCACCGGAATCTGCCGCTCCGAATGGAGAGATGCAGGTCACATGCCCGATCGGGCGTGTGATGTGCCTCACAGGATGCACTGAAGAGAGATTTCGCGAAGTCACCCGAAAAGGGCGAACGCTCCCAGATCGTGAGATCCGGGAGCGCGTAGAACCAGTTGCTCAGGAGGTGCGATCGACCGTGGCGTCCTCCCCCTGCGACAGCGCGGCCATCCGTAGCGATCCCTCGAGCGCCGTGAGCAGCCCCGCCAGCTGAGCTTTCTGCCCGGAATCCAGACCCACCAGCATCCGGGCGAGTTCGGCGAAATGGTCATCGGCCACACGGTCCACCAGGTCACGCCCCGCGTCGGACAGGGTCACGTAGACGACCCGGGCGTCCTCGGCATCGCGTTCCCGGAGAACCAGCCCTGCCTCCTCCAGTCGGTTGACCCGCAAAGTCAGGCCGCCCGTCGTGATGAGCGTCTGCTTCGCCAGCTCACCCGCCGTGCGCCGGAAGTCCGGCTCCGCGCGGCGCAGACACGCGAGCACATCGAATCCCGCCTCATTGGTGCCGAACTGCTCGAAGACACCGTTGATCCGTGCGCGATAGAGCAGAAAACTGCGGTGCATTCGCCCGAAGATCTCCAACGGGGAGACATCGAGCTCGGGCCGCGACTGGGCCCATTGCCGGATGATCTCACCGACACCGTCCAAGTTTTCCGTCATCGCCTCTGCCCCAACCAATCTCTCGTCGCCGCACTTGCCTTTGCGCAAAGGTACTGTACGATCTTTTCTACCACTCACTACGGCGGTCATCTCGCCAGGACAGCTCGGCTGTGCCCTCGATGTGCACGCCGAGGGCGGCCACCGGCAGCGAGCCGCGTGCTGACCGCGGCGGTGCGGCCGGTAGTCGGACCGCAAGACAAGGCAGAGGGTAGTCCGGATGCACGAGGTGCTGAACACCGTGGCCCGATGGCAGGCGGCCGGAATCGACTGTGCCCTGGTCACAATCGTCCGATCGGCGGGCTCGATTCCACGGCCCGTCGGCACCGTCATGGCCGTCGCGCGCGACGGGACCGTTGTCGGCAGCATCTCAGGCGGCTGCATCGAAAGCGATGTCTTCCACATCGCCACCGAGGTGCTCGACACCGGGAACGCGACCCTGCGCCGGTACACGATCGACGACGACGCCGGATCCGTCGCACTGATGTGCGGCGGCTCGATGGAAGTCCTCGTCCAGCGCGCGGAGCCGCAGGATCTCCCCGGCCTCGCGCTGGTCGCGGACAGTGTCGCGGCGGGGCGGCCGGTCGCCACGGCAACCGTCGTCTCCGAGTGCGCCCACCTGGGCAGGTCGATCGTCGTGACCGGCGCCTCGTCGGCCGGCACCTGCGGCGATCCGCTCCTGGATGCGGCAGTGCTCGCCCGGGCCACCCGTCACCTCGAGGCCGGCACGGTGACGACCGTACAGCTGGGCGAGACCGGGGACTGCGCCGAAGCCGCACTGTCGGTGCTGATCTCGTCGATCGCCCAGCCGCCGAGCATGCTGGTGTTCGGCGCGGTCGACTTCGCCCAGGCGCTCGTCCGAACAGCGAAGCTCCTGGGGTACTCGGTGACACTGTGCGACGCCCGACCGACTTTCGCGACACCCGAACGTTTCCCGGAAGCCGACGACGTAGTCGTCATGTGGCCGCAGGACTTCCTGAGGCAGGCGGTGATGACGCCGTCCACCGCCATCTGCGTTCTCACCCACGATCCGCGCTTCGACGTTCCGGCACTCGAGATCGCGCTGCGGTCCGAAGCGCGCTACGTGGGTGCCATGGGCAGCCGACGGACGCACACCGACCGCGTGGCACGCCTGCGCGCTGCTGGGGTGACCGAATCCGAGCTGAGTCGCCTGTCCTCCCCCATCGGTCTCGACCTGGGCGCCGCGACTCCGGAGGAGACCGCCATCTCCATCCTCGCGGAGATCATCGCGCTGAGCCGCGGCGGTAGCGGAATGCCGCTCGGCGCAATGGCCGGTCCGATCCACTCACTGAGCCGAAGCAGCCCCACTGGATCATATCCGCGCACGTCGAAACCCACCCACGACCGAGATGGACCCGGACCGGACACGCGATCACTTGTGGCGCAAAGGTGTTCCCCAAGCGAGCGAAGCAACGGGCGCTGACCGGTGACGGACCCGTGCCCGCTGGGTCCGCTGCGATATCGGTGCCCGGCGGCGCTGCCGCTGCTGACTCGCGCGCGATGCCGTAGGCGCGGCGGGTATGGCGGTCCGATGGTGTTTAGGAACGCCTCGGCAGCGCGATCGCCGTAGCGCGGCTCCGATGCTTCCCCGGTGGAGCCGCCGAGCTGGCGTGGCTGCAGTGCGGGCGGTCGCGGTCTGCGGCGGGCACGGTGGGTGGTCGCGAGCTGTGCCGAATCAGCGCGATAGCGGCCAAGACCACCGCGGCGTCGGTTGGCGCGGCAGGCTATTGGCAACGGAGAGCCGTGTGTGCGGCGCTGAGGCGTTCGGCGTCACTGCGTTTGGTGTTGTCGCCGGATATCTGGTCGGCCCACTCGAGCAGTCGGTGCACGTGAGGAGCGGTAGTCGTCCCGATGGGTGGGTTTCCGGCGGTTATCTCGCCACCGGTTCCATCGATGGCGATGAGGGTGCCTGCGGGGATCACGTGCCGGCCGATTCGTATCGTGGTGGCGTCGATGGTCAGATCGGCGACTCCGACGACGGCAGGTTTGCCCATCGATCGCGCGACGACGGCGGCGTGGCAGGTGGGGCCGCCGTGGGCGGTGAGGACTCCGGCGGCGGCGGCCAGGCCGTGCATGTCGAGCGGAGAGGTGTCCGGTCGCACCAGTATGACCGGGCCGTGTGCCGCCATGCGGACCGCGGTATCGGGGGTGGTCGCTACGCGGCCGACGGCGACCCCCGGGCAGGCGCCTTGCCCGCGGGCGAGGATGTCGGCGGTGCTGTCGAGGATCATGCGGGGTGTGCGGGCGTGCTGCAGCTGCAGTCGGGTGATTCGCCGCAGCGCCTCCCGATGCCCGATCAAGCCCTCCTCTGCGAGGGCGACCGCGATGTGCACGGCAGCCGCGGCGGCTACTTTGCCGCGGTGTACTTGCAGGATCCAGAACTCACCGCCCTCGAAGGTGAACTCGATGCAGCACGAGTCCCGGTAGCACGCTTCGATCCGGTCGAGGGCCGCCACGAGCTGGGCCCACACGCCCGGCTCTCGATCGGCCAGTTCACCCAGTGGCAGCGTCGGCGATCTGCCGGCGACGACGTCGTCGCCTTGGCTGCCGAACAGGAGGTCGCCGAAGGGGATCCGTTCGCCGGTATTGGGATCACGGCTGAACGCGACTCCGGTCCCACTGTGCCGGTCGCGGTGTCCGAAGACCATCGCCTGCACGGTCACGGCCGTTCCGAGGTCGTGCGGGATATCGTGGATCGCCCGGAACGTGCGCGCGCGGGGGGTGTCCCATGAGGAGCACACGGCTGTGATCGCAAGCTCCAACTGCCGGAACGCATCGTGGGGAACCTGCTGTCCGACTTGCTCTGAGACGAGGGCCTCGATGATGTCGATCGCGTGGCGGATGCCTGACTGCTCGTTGCCGCGGTTCTGCTGGATCGCCTCGGCCACAACCGATTCTGCGCCGGTGCCGGTGATCGCGGAGGCGAAGTTCGACAGGAATCGCAACCGGGCGATGGACGCGAACTGCGGATTACCTGTCTCGGTGGTCAATCCGCGTGCGGCCGTGGCGGTGAGCCCGACGTTGAGGACGGTATCCATCATGCCGGGCATCGACACCGCGGCCCCGGAGCGAACAGACACCGTCAGGGGTCTTTCGGAACCACCGAGCCGACGCTGCGTGGCAGTTTCGAGGTCACCGATGGCGGCCGTGAGTTCGGCGGCGAAGCCCTCGGGAAAGCACCCGTCACGCAGGACCGCGCGGCATACCTCGGTGCTGATGACGAAACCGGCGGGCACAGGCAAACCCAGGCGTCGCAGCATGATGAGCCCGTGCGCCTTGGCGCCCAGGAC
>JACIXH010000052.1 GCA_014360565.1 Nocardia sp.
ATGTCATCGGTGAACGCATGCTCGGGCTGCCGCGAGACGCCGCGGTGAACGGGTGACCGCGTCCGGTGGCCCGCTCACCGGTTTGCGGGTGGTCGAAATCGCCAGTCTCGCACCTGGGCCGTTCGCCTGCATGGTGCTGGCCGACCTCGGCGCGGAGGTGATCCGGGTCGACCGGGTCGGTGACTCGGCCGGGTTGATGGCACCGTCTGGTGTGCTCGATCGCGGCCGCAGCTCGATCGCGGTGGACCTGAAAACGTCCGAGGGCAGGGAAGTAGTGCTGCGCCTGGTCGAAACCGCCGACATTCTCGTCGAGGGATTTCGTCCAGGCGTGGCCGAACGGATGGGCATCGGTCCCGAGGATTGCGCGGCCCGCAATCCGGGGCTGATCTACGGCCGGATGACCGGGTGGGGTCAGGAAGGTCCGCTCGCCGACGCCGCGGGCCACGACATCAACTACATCGGTGTCGCGGGCGCGTTGGACCTGCTGGGTCGGGCAGGACAGAATCCGTCCCCGCCGGTGAACCTGCTCGGTGACTTCGGCGGCGGCGGCATGCTGCTCGTCGTCGGGGTACTGGCCGCGCTCCAAGAACGGACGCGATCGGGCCTCGGCCAGGTCGTCGATGCCGCGATGGTCGACGGTGCGGCCTTGCTCACGGCGTTCGTGCACGGCATGCACGCGGCCGGTCTCTGGGAAGGTGGTCGAGGCGAGAACCTTCTCGACGGCGGCGGCGCCTACTACGACACTTACGAGTGCGCCGACGGCGGATTCATGGCGGTCGGCGCGGTCGAGCCGCACTTCTACGCCGAGCTGCTCGACCGGCTCGGACTGTCGGAGGCCGACCTGCCCGCGCAGTACGACCTCGACAGTGCCGAGGAACTCCGTACGGCGCTGGCGACGGTGTTCAGCAGCAAAACCCGCGACGAGTGGGCCGCGGTGTTCGTCGGCTCGGATGCCTGTGTGTCGCCGGTGCTTTCGCCGTGGCACGCGCACGAGCACCCGCACAACAAGGCCCGTGACGCGTTTGTCGAGGTCGGTGGGATCCGTCAACCGGCGCCCGCGCCTCGTTTCGGGCGAACCCCGGCTCCGGTGCCGCGACCCGGCAGTGTCTCAGGGGCCGATACCGCTGCGGTGTTGGGAGAACTCGGCTACACCGAGCAGCAACTGGTCGATCTCCGCACCGCGGCAGCGATCGCGTGACCGGGGGTGCCCGGCTGTCATCACATGACGGCCGGGCACGCACCGCGTCCCCTGGCGTCCGGGCTCCTCCTGGCACGTCGGGCCATCGAAAGTAGCTCGGCGTCACGATCTATATTGGACGCAAGTCTCAGATATCTCTGAGTCCAGCGGGCACCGCTCGAGCGCGCCGGCGCGCCGAGGACAAAGCCACCAAACCGCCCGGACCAGGTAAGCCGGTGAGGAGAAACGTGACCGCGCAACGCACCGACGGCAGAGCCAGCCGCTGGGATCGCCACCGCGCGGACCGTCGCGAACTCATCCTCGCCGCCGCGTTGGAGGCCGTCCAGTCCCAGGGCGCCTCGGTCGGAGTCCAAGAGATCGCCGACCGCGCCGGCGTGCCACGTTCGGTTCTCTACCGGCTGTTCAAAGACCGCCAGGACCTCGACGAACAATTGCGCACCCGCATCATCGACGACCTGATGGCAGCGCTGGCGCCGACCCTGAACCCGGAGGGCACCGTCAGCGAGGCCATCGCGCGCTCCGTCGACGCCTACGTCGGCTGGATCGCCACCAATCCGCGCCTGCACTACTTCCTCGGCGCCGGATCGGGCGGTACGAAGGGGCAGAACTCGCCCATCGTCTCCGGCACCAAGATCGCCATCGCGGGTACCGTCCGCGAGGTGTTCGACACTGCCCTTCGCGCCCAATCCGCCCCGGTGGCCGTGGCCGAACCGATGGCCTTCGGCCTGGTCGGCTTCGTAGACGGCAGCGTGAACCGCTGGCTGAGTCGTTCGATGCAGCCGATGGACGCCGAGGAACTGTCGTCCTATCTGCAGATCGCGATCTGGGCGATCATCGACGCCAGTCTGCGCGAGGTCGGCATCACGCTGGACCCCCGAACCTCGATCGCGGAGTTCACCGCGGCGAATTAGATGTAACGCGAAGTAGCGTCAACCCTTGTACGGTACCGCCGGTACCACTAAACTGGGCAGTGGAACCGCACCGAGGAGACACCGATGACGCTGTCCAGCTACCACGAGACCCTGCAGAGCCTGTCCGAAGGCTCGGTGACCAAACACTTCGATCCCTACGTCGATATCGACTGGGACTCGCCGGAGTTCGCCGTGCACTCCGACGACCCGCGCTGGATCATGTCCGACGAGGACCCGCTCGGCCGTCACCCCTGGTACAAAGCGCAGCCGGTCGAACGGCAGATCGCGATGGGGCTGTGGCGCCAGGCCGGCATCGCGAAGGTGGGCATCGACTTCGAGCAGTTGCTGATCCGCGGACTGATGCAGTACTTGACGTCGGTCCCCAACGGTGACCCGGAGTTCCGCTACGTCACCCACGAGGCTGCCGAAGAGTGCAACCACACGATGATGTTCCAGGAGATGATCAACCGGATCGGCTATCGCGATGTGGTCGGCATGGGCGCCGTCGATCGCAAGCTCACGTTGGTCATCTGGCCCGCGGTGAAGTATTTCCCCGGCTTCTTCTTCACGATGGTGCTCGGTGGTGAGGAGCCCATCGACCATCTGCAGAAGGCGCTGCTGCGCAGCGGGACCGACCTGCATCCGATGGTCCATCGGATCATGGAGATTCACGTGGCCGAGGAGGCCAGGCACATCTCGTTCGCGCACGAATATCTGCGCCGCCATGTCCCGTCGATGAATCCGGTCTCGAAATCCGTGCTGTCGGTGGCCTTCCCGATCACGATGCGGGTGATGCTGGCGATGATCGCGACGCCGCCGAAGCAATTCGTCGACAAGTTCGCCGTTCCCGCCGAGGTGATGCGCGAGGCGTACTGGCGCAGCCCCGGGTCCCGCCACATCAAGCGTGACGTGTTCACCGATGTGCGCGCCCTGGCCACCGACATCGGCCTGATGAACCCGGTCGCCAAGCAGGTGTGGCGTCTGCTCGGCATCGACGGCCCGGCCTCGCGCTACCGCAGCGAGCCCGCCCGCAGGGCCGCATGAAAGCCGAGAGCTGGCCCGCGCCCACGCGAGCCGTCGTGCCGGACGAAGATCCCTTCTTCGTGCCGCGGCCCGGGTTCGAGAGCGTCGCCGAGGGCACGATCCTGCGTTCGCGCCCGGTCGAGCTCGCCGCGTTCGGCGTGATCGGTCTGCGGGCGCGGGCCTGGCAGTTGCTGTATCGCACGACCGATCTCAACGGCGTGCCCGAAGCGTCGGTCACCACTGTGGTGGCGCCGATCGGCGGTGTCGCGCCCGGTGCGCCACTGCTGTCGTTCCAGTGCGCGATCGATGCCATCTCGCCGCGCGCGTTTCCCTCCTACTCGTTGCAGCGTGGCTCGCGCGCCATCGGCACCTTCGCCCATGTCGAACTCCTCTGTTTCGCCGATGCGCTGACCAGGGGCTGGGCGATCTCGATACCGGACCACGAAGGCATGCTCGGCGCGTGGGGCGCACCCCGCGAACCGGGCTACCGTGCACTCGACGGAATCCGCGCAGCGCTGGCCTTCGAACCCGGCGGGCTCGACCCGGCGGCGCAGGTGGGCCTGTGGGGATACTCCGGCGGCGGTCTTGCCACGGCGTGGACCGCGGAGATGGCGCCGACCTACGCGCCCGAACTCGACATCGTCGGCGCGGTGCTCGGCTCCCCGGTGGGTGATCTCGTGTCGACCTTCCATCGGCTCAACGGTGGTCTGCACGCGGGGCTGCCGACGCTCGTCGTCGCGGCGCTGCGCCGGGTGTATCCGGCGTTCGAAGAGCTCGTCGTCACCCATTTCAGCGACGAAGGCCGCGCGGTGCTCGACAAGGCCGCGCAGTCGACGACCGCTGCCGCGGTGCTGCGGTTGGCCCGCTACAACGTCGATCGGCACAGCGGCACTCCGGTCGCCGAGTTGCTCGCCATGGAAGCGATGCTGGCGGTCTTCGCCGATCTGACCCTCGGCGGCCGGGCGCCCGCAGTTCCGCTGCTGGTCGTGCAGGCGGTGCACGACCAGATCATCGCGGTCGCCGATATCGACGCGCTCGTGGAGCGCTATCGCGAGCACGGCGCGCACGTGACCTACCTGCGTGACCGGGCGAGCGAACACCTCACTCTGCTGCCGCTGTCGACGCCGCTGAGCCTGAACTGGCTCGACGACCGGTTCGCCGGCGTCGCGGTCACACCGTCGCAGACCCGGACCGTGCGTAGCGTGCTCGCGCTGCCCGCGGGCCGTCGCGGCTTGGGCGCCCTCGCGCACGCCGCGTTCCAGGTGCTGTTCGGGCGTCCGATCGCCGCCTCGGCAACGGGTCGCGGTAGGGGTCGCGCGGCTACGGGAGTGCGGCACGCGGCGTAGGACAAAACTTACTCACTGGTAATATGTGGGAATTGGGTCTGCCTGTCGGCAGTAACTGGTGAGGTAAGGGGTTTACCGATGGGGATCGTTGCCGAGCTGCCACGCGCGATGCGCAATGTGTGGTCGGTGTCGTTCGGCGGTGGACTCGAGTCCTATCGCCCCACGCCGTCGACGACGGTGTACGACGGCGCACACCGTCACCTGAAGCGCTACGACCGCACCACGCCGGCGAAGGGCAATCCGGTGCTGCTCGTGCCGCCGCTCGCGGTGACCACGGCGTGCTTCGATCTGCGTCCCGGGCAGAGCCTGGTGCGCGATCTGCTCGACAAGGGCAGACAGCCCTATGTCATCGACTACGGCGAATTCGGTTATGCCGACCGCGATCTCGGTCTCGAGGACTGGACCGACGACATTGTGCCCGAGGCGATCTCGCGGGTGTCGCAGGATCACGACGGTCGTGGCGTCGACATCATCGGCTGGTCGCTGGGCGGTGTGCTGGCCCTGCTGACCGCGGCATCGCACGCCGAGCTGCCGATCGCCTCCATCACCTGCCTGGCCGCGCCGATCGATCAGGCCAGCACCGCTTTCCTGATCCCGCTGCGCCTGCTCGCCAAGGTCACCGGCGGCCGGGAGATGGCCTTGGCGACCAAGGTCATGGGCGGGATCCCCCAGGAATTCGTCCGGCTCGGCTTCCGCATCCAAGCTTTCGATCGCGAGCTCGCCAAACCGATGTTTGTGGCCCGCAATGCCCTCGACACCGAGGCGCTGGCGAAAATGGAGGCGACCGACCGGTTCATGGCGTCCATGCCCGGCTACCCCGGCCGCTGCTACTGGCAGATCTACCGCAGCCTGGTGCTGCGCAACGAACTCGCGAGCGGGTCGATCCGATTGCGCTCGGATCTGGTGATCGAACTGTCGAAGGTGACCTGCCGGGTGCTGCTCGCGGGCAGCCGTAGCGACGTGGTGGTACCCGCCGCCTCGGTGCGGCGCGGCCTCGATGTGCTGCCCAACGCCGCCGAGGTGGAGTTCGTCGAGGTCAGCGGCGGCCACCTGGGCATGGTGTCCGCCGCCGATTCGACCTGGCCCGCGATCGAGGAGTTCCTCAGCCGCTGACCGCGGCCCCCGTCGACCCGTGCTGCGCGCGCAACTCGTGCTTGATCACCTTGCCGCCCGCGTTGCGGGGCAGCGCGTCGACGACGACCAGCGCCTTGGGATGCTTGTAGCGGGCGAGGTGGGCGTCGAGGTGCGCGGCGAGTTCGTCCAGGCTGATCTCGCCGGCGTCCTCGACGGCGACAACCGCGACGGGTACCTCGCCCCACCGGTCGTCGGCCCGGCCGATCACCGCCGCTTCCCGGATCCGGGGATGGGCGAACAGCACGTTCTCGACCTCGGCGCAGTAGATGTTCTCGCCGCCGGAGATGATCATGTCCTTCTTGCGGTCCACCACGTAAACGAAGCCCTCTTCGTCGCGGCGCACCAGGTCCCCGGAGTGGAACCAGCCGCCGGCGAACGCATCGGCGGTGGCGCGGGGGTTGTTCCAGTACTCCCGCATCAGAGTCGGGCCGCGATAGACGATTTCGCCGATCTCGCCCGGCGCGACATCGTTCATCTCGTCGTCGACGATACGGGTGGCGATCGTGGGGATCGGCTTGCCGACGGAGCCGAGCTTGCGGATCGCGTCCTCGCCGTCGAGCACACAGGTGATCGGCGACATTTCGGTCTGCCCGAAGACGGCCACATTGAGTGCGTTCGGGAAGGTCTCGGCCATCGCGCGCAGCACCGTGTCCGAGGCGGGTGCGGCGCCCCAGCTGATCACCCGCAAGCGCAGATCACGTTGTGCCACAGTGGGATCGGCGCAGACGAGCTGCCACTGGGCGGGCACGAGGAACACCGAGGTGGCGCCTTCGCGTTCCCAGGCGTCGAGTACCTCGGTGACGTCGAAGGCCTTGAGCGGGTGGATCACGGTCAGCGTGCCGAGCACGAAACATGCCGCGACACTGCCCAAACCGGCGATATGGAACAGCGGTGACGCGCAGAAGGCGACGTCGTCGGTGCGGTAGTGCATGGCCCGGATGCAGGTCAGGGCTTGGGAGTGCATGTTGAGGTGGGTGAGCACCGCGCCCTTGGGATTTCCGGTGGTACCGGAGGTGTACATGATCAGGGCGGCGCTGTCCTCGGCGATATCGCGAGGCTCGTGCGGTGTGCCCTCCTCGGCGACGAGGTCCTCGTAGCCCAGCACGCCGTCACCGGTCGGGAGGCCGACCACGATGCGGGTGGCCAACGCGTCGGTCAGCCCCGCCACGGCGCCGACCAGCGGCGCGAGCACGACATCGGTGATGATCGCCGTCGCGCCGCTGTCGCTCACCTGGTAGGCGATCTCGGGCGGGGTCAGCCGGAAATTGACCGGAACGGCGATCGCGCCGAGGGTGTTGATCGCGAACACGGACTCGATGTACTCGGTGTTGTTGAGCATCAAGATCATCACGCGATCGCCGTCGCCGACCCCGCGCCGGGCCAGGGCGTCGGCCAGGCGCTGAACCCGCCAGTGCAACTCGCCCCAGCTGGTGGTCTTGCCGAGAAAGCGAAGGGCGGGTGCTTCAGGGCAGGTAGTGGCGTGGATCGCGATCTGGTTCATCCAGTGATTGCGTCGCGAGCGCAGGGGTTCTGTAGACATCAGCTCTCCTGAGCAGGGCTAGGCCGGGTCGGCGATCGGGCGGACGGCGCCGTCGAAGTTCGGCGCGCGGCGGGTCAGCATGGCGGTCATTCCCTCGAGGAAATCGGCGGAGGTGAGCAGTTCGACCTGACCGGTCTTCTCCCTGGCCAGTGCGTCGTCGAGTTGGGTGAGGGTCGCGGCGTTGATGGCCGCCTTGGTCAATTGCAGCGCGCGCCGGGGACCCGCCGCGAGCTTGGCGGCCGCGGCGTCGACCTGAGCGGAAAGCTCGCCGGCGGGCACGCTGCGGGTGATCAGCCCTGCCGCGGCGGCTTCCGCGGCAGGCAGACGCGCACCGAGCAGCGCCAGTTCGGCGGCTCGCACGCGACCCATCGCCGCGGCGACGACGGCCGACGCGCCACCGTCGGGCATGAGGCCGATGGAGGTGAACGGAAGCAGCAGATACGCGGTGTCGGCGGCGTAGATGAGGTCGGCGGCCAAGGCGATCGAGGCGCCGACTCCGGCCGCCGGGCCGTTGACCTGCGCAATCACCGGCAGCGGGGAGTCCACGATCGCGCGCACCACCCTGTTGGCGCTGTCCATCACCAGCTCCGGCGCCGCCTCGTTGCCGCCTGCGGCGGCGGCCGCGGCGAGGTCGGCGCCGGTGCAGAACGCCTTGCCCGCCCCGGTCAGCACGATCACGCGGACCTCGGGCCGTGTCCTGGCCGCGATGATGGTCTCGCCCAGTTCTTTCATCGTCTCGAGGTCGATGGCGTTCATCCGCGCCTGACGGTCGATGGTGATCCGCAGGATCCCGTGCTCTTCGTGGATCAGCAGGCTCTCGCTCATCGGGCCACCGCCGCGACGATCGAGCCGGCCAGCTTGCCCGCGATCAGCGCTTGGGCTTCGCGCACCATCGTCTCGATCAGCTCGGCGCAGGTGGGGATGTCGTGAATCAAGCCCTGGCATTGACCGACGCTCCAGATGCCCGCGTCCAGATCGCCCTGCTCGTAGACCTTGCGGCCACGAGCGCCTGCGACCAGTTCGCGCACATCCTCGAAAGTGCCACCGCCGCGCTCGATCTCGATCACCTGCCTGCTGACGGCGTTGTCGGCGACGCGCGCGGTGTTGTTCAGGGTACGGAAGATCAGCTTGGTATCGAGCTCGGTGTTGGCGACGATCTGCTCCTTCACAGCGTGCGCGATCGGGGATTCGGCGGTGCACAGGAACCGGGTGCCCATGTTCACTCCGTCGGCGCCCAGCGCCATCGCCGCGACCAGGCCGCGCGCGTCGGCGATGCCGCCGGAGGCGAGCATCGGGATCTCGAGCTCGCGGGCCGCGGCGGGGATGAGCACCAGTCCCGGTGTGTCGTTCTCGCCGGGGTGGCCCGCGCATTCGAAGCCGTCGATGCTCACCGCGTCGACGCCGACCTGCTGGGCCTTGAGCGCGTGTTTGACGCTGGTGCACTTGTGCAGCACCTTGATCCCGGCGTCCTTGAGGAACGGCAGGTGGGTGGCCGGGTTCCCGCCGGCGATCTCCACGATCGTCACACCGGAGTCGATGATGGCCTGCCGGTATTCCGCGTACGGCGGCGGCGTGATCGAGGGCAGGATCGTCAGGTTCACGCCGATCGGCTTGTCGGTGAGGTCCTTGGCGCGGGCGATCTCCTCGCGCAAGGCCTGCGGGGTGGGCTGGGTGAGGCCGGTGATGATGCCGAGGCCGCCCGCCTCCGAGACGGCGGCCGCGAGTTCGGCCCGCCCCACCCACATCATTCCGCCCTGCACGATCGGGTGCTCGACACCGAAGGCTTCGGTGAATCGGGTGCGCAACATCGCGCCCTCCGTCCGGTTTCGACGTTCTCGACGGCTGCTGCCGAACCTGACGGGGCTCTTTGCAACCGGCGAGAATCATGATTAACTTAGCGAGAATTGGGATTAACTTAACGGCCGCTGAGGTGGACTGTCAACAGTGTGCGCAAGTCCGCGTCGTGCTACTCGAAGGATGGTCGAAGATGACCGAAACGCCCACTACTACACCCGTTTCTGCGACAATGCTGACCACCGTGGACGCCGTGTCCGGCGAACCGGTCGGCAGCTGGCCGATCGATGACGCCGATGCCGTCGCCGCCGCGGTGGAGCGCGCCCGTTCGGCCGCGCGGATATGGAGTGAGCTCGGGTTCACCGAGCGGAAACGGGCATTACGGCGCTGGGCAGCCCAGATCGTCAACAACGCCGACGAGTTCTGCACGCTGATCAGCGCCGAGAACGGCAAGCCCGCCGACGACGCCTACCTCGAGGTGATCACCGCCGTCGAACATCTGAACTGGGCGGCCGAGAACGCGCGCAAGATCCTGCGGCCCAAGACGGTCTGGCCCGGCCTGATGATGGCCAATGTCGAGGCGGTGATCGAACAGCGTCCGCACGGGGTGGTCGGGGTGATCGGCCCGTGGAACTACCCGGTGTACACCCCCAACGGCTCCATCGCCTATGCCCTGGCCGCGGGCAACACCGTCGTGTTCAAGCCGAGTGAACTCACCACCGGGATCGGGCACTGGTTCGTCGACGCGTTCGCCAAGGCCAATCCATCGCTGCCCGCCGGGATTCTGAGTGTCGTCACCGGCCCCGGCGAGACCGGACGTGCGCTGGTGAGCTCCGGTGTGGACATGATCGCGTTCACCGGGTCGACTGCCACCGGTAAGCGGATCATGGCGGCGGCGGCCGAGCGGCTCACGCCCGTGGTCCTGGAATGCGGCGGTAAAGACGCGGCGATCGTGGCCGAGGACGCCGATCTCGCGGCCGCCGCGGACGCGATCGTCTGGTCGGCGATGGCGAACTCCGGCCAGACCTGCGTCGGCACGGAGCGCTGCTACGTGGTCGACTCCGTGCTCGAGCCTTTCCTGGCCGAGGTCACCGCGCGGGTTCGCGAACTCACACCGGGACAGTCCTACGGTCCGATGACGTTGCCCAGCCAGGTCGACGTGGTCGCCGAACATGTCGACGACGCGCTCGCCCACGGTGCCACCGCAGTCTTCGGCGGGTCCGACTCGATCAGAGCGCCGTTCGTGAGCCCGATCGTGTTGCTCGATGTCCCCGAGGACTCGACCGCGGTGCGCGAGGAGACCTTCGGGCCGACGCTGACCGTGCGCGGTGTCCGCGATGTCGAGGAAGCCATCCGTCTCACCAACGCCTCGCGTTACGGGCTGGCGTCCTCGGTGTTCTCCCGCAAACGCGGCATGGAGATCGCCCGCGCGCTGCGGGCGGGCGCCACCTCGGTGAACAGCCCCGCGTCCTACGCGGCGATTCCCGCACTGCCGTTCGGCGGGGTGGGGGAGTCGGGCATCGGCCGGATCCACGGCGCCGCGGGGCTGCTCGGCTTCACTCGACCGCACTCGATCGCCCGCCAGCGCTTCGCGATACCCGGCATGGCGTTGCAGTCCTTCGCTCGCGCCGAATCGACCATGTCGATGATCCGCACGATCACCGTGCGCCGGTTCGGGCGCGCCAAGTAGCTCATCCATCCCTACCAAAGACGAGGAACACACCAGTATGGGCGTCGAATTCAGCTCCGAACACAAAGATTTCGCCGCGGCCGTCGCCGCGTTCGCCAAGCGCGAAGCGGGCACCCGCGAACAGCGTGACGCGCTCACCGCCAACGACACCGAGCAGCACAACCCCGACGTCTACGCGAAGATGGCCGAACTCGGCTGGCTCGGTCTGACGGTGCCGGAGGAATACGGTGGGTCCGCGGCCACGATGGTCGACATGTGCATTCTCCTGGAGGAGTCACTGCGCGGCATGCTGCCGATCGGGGCGATCGGACCGACCCTCATCACCGGCGGCGCGTACGCCAAATTCGGCACCGAGGCGCAGAAGGACAACGTGCTGCGCGGCATCGTTCGCGGTGCTTCCCAGTCGATCTCGATGTCGGAGCCGGAGGCGGGCTCGGACGTGGGCAACTTGTCGACCAAGGCGGTGAAGACCGCCGACGGCTGGCTGATCAACGGCCAGAAGACCTGGTGCTCCAACGCCCATATCTCCGAGAACATCCTGCTCGTGGCCCGCACGTCGAAAGACGGCGGTAAGCACGAGGGGCTCACCATGTTCCATGTGCCCGCGGGCACCCCCGGCCTGCAGATCACCCCGATCGAGCTGATGGGCAACCAGCGCGAAACCAACGACCTCTACTTCACCGACTGCGTGCTCCCCGAGGACGCGGTGGTCGGTGAGGAAGGCAACGGCTGGCGCCAGCTGATGACCGGGCTGAATTTCGAGCGCCTCATCCTGGCGGCCATGAGCCTGGGCGCCGCCGAGCGCGCATTCGAGGACACCATCCAATTCGTCACCCAGCGTAAGCAATTCGGCCGTCCGGTCGGTACGTTCCAGTCGCTGCGTCACCGTCTGGCCGACCTCGCCACCGAGATCGAATGCACGAAACTGCTGATCTACAGCGTGGCGCGCGAGGCCGATGCCAACCCCGACAAGATGCTGGCCAGAGAGGCGTCGATGGCCAAACTCAAGGCCACCGAAACCAGCAAGCGAGTGGCGCTCGAGGGGATGCAGATGATGGGCGGCTACGGCTACGCCCGTGAATTCGACATGGAAAAGCATGTCCGCGGCGCCCTGGTGTCCACCATCTTCGGTGGCACCAGCGAGATCCAGCGCGACATCATCGGCCGGACTCTCGGACTCTGACCGAGGCGGCTCCAACGGCCGCGCGGTGTGGGGTTTCCACGCCGCGCGGCCACGGTGACTGCGATGTGCCCGCGGTTGTTTCGGCCGCTGCACCAAACCGCGGGCGCGGGCAGCCCGAACCTCTCTTCATGCCTCACGCTTGCCGTGGGGTGACCCGCACTGCCCAGATCAGTGCATCCGGTAGACGAGAGGTTCCCCTGGTGAGACGAACACGGCGATCGATCCATACGGCGACAGCGCGGGCTGCGCTGGTGAGCGCGCTGGCCCTGACAGGTATGGCGCTTCCTGCGAATGTCGCTGTCGCCGAACCCGAGACGGCCAGGGTGGTCTCGGCGGTCGATATCGACAACAGGCGCCAGCTGGTGGAGGTCTTCTCGCCGGCGATGGACAAGTCCATCCCCTTGCAGGTGATCCGGGCCGCCGACACCGAGAACCCGCGGCCGACGATGTATCTGCTCAACGGTTCCCAAGGCGGCCCGAATCAGAGCGGATGGGACGCGCAGACCGACGCGGTGAGTTTCCTGCGTGACAAAGATGTCAATGTCGTGACCCCGGTCGGGGGCGCGAGCTCGTACTACACCGACTGGGTGCGCGACGACGCTGTTCTCGGGCGCAACAAGTGGCAGACGTTCCTCAACGAGGAGTTGCCGTCGGTGATCGAGGGATTCCTGCGCGCCGACGGCAACCGCACCGCGGTCGGTGTGTCGATGAGCGGCACGTCGGTGCTGAACCTGGCGATCGCCAAGCCCGGCTTCTGGAACAGCGTGGCCTCCTACAGCGGCTGCGCGCAGACCTCGGACCCGATCGGTCAGGAATTCGTCCGCATCACGGTCGAGACCTGGGGCGGCGGACAGAGCATCGAGAACATGTGGGGACCCCGCAACGGGCCCCTGTGGCGAGCCAATGATCCGTTGGTCAACGCCGAAGGGCTGCGCGGCACCGAGGTGTATCTGAGCACCGGCACCGGCATCCCCGCCGCGCCCCACGACACCCCCGCCGACGCCCGCGTCCAGGACGGCAGGATCCCGCTCCCGGTCCAGATCGCGTTCGGTGGTCCGATCGAAGCGGCAGTGCACTTCTGCACCGTGAACCTCGCCGACCGGCTGCGGGAGCTGAACATTCCGGTCACGCTGGACGAACGCCCCGTCGGCACACACTCGTGGGGATACTGGGAGGACGACCTGCGATCCTCCTGGCCTTTCCTCGCACGCTCGGTCGGCAGCCGCACGAACTGAGCCTGCCGCGATGAGCCGCCGATAGTCGGAGCACGGCAAAGATCCCGATGACCAGTCCATGGTCATCGGGATCTTGTGTTCGCCGCTCGAGCCGGTCACCTCGCGGTCGATCAGCGCACTGTCACGACCCGGGAGTGCCATCCGGTGGCACCGTCGGGGAAGGGAGTCATCCGGACGTCGGTCTGCACCGCGCCGGTGGCATCGATGGCACGCACCCGCAGCGCGTGCGTCCCGGGCGAGGCGTCCCATTGCCAGCTCCATTGGCGCCAGGTGTCGAGCGAATAGGCTGCGGCGAGGGTGGCCCGCTGCCAGGGGCCGTCATCGACCTGGACCTCCACCGCGGCGATGCCGCGGCCCTGCGCCCACGCGACGCCTGCCACGGTCACCAGGCCGGTGGGCAGCTTCGCGAACGCGGCAGGCACATCGATGCGGGACGCGGTCTTGATGGGCGCTCGATCCGCCCAGCCGCGTTCGGTCCAATACGCTCTGGCGCGGTCGAACCGGGTGAGCTCGAGGTCGACGACCCACTTGGTGGCCGAGACATAGCCGTAGAGGCCGGGCACGATCATCCGCGCCGGGTAACCATTGGCCACGGGCAGGGCCGCCCCGTTCATCGCGACGGCGAGCAGCGCGTCCGGATTGTCCAGGACGGCGGCCAGCGGGGTGCTCGCGGTGAATCCGTCGATACTGCGCGACAGGATCATGTCGGCGCCGGGCGCCGGTCCCGCCTCCGCCAGCAGGTCGGTGAGGCGGTAGCCGGTCCACTTGGCGGTTCCGGCGAGTTCGCCGCCGACTTCGTTCGACACGCACGTGAGCGTGATCAGCGACTCGACGGCGCGCCTGCTGCTCAATTCGTCGAAGTCGAGGCGGATTTCGCGATCCACCATCCCGTGGATGCGCAGGCGCCACCGGTCGCGGGTCAGCGCGGGCAGTTGCAGTGCGGTATCGATGCGATAGAACTCTGCCGCCGGGGTGACGAATCGGGTGGAACCGGGAATCGCGAGCTCCATCTCGGCTGCGACCGGCGCGATGGGCTCGGCCACCCGGGGGAGGACGAACGATGCACGATCGGCCTCGATATCGCGCAGACGCCGGCCGATGACCCGACCCGCGATACCCGCACCGGCGGCAGCGACCACCACGGTGGTCAGCGTCAGCAGGAACCCGCGGCGGGTGGGTCCCGCCGCTCGATCGTCATCGGCAGGCACGAGCAACAGCGCGCACAGTGCCGCGATGCCCGCACCTGTGCCGACGATCGCCGGTGCGGCGAACAGCGGCGTGGCGGTCGGCCGCGACAGCGCGGCCAGGGCTACCACCACGCCGAGACCGCCCAGCGCGCACGCTCCCAGCGTGAGGCTGCGGCGGGCCAGCTGACCGATCAGTGCTGCGGCGATCACCATGACGACCCCCATGGTGATCGCCAGCGCCAGTTTGTCGTTCGTGCCGAACCAGCGAATAGCGCTGTCCTTCAACCATTTCGGCGTGCGATCGACCACGGTGGCGCCGAGCACGAAGAACGGCGAGGAAGCTGGGTCGACGAAGACGGCCACCAGGTGCCCGACCCCGAGGACGGTGGCGGCGGCGGCGGTGGTCGCGGCTGCCGCCGCGGCGCGGCCGACCTCGCGATGGGCGAACCCGATGCGGCGAATCATGCTCTCACTCCTGAACTCTCGAGTGCCGGCACGACCCGCCGCAGCGGGTCAGTCGACAGTCATGCGGGCGATGGGTGGTGTGGTCGGTCCCGGCGAGCCACCGGCCGGTTCGATGGTCACCGCGAGGACGTCGGCGGGGCCGACGGCGGTGACGACCGAGGCCGCACCGTCGATCACCGCTACGGACTTCGCGGTGCCGCCGAGAGGCGTCAGCCACACCTGATAGGTGCTGCCGCGCGCCGGCGCGGGCAGATCGCTGAACGTCACCGCCGCGGCGCCGAGATCTTTCGACAGCGAGACCGTCATCGCGCCACCGCCGGTGACGGCGACAACGGACTGGCTGCTGTCGGGCCGGTCGAGGACCTGCTGTGCGGTGACCCGCGAGCCTTCGCCGACGCCGTCCATCACTACCTCGATGCCGACTCCGGCGCCCGCAGCCACGACCGCTGCCGCGGCGGCGGTCCACCAGCGCATCTGCCAGCGTTTGCCGAGCGAGTCGCGGTGCGCGAGCGAAGGCGTGCGCGAATCGTGCTCGTCGAGCGCCCGTAACAGCGCGTATTCCAGATGTGCGGGAGGCGGGACGGAGTCGAACACCGTCAGCTCGGCCATCGTCTCCTGTACGCGGCGCACGGCAGTCTGGAAGTCGGCCACCCGCTCGGGTCCGGTGGTGACGAGCCATTCGTCGACCGCGTGGCGCTGCTGCCGGTCCAACGCGTCCAAGGCGTACGGGTAGGCATCATCTGTCCATGGCCGAGGGGTCCGCCGACCTGTCTCGTTCATCGGAAATTCCCTCCGGTCGACCAGGTCTCGGGTCTCGTCGAACCACGCGATGAGCTCCCCGGCCACGATGTCGTGGTCGTCGCCGAGGAGTTCATGTCCGAACGCACCGGCCGGAATCGACCGGTGCGGCCACCATCGTGGTCATCAGGACGCAGGCGGCATGAGCACACTGTCGATCATGTACACCGTCGCATTGGCCGTGCTCACGCCACCGCAGATGACGTTCGCGTCGCCGGCCTTCAGCGTGTCGCCCGAGCCGCTGACCGTGACAGCGGCGCCCTCCACCGTCTTGTGCGTACCCGCGATGGCCTCCGGGGCGATCTGGCCGGGCACCACGTGATAGGTGAGGATCTTGGTGAGGGTGGCCGAGTCGGTCTTGAGCGACTCGACGGTGGCCGGATCGATCTTGGCGAAGGCGGAGTCCACCGGCGCGAAGACGGTGAACTGGCCGCCGTTGAGCGTGTCGACGAGATTGACCTCGGGATTGAGCTTGCCCGACACCGCCGAGACGAGGGTGGTGAGCATCGGGTTGTTGGACGCGGCGGTGGCCACCGGGTCCTGGGCCATTCCGCTGACCGAGCCGGGTCCGCTGGGGACCTGGGCGGCGTATTCGGCGCACCCCGGCCCGACCAGCCCGGATGCCGCGGGAGCGGCGGCGCTGGTCGATGCCGAGGTCATCGGTGCGGTGGAGGTGGGCTCGGTGGTGCTCGCGTCGTCGCTCGAACAGGCCGAGGCGCCGAGCACCGAGCTGAGCAGGATTGCCGCCATAAGGGCACTGCGCTGGGATCGCATGGTCTTTTCCGTCACTTCCGTCGAGCGGCGCGACGCCGCAGTGGTTTGGACGCAACGGAGTTCGGCTGGCTCACCGCCCCGGATGGCTACCGATCGACTCGAGTTTTCCGATGACCGCTCTGGCTCAGGATTTCGTGGCGACGACGAGGATGTTCTTACCGAAGAACTTGCCGGTCAGGGTCTGCAGAAGCTTGCTGAGCGGGAACACGGCCCGGTCGTAGAATTTCAGGGCGCGGGTGTTGATCGTGCCGTCGTCGCTGCCGGCGAATTTGTAGACGAGGGTCGCGAAGAACCCGATCGGGTCGCAATAGCGTGACTCCACGACCTCGAGGCCGGCATTGCGCAGAATGCGGTCGAGCTGGGTCCGGCGGTAGCGCCGGTAGTGGCCGACCTTGGTGTCCATCGAGGTGAACAGCATCTCGAGCGCGGGCACATAGATCACCAGTGTCCCACCGGGGCGCAGCAGCGAGGCGAGGTGTTCGCTGGCTTCCTGATCGTTCTTGATGTGCTCGAAAACGTTGAAAGAATAGATGAGGCCGTACATTTCGGATTCCGAGGGCTCGGCCTCGCAGTCGACGACTTTGTAGCCCTTCGACAGCAGCAATTTCTGCAGCTCGGCGTCGGGTTCGAGACAATCCGGGACGATCTGCCGCTCGGCCAGCATATCGGCGTAGGTGCCACGACCGGCACCGAAATCGAGTATGCGCTGGTCAGGTGAGGTGACATGTTTGTCAACGCAGTCGATCAGAAATTTGTTGTAATTGACCGCTTCGGTCATCGCCTCCAGGTTGTCGCACCCGGTGTACGCGAATTCGCTGCTGGTCACGCGTGATCCCCTCAATTCTTCGATGGGCGGCATTGGCGGTCAGCGTAGTCCGGTTACATTGCGGTGCCACGACATCGGGCAACAAAGCTGAATTCAGCGGTGCAATGGCCGGCCGAGGACGATCGTCTGGAGCAGAGCGATCACGGTCTCCTGCGGGCAGATGCCGTCGTCGCCGAAGGTCCGGCCGAGGTCGACCACCAGACTGAACGCCGCGTGGACGAGGATTCTGGCCTCGCCGATCGACAGTTCCGGTCTGGCCTTGGCCACGAGTTCGGCCCATTCGGTGATGATCAACTGCTGCAGGTGGCGCAGGGTCACCTGATCGGCCTGGTCGACGTGGGTGAACTCGGCGTAGTAGACGAAGGTCAGCGCCCGTTCCTCGAAGGACCCGTAGACGTAGAGGTCGATCAGCGTCGCCAGCGCCTCGGCGGGGGTGTCGGCGGCAGTCACCGCCGGGGTGATCGCGCCGGAGACCCGGTCGGCCGCGCGCCGGAACGCCGCGACCAGCAGATCGCTCTTGCTGCGGTAGTAGCGATACACCGCCGAGGCGGCCGACAGGTCCGCCGCGATGGCGATGTCTTCCATGCTGACGTTCGGATAGCCGCGCTCGTGGAACAGTTCCACCGCTTTGCGCAGCAGTAGTTCGTGTTTGAACGGGCGCGGCCGCCCGGCGGATCGGCGGACGGGCGCGGCGGTGTGTCCGCCCGACAGATCGGCGTCGATCAGCGCCCAGCTGGTCGATTTGAGCAGCGGGGCAAGCAATTTCGCCGAGACGGTCGCGTGATGGTCGCCGATGCTGCTGATCACCGCGAACAGCGAGACCGCGCGGACCACCCGGTCGTAGCCGTCGAGTTCGGGACGCACGTCATGGATGAGGCCACGCACCGTGGCGATCGCGGTGGTGAACTGTGCGGTGAACTCGGTGAAGTCGGCGGGCTCGAGGTAGCGGCGTTCCCACCGCGCCAGCGCGACGGTGGGGCGGTTGCTGATGGTCAGCACGGTGATCGCGTCCAGGACATGATCGAGACGCTCGCGCGGTGACCAGCCCGCGGCCTGTTCGGGGAGTTCGACCGCGCTCAGCGCCAGCCCCGACAACCGCAGCAATTCCTCCCGGAACAGCGCGTACTTGCTCGGAAAATGGCGGTAGAGGGCGGTGGAACTGATCTCGAGCCTGCGGGCGATGTCGTCCATGCTCACGCCGTGGTAGCCGTGCGCGCCGAACGCCGCCGCCGATTCCGCCGCGATCTGGGCACGCCGGTTCTTCGGCCTGCGCTTGACCACCCGGGGTGGCGCGTCCGCTGTCGATTGTGCCGCGTGCTCGTTCGTCGTCCTGCCCATCTCGTCTGTCATGGTATCGCCCGATCAGCGCGGGCCGGTTCACCGGATTCGGTCACTGTGCCTGCGTGGGTGGCGTCGGGGAGTTCACCTTCTCGACCAACCAGCGGCCGCCGTCGTAGCGCAGCCCCAGTACCATCGACAGCTGGCCCGGCCTCGGCTTGTGCTGGGTGCCCAGGCTGCTGATGGTCTGGCGGATCACCACGATCGCCTCGGCGGAGTCCTCGTCGGCGGTGCGGATCGCGCACTGGGTGTCGGTGACCTCGGAGGTGACCTCGCCCTGGGTGAGGACCTCACGCAGTTCGGCGCTGGTCGATTCGAACTGCTTGCTCCAGTCGCCGGTCGAGCCGTCGAGCACCGCCTTGAAATAGGCGTCGAGGTTCTTGCTGTCGTAGTCCGCCAGCACGGGTCCGTACTCGCAGGCGGCCGCGCGGGCCTGCTCCTGGGCTCGCAACAGGTCCTTGCTGTGCTGGTTCTGCACGAAGAACACGACCGAGGTGGCCAGTGACGCGCACAGGACCGCGGCAACGCCGACCCGCGCGGCGACAGCGCCGGTCCGTCCGCGCAACCACGAGTCCGCGCGATCAGCGGCTCCCGCCGATTCGGTGGCCGCAGGTTCGGTGGCCGGCGTCGCTGCGGGCGCCGGGTCCGCGATGGTCGCCCCGGAATCGGTGACCGGTTCGGTCCGGTCCTTCTCGTCGCTGCTCATGATGGAACTCCTCAACGTGGTGCGGGAACGGCGGGCTGGGACAGTTCGTTGCCGGCGACACCGGGCGGCGGGCCTGCGCCGTTGTCGGGCCCGGGCGGCCGCGGCGCATTGGCCGAACCACGCACCTGCAGAGCCGGATTCGAGGTGACGCAATAGTTGTAGAGGCGCACCCTGGTGTCGGTGACCTCGGTGGTCGGCACCACGGGAACGGTGTCGTAGTCACACGACGGTCGTGGCCACGGGTCGACCAGGATGAAGAAGCCGCCGTCGTGCGCCGGGACGCCGAGCGCGTCGGCGAAGCGGCTCAGTGACGGGAACAGCGCCTCCAGCGCCGGCTGCCGGAGCTTGGCGGCCTTGGTGATGGCGACGAAGTTCGTCACCAGATCGGTGATCGGGTCATGCGTGCGCGAGACGAACCCGCCCAGCGTCGCCAGCTGCCCTGGTCCTTGCTCGAGCAGGTGCCGCAACTCCATGTCAGCGGCAGTGAACTGGCGGAACAGGGCGGTGCCCGAGGCGGTGAGCGTGCTGAGGTCGGGCTGCGCGTGCGAGGTGGTCTCGGCGATGACCTCCAGATTGCGGAGCAACTGCTGGGTCTGCGGCAGCAGTTCGGTGAGCCCGGCCATCGCCCTGCTCATCCCGGAGATCATGTTGCGCAACCCGTCCGGGCCGCCGGCGAGAGCCTTGTCGAGCTCGTCGACGATCACCGTGAGCCGTTCGGGATTCATCCCGCCGACCAGGCCGCTCATGTTCGCGAGCACCGACTGCATCGGCACCGGCACCGAGGTCCGCGCCCGCTCGACCACCGAGCCGTCGCGCAGATACGGCCCGCCCTCGGAGACGGGACGAAAGTCCAGGTACTGCTCGCCGGCCGCGGACAACCGGTTGACAGCCACGGTGCCGCCGACGGGAATCTCTGTGCCCCCGTCGATCTCGGCTACGGCAGCGATACCGTCGCCCGACACGCCGACCGAGCTCACCCGTCCGACCCGCCAGCCGCGGAAGGTGACATCGCTACCGACCGACAACCCGCCGGAGGTCGCCAGCTCCACGGTCACCACGTACTGCGAGCGGCTCGGATCGATCCGCAGTACCGCGCCGCCCAGATACAGGCAGCCGAGCACGAGCACGACAACGAGCCCGGCGTTGGCGACCGCGACCCGTTTGCGCACCAGCCATTGCCACAGCGGTGAATTCATCGCGGACCCTCCTGCGGTGCGGGTTGCGGGATGCTGGTCACGCGACCGAACACCTTCGCGAGGACCTCGGCCAGACTGCCGATGAACGCGGGCACATCGCCCCCTTCGGGCCAGCGGCTGCCCGAGGGGTCGGTGAGCGCGCCGATGTCGAGATAGGAGATCGTCGCCGCCACCGCCAAGGTCGGGCCCTGCAGGCTGGCCATCAGCGACGGGTACAGGGTGTGCAGGCCCTCGAGGGTGCCGGTGAGGTCGTCGCCCATGCGGGTGAACCCCGACATCAGGTTCTGCACGCTCTGGAACAGGCTCACGAACTGCGGCCCGTTGCTGGTGCTGAAGTCGCCGAGCGCGTCCATGGTGACCGCCACCTTGCCGATCAGATCGACGATCGACTGATTGTTCTCCGCGACCAGGCCGATCAGCTGCGGAAAGCTGTCGGCCACCGCGCCGAGTTCAGCCTTGCGGCCCGCGAGCTCGGCGGTGAGCACCTGCAAGCCGTGCAGGGTGGCGTCGAGGTCGCCGGTGCGCTGATTGAGCGCGCCGATGACAGCGGTCATCTCGGTGACCAGGTGCCGCAGATGCGGCGCGTGCCCGGCGAAGATCGAATCGAGTTCGGAGGTGATCCGCGCCGCCTGGTTGATGCCGCCGCCGTTGATCAGCATGGAGATCGACATCATCAGCTGCTCCACCGAGGCGGCGGAACCGGTGTGCTCGATGCCGATCGTCTCGCCCGCACGCAGCGGCGCGCCCGCGTCCGCCTCGGTCGGCAGCGTCATCGCGACGAAGATGTCGCCCAGCGGTGTGGCCTGACGCAGTTCGGCGGTGGTTCCGCGCGGCAGCTGGATGTCCTCGCGGATCAGCATCTCGATGTCGGCGAGGAACGAGGTGGACGAAATGTCGGTCACCACACCGATATCGGTGCCGCCGATCTTCACTTGCGCCCGGTCGGGCAGGTTGAGTGCGTCACGGAAGGTGGCGTGCAGGGTGTAGCCGGGCCCGCCGATCCCGGGTTCGGGCATCGGCAGTTCTCGCACCGTGAGTGAACAGGCGGTGCTCGCCGACACGACCACCACGGCGCAGGCAGCGGCAGCACTGGATCGGGAAACGGCGGTGCGCAGGTTCATTCGGTGATTCCCAACAGTGCGGCGGTGAGCCCGAAGTCCGGTCCGAAGTCGGCGATCTTGCCGGTGCGGCAGCCGTCGAGGCGCATCTGGACGCGTTCGCAGAACAGCGACAGCGCCTCACCGTCGAGCACGGCCTTGTCGAGCAGTCCGTGCAGGCGCAGCGCCTGGTGTTCCCGGCTCATCGCGTTGTCGATGTTGTCGAAGAACAGCGGTCCGACGTCGATGATCTCGGTCAGCCCGCGCGCGTTGGCCCGCATCTGAGCGGCGATGGCGACGAACTTGGTGAGCGCGCCTGCCAGCTGATCCTGGTTCTGCCCGACCACCGAGGAGGTGTTGGTGACGAAGTCGTCGAGCTGGGCCAGCACGGCCTGCAAGCCGGGTGCCTGCGCGCCCAGCAGGGCCACCAGTTCAGTGATCCGGCCGCTGAAATCGCGCACGGTCTCGTCGTTCTCGGCGATGATCTGGGTGATCTCGTTGAGCCGGACGACCGTGTTGGCGATCTGGTCGGAGTTGGCGAAGGTCACCTCGAAGGCCGCCGACAGCGAATCGAGGGTTTCGCGGAGCCGGTCGCCGTTGCCGTCGAGTAGCGGGAACAACACCCGGCTGGCCATCGGGCCCGTCTCGCTGTCGCCTTTCAACGCGGCGCCGAGCTGGTCGAAGTTCTCCAGGATGCGGTCGAGCTCGACCGGAGTTCTGGTGCGCGCCAACGGAAGATGAGCGCCGTCGGCCAGCTCGGGACCGGATCCGGTGTAGGCGGGCGCCAGTTCGACATGGCGGTTGGTGATCAGCTGCGGGGAGATCAGCGCGGCCATCGCGTCGGCCGGGATCCGCACGCCGGCCCCGATCGACATCACCACCTCGACATAGCTGCCGCGCGGCGTCACCGATTCGACAACCCCGACCGGAACGCCGAGCACCGCGACCTCGTTGCCCACATAGAGCCCCGCCACGCTCTCGAAATCCGCGCTGATGCGTTTGTTCTCGCCGAAATACCGGTCGCCGAGGCTCGATACGCTGCCGGGCAGCAGCGAACAGCCCGACGCCACCACGGCGGCCAGACACATCGCCGCCAGTTTCGCTCTGCGTCTCATCAGTTGCACCCCTGTACGGCCTGCGCGAAGCACAGCCAGTTGTCCGGAAAGACCCACGGAGCCCAGACGTCGCCGTAGGGTCCGTTGCCGACCACGTTGTTGAACTGGCGCAGCGTGACCGGAGCGATCTCGTAGAGCCGGTCCAGGTTCTCTTTGTTCTTGGTCAGCCCGTCGGCCATGGTGTCGAGGTTGGCGATCAGCGGGCCGAGTTCGCCGTTGTTCTCGATACCCATGTCCTGCAACAGTTTCGAAAGGGCAGCGACGTTGTCGAGCAGCTGGGTGAGCAGCGTCTGCCTGGTCTGCACCGCGGCGCCGATCGCCTCACCGCGGGTGAGCAGCACGAGCACGCTGTTGCGGTTGTCCGACACCAGCTGGGAAACCTGATCCATGCTCTTGAGCAGCAGGTCGACTTCGTCGCGGCGGGCGTTGATCACCTGGGCCAGCGCGCCGATGCTGTCGAGCGCCTGCACGGCCATCGCGGGGGACTCGCCCAGCTGTTTGTCGAGCAGGTCGAGCGCGGTCCGCAGTTTGCTCGGGTCAAGGCGCTCGATCCGTTCGAACGAGGACGTGTACTTCGGGTCCTGGATCACCTTGCTCAGGTTGTAGGGCACCGAGGTGTTCTCGACCGTGATCCGATTGCCGGACAGCGGGTCGCCTTTGCCCGGTTGCAGGTCGATGTGGAGCCTGCCGAGGATGGTCGACATCTTGATCGATGCCTTGGCGTCGGCGCTCAGACGCAGGTCGCGGCGCACGGCCAAGGTCACATCGACCCGATCGTCGACGAGGTCGACCGATCGCACCGTACCGACTTCGATGCCGGAGACATCGACGGTCGCCCCCGGCCGCAACCCGGCAGCCTGGGCGAACTCGGCGTGAATCGTCTTGTCGCCCAGGCGCAGCTGTGCGAGCACACTGGAGCCGCCGAGCAGCACTGCCACGGCGAGTACCGCGATCAGACCGAGGCGCAGGTTGCGGTTGTCGCGCAGGAAAGCGAGTTTGTCCCTCATCGGCACACCCCTGATTGCGATTCGCCGCCGACCTGGGAGAACAACCCCGGCGGCAACACCACGTTCCACAGCGAGACATCGAGTCGGCAGATGTAGGCGTTGCCGTAGGCGCCGTAGCTGGTGAACCGGGCGACGCCATTGAGGAAGTCGGGGAATTCCACGGCGGCGCGGTCGAGCGCGGCGCCGTTGTGGAGCAGCATCATCACGCCTTCGGTGGCGTTGCGCTGCGCCTGCGCCATGCCCGGTTTCACCTGGCCGATGAGCGTCACCAGGGAGTCGGTGGCGCCTGCCACCCGGTCGACGGAGCTCTTCAACGTCTGTCCTTCCGCGTAGAGCCCGTCCATCAGGCTGCGGGTCTGGGTGATCAGGGTTTCGAGTTCGCCACTGCGATGGGCCAGACCCGACAGCACGGCGCTGAGGTTGCCCAGCACATCGCCGAGGATCTCGTCACGCTGGCCGAAGGTGTTGGCCAGCTCGGCGGCCTGGGTGATCAACGCGGACAGCGAGATCTCGTTGCCCTGCAGGGCCTGGATGAGCGTTTCCGACAGCGAATTGATCTGGTCGGGCTGCAGCACGCTGAACAGCGGCTCGAAGCCCGACAGCAGCGAGGACACATCGAACGACGGCTCGGTATGGGTGAGCGGGATCTGCGACCCCGGCGCCACCGCGACCCCGGCGTCCTTACCCGCGGCCAGGGCGATATAGCGCTGGCCGATCAGATTCTGGTAGCGGACCAGCGCTTTCGTCGTGTCGGTGAGGTGCTGGCGCGCCTCGATCCGGAAGTCGACCCTGGCGGTGTAGTCGTCGGTGAAATCGATCTTGTCGATGCGGCCGACGCGGACACCGGCCATCCGGACGTCATCGCCAACGCGCAGGCCGAGCACGTCGGTGAACAGCGCAGAGTAGCTGTGGGTGCTGCCCGCCACACTGCGCTGCAGTGTCGACCAGACGGTGTAGGTGAGCACGACTGTGAGGGCGACGAACAAGCTGAACCCGATGAGCGCTTTCGTCGATTTCATGGCGCCGCGCTTTCGGTGTCGGGGACGATGGCAACATTGCCCAGGATCGAGCCGAGCAACAGCAGCTGGGTCACGGTGGGCCGCCCGCCGACGATCGCCGCCACGGCCGCGGGTCCACGCAGCGAGATCGGCTGCACCGCACCGCTGTCGGGTAGCGGCGCGGCAGCCGGTGCGGTGATTCCGGGGATGGCGGGCAGCCCCGGGATCGACGGCAGCCCCGGGAACGACGGCAGCCCCGCAATCGCGGGTAGCTCGGGGATCGTGAATACACCGGGGACGATCCCGGGCACCTGCACCAGCGGAGCGGGCCCGGCCGCATCGACGCGTCGCGGCAGCTGCTGAGCCGGATACTCCTGTGGCGGCGCGACTTCCGGCACCGTCGGTCCACCGCAGCGCGGCCCGGACATCTCGCCGTAGCGCGGGCAATCGGCTGCGGTGTACTGCTGGTAGGGAGTGAACGACACAGCCATCTTCCACACCATCTGCTTGCGCGGCCCGAAGTGGAACACCTGCTGGAGCTTGCGCAGCGAGGCATTGAGATTGGCGGCGGCGGATTGCAGCGCGCCGGGATCCTTGGCCAGCGCGCCGAAGACCGTGTCCAGACCCGCCACGAGTTCCTTACCCGAATTCGGGTTGGCGGCGAACAGGCTGTTCACCGCTTCGACGGTGGAGTTGCCCTCGGCGAGCAGTGCGACCAGTTGGGTGCGGTGCTCGTTGAGGGTGTTCGCCGCGGTCAACGAATCGCCGAGCATGCCGACCAGTTCGGGCGCGGACTGGCTCAACGCCATCGACGCACGTCCGAGATTGCCGAGCAGGCCACCGATCTCGGGAATCCGGTGCACCTCGGTGAGCCAGGTGTCGAGGCGCTCGATGGTGGAGCCGGGCACCCGGGCGCTGCCGTCGAGCGCGGCCGCCAGGGTCGCCAGCACCCGGCCGAGCTTCTCCGGCTGGATGGTGGTGAGTACGTCGCGCAGGGTGTTCAGCGTGGTCTGCAACTGAATCGTGGCCGAGCTGGTGTCTTCGCGGATGGTGGCGCCGGCCCGCAGCGTGGTGTCGGCCGCCCCGTTGTCGACCAGCTGGATCGAGGTGACGCCGAAGATGTTGTCCGGAATCACTCGTGCGGTGACGGTGTCCGGGATCGTCTCGGCGATACCGGGTTTCAATTCCAGGGTGGCCCGCTGGAGCCTGCCCTTGGCGACCATGTCGACGGCAGAGACCGCCCCCACGATCATTCCGCGGTACTTGACGTCGGCGCGCTGGGGTAGGCCGTCGCCGGTGCTGGTCAGCTCGGCGGCGACCACCACCTTGTCTTCGAACTCGCCGTTGTAGCGCATACCGAGCAGATACAGCGCCAGAGCGAAAGTGAGAGCCACCGCCAGGCCCGCCAGGGTGAGCTGGACTGGTTTGGGGCCGCGGCCACTGGGATCGAGCATCATCGAGGCGACCTATCCCGAGATCCGGAATCCGGGGTCGATGCCCCAGATAGCAAGGGTGAGAAACAGATTGGTGAAGACCATCACGACGATGACCATCTTGATCGCGCGTCCGGCCGCTACCCCGACGCCTTCGGGACCGCCGGTGGCGGTGTAGCCGTAGTAGCACTGGATGAACGTGGCGATCAGCACGAAGATCACGACCTTGAGCACCGAGAAGAACACGTCGGGGCCCAGCAGGAACTGGAAGAAGTAGTGGTCGTAGGTGCCCGCGGTGGTGCCGCCGAGAAACAGCACCGACAGCTTGGTCGCCACGTAGGCGACCGCGAGGCCGAGGGTGTAGAGGGGCACGATGGTCAGCGTGGCCGCGATCATCCTGGTGGTGACCAGGTAGGGCAGCGGCCGGATCGCGATGGATTCGAGCGCGTCGATCTCTTCCGAGATCCGCATCGAGCCGAGTTGGGCGGTGAACCGGCAGCCGGACTGGATGGCGAAGGCGAGCGTGCCCAGGATCGGCGCGATCTCGCGTGTGGTGGCGAACCCGGAGATGGCTCCGGTGAGCGGGCCCATGGTCAGCAGGTTGAGCGCGGTGTAGGACTCGACGCCGACGGTGATGCCGCCGAACGCGCACAGCACCACCACGACTCCCACGGTGCCGCCGCCGACGATCAGCGAACCGTTGCCCCATCCGACGTCGGCGACCAGGCGAGCGACTTCCTTGCGGTAGTGCCGCAGCGCGAACGGAATCGCGAACAGCGCCTGGAAGAACACGATGGCCTGATGTCCGACGCGCTGGTTGGCTCGCACGGGCACCTGAGCCGCCGCGCTGACCACGCGCACGGGACGCAGCACCGGCGGGATGTATTCGGCTGCCATCTCAGACCACCTTCGACGGGAAGAAGGTGTTGTACAGCTGGGTGACGATGATGTTGGTGGCGAACAGCATCAGCGCCGAGGACACCACCGCCGAGTTCACCGAGTTCGCGACCCCGCCCGGCCCGCCTTTGGTGTGCAGGCCGATGTCGCAGGCGATGATCGCGGTGAGCACACCGAAGATCGCGGCCTTGACCAGTGCGACGATCAGATCGTTGGCCACCGCGAACGAGGCGAACGAGCCGATGAACGACCCCGGTGTGCCGTGCTGGGCGTACACATTGAACAGGTACGCGGTCGCGAAGCCGACGAAGACGATGAACCCGCACAGCAGCATGCTCACCAGCACAGCCGCGGCCAGTCGCGGTGCGACGAGCCTGCGGACCGGATCCACCCCCATCACCCGCATCGCGTCGATCTCCTCACGGATGGTGCGCGAACCGAGGTCGGCGCAGATGGCCGAACCGACCGCGCCCGCGATCATCAGCGAGGTCACCAGCGGCGCACCCTGGCGGATGATGCCGAGCCCGGCCACCGCGCCGATGAACGTGGTCGCGCCGACCTGATTGACGAGGGCGCCGACCTGGATCGACACCACCACCGCGACCGGGATCGCGACGAAAACGGTCGGCAGCGCGGAGACGTTGGCCATGAAGGCGCACTGCTTGATGAACTCCTGGAACGGGAATCGCCGCTGCACGAGCGAGAGGAACAGCTGCGCGATCGTGGCCCTGGCGAGCAGAACCTGCCTGCCCAGCGTCTCGATCGACTGCTGGGGGTGTCGTCGCCAGAGTCCGGTGGCGCTGTCGACGATCTTGTCGAGCTCCGAGGGTTCGGTTGCCGGTCGCGTCATACGCTCAGCCACCGTTCGAGCGCGACCAGCAGTGCGCCGATCGCGGCGACCCCGAGCACGACGGCGCAGAGCACAGCGAGCCACATCCCCACGCGCAGAACCGGATTGACCTGCGTGCGCCCGCCCAGGATCTTGACGACGATCACCACGATGTCGATGAACCAGACCACCGCCATCATCAGGTCATCGTCACATTCGCGAAGGTGAGCACCGGCCAGCACACGATGGATCCGAGGAACGAGATGACCAGGTCGACGCCGTGTAGACCGCGCAGGTGGCCCGTATGGGTGAGAGTCCAGATGACTCCGACGAGACCGTAGGGGATGCCGATGATGATGAGCGTGCCGAGGAATTCCGACACCTTCATCTCGTAACTGAGAAATCTGTCCAGCCGTCGCAACATGGCGATACCGCTGTTCCTTCCTTCATGAACCGGTCGGTGACGCAAGCTGGTAGCCGATGTCGTCGACGGTCCAGCGATGTTGCCGACAATTCTTCTTCGATCCGGTGATGTTGCCGATAATTCTTCAAATCTGTGTGACGGTAGCGCCGCGAACGATGCTCTGACGCCCCCCGTGCCAGTGATAAGTTACTACCAATTCTCGCCGTTGTAGCGAGAATG
>JACIXH010000053.1 GCA_014360565.1 Nocardia sp.
AATCTTCGCCGACGTGCGGGCTTTTCCGAATCGGTGGCCTCATCGGCCATCAGTGCCTCCTGGACGATTGTTAGAACTGATCGAGCGACTTCAGGGTACATATGTACCTACTGCGACGTGTGCCACAGAAACCGCACAGCGCTCGATTCTAAGGTACAAATGTACTTATCAGGCCGCAGCACATGCGGAGCACTCGATCAGAAGGAGAAGACACATGCCGTTCGCACCCTGCCTAGGCGTGAAGGACACCGCAGTCAGCAAGGCGTTCTACGAGAAGCTCGGATTCACCGTGGACAGCCGTACCGCGACCGAGTCCGACGACATCCATATGGTCCTGTTCGATGGCGCGTTCTGCGGCATGCTCTACCGCCACGCCCAACTCGAGAACTGGCTGACGCCCCTGAAGGGCTTGCCCGTGGGCTTCACCGGCATGTTCTACCTGGAGGTCCACGACTTCCAGGGGATGCTCGACACCGTCGCGGCAGTCACCGAGATCGTGCGCGGCCCCTCGGTCGATCACACCGGAACCCGCGAGTTCTACTTCGCCGACCCCGATGGCTACCTCATCGGCATCAACGACGCCGCCTCCCGCCAGAGCAGCGACCTTGTCGGCGGATTCGCCACCGAATCCTGACCGCGCCCCCGCCATCCTCGGGCACACCACTGCCCGACGCGCGCCGACCCCGGAGACCGCCCATGAACACCCCGTCCTTCTCCTTCCGCCCGGCACGCGCCCGCGATCAGTCGTTTCTCGAACAGATGCTCCTGGAAGCGGCCAACGCATCGGGAAACACGCTGACGCTCGCGACCCTCACCGGCGACGAGCACACCTACCGTTATGTCGCGCGGTGGGGACGCAGCAGTGATATCGGGGTGGTGGCCGTAGACGAGCACGGCGCGCGAGCCGGCGCCGCGTGGGCGCGAATGTTCGACGCCGCCACCGGATCACCGGCGTATCTCGGCGCAGGGATCCCGGAGATCACCATCGCGGTCGCCCCCGCGTTCCGGCGCCACGGACTCGGTGCGGCCCTGCTGCGAAAACTCGCCGACCACGCGCGCGGCGCCGGAGCCGCCGGGCTCAGCTTGGGCGTGCACATGAACAACGTTGCCGCGCAACAGCTCTACCGCGACGATGGCTGGTCGGTGCACCACACGGCTGGGTACTACAGCGTCCTGTTCAAGGATCTCTGCCCCGCCACTTGAGCCGAACAGCTCAGGGCGCGAGCGGAATACGCGCTCTGTACCGACGCTGTCACAGGGCGAAGATGGCCGCCGATACCTGGTCGGCGGCGGCGGGCCGCAGGGCGGTACCCATGTCGTCGAGGACGAGCAGTCGCGCCGCGGGGATCTCGGCGGCGAGCGATTCCCCGTTGCCGACCGGGAAGAACGGGTCGGCGCGACCGTGCACTACGAGCGTGGGCAGGTCGAGATCACCGAGGCGTTCCCGCCATCGCGGGGCACAGTCGATCCGGGAGAAGACCATGCCGAGCTGGTTCGCTTCGTGGACCGCGGAATCGCGCGAGGGTGTCCGGTCCCAGATCCGGGCCGCTGTCGCTCGCACCTGCTCCGGATCGTTGCCCATCGGATCGGCACCCGCTGCGGCGAACGCCGCAACTGCATCACGGTCGGTCCAGTCCGGCCGCGGTCGCGAGAACAGCGCGCCCATGATCTCACCGTTGTGGTCGGGCAAGTCCTCGTCGACCGGGCCCGGTGCCACCGGCCGGGTGCCGACGAGAGTCAGGGCGCAGAACGCCTCCGGGTGGTCCAGCGCGGCGAGCTGAGCGACCATCCCGCCGACACCGATCCCACCCAGGTGCGCGGTCCCGGCACCGAGAGCTCCGACCAGCGCGGCCGCGTCGGCGGCGAGATCGCGCAGGTCGTAGGCCGGATTCCGCGGGTCGACGGTGGTCGACGCACCGCAGTCACGCAGGTCGTAGCGGACCACGCGCCGCCCTCCCGACGCGAGCCGCTCGCACAGCGCGTCGGGCCACGACAGCATCGTGGTGCCGCCGACCAGCAGGATCAGCGGATCGCCGGTCCGGCCGAAACTCTCGACGCCTAGATCCACACCGTTCACCCGTACCGAGGTCATGCCTGGACTCCTGTCTGCCGGTTCGTACAGCCGTGTAGACGACTGTTTCACCGGAAAGTCATCGGTCCGATCATCGCCGAGCCGGTGAGATCGATTCGGGCACGGGCTTTGCCACGATTTAGACGAGAGTGCCGTGCCCGACCGCGACGTTGCCGTAAAGATTGCGTGCGAATACCTGCACGACATCCACGCTTGCCTGCGACGGGTCCACCGGGTCCATCAGGTTCTGCACGCTGCCGAACAGGGCGTTGGCTTCCAGCCGCGCCGCGCTACCTCGACTGACACCCACCTCGAGATCACCCATCGAGGTCTCCAGCCGAAGTACCCCACGCTTGGCCTCGTCGACACGAATATCGCCCTTGGCGGCTGTTGCGGTCACCGCGCCACCCGGGCGCTCGATGACGATCTCGCCCGCGGAGACCTCCAGCTCGCAGCGGTCGAACTCACCGACAGTCGTCAGTCGGCCCATCGCGAGGGTTGCGTCGAGTACGGATCCGGTGGGCACCTCGACGATCACCGAGACTGCCGGATTGCCGCCGAACGGTGTGAAGGACTTCCAGTTCTTCGGAGTCTCGACAGTCAGCTCGCCGCCGGCGAAGTCGACCCGAAGTTCATGGGCGGCACGGACACCCGCCTTTCCGGCCGTATCGGCCGGTCGGACTTCGACGACAGTGTCGGGTCGGTCCGAGGCGACCACGGTGACCTCACCGCAGGCCACATCGACGGAGACGGTGATCGGTTGCGGCGTCTGGAAAGTGGGCATCTGAACTCCTAGGTTGCGAACTCGGCTATACGTAGATGTATACGTACATTGCGTGTTCTCACTATAAGTAGATGTATACGTATAGCGCAACCCCTGATTTTCGCCCTCCCGTCCCGCTCCGTGGATCAGGTCGCGGTCAGCCTCGTGAGATCGGGAGCGTAGACGGCCATCCAGTGCGGACGAAGCCGGTAGTAGACCACCTCGTTCTCCCAGTCGAATGCGTCCTCGCCGTAGAAGTCCTGGAAGTACTCGAGCAACTCCGGCCAGTCCGCGGCCGGCTCGCCGCCCTGCGGGTTGAGCGCCTCGACCTGCCCGTGCGTGAACACGCCGAGGTTCTCACCACGCATGTGCGCGACGCTCGCCGCGGGCCGCGCCGCGAGATGACGGGCCTTCGCGGCGTTGCGCGCCGTGCCGAAGTGCCACCGGCCCCGCAGGAAGTGCCCGTCGACCCCGCTGATCCGCGGTTCGCCCTTCGCCGTCACAGTGGACAGCGCAAGCGTGCACATACCGGTGAGGACCTGCGTGACTTCGGCTGCGGTGAGCGAATTCTCCTCGTCGATGATCGAGCGCAGATGCGAGGTGGCCTGAGCAAGGGAGGAGTCGAGCAGTGCCTGGAGTTCGATGAGATCGTCTGGGGTTTCGCGCACCGAAGGTGCCCCTATCTATTCGTGGTGTACCGACCGACGAATCCATCCTCGACCACAACCTTGACATCTTCTGTCATCTTTATTGTGGGCGAGCCTCACCGATGCCGCTGTCATCGGCATCGACTGCGTTCTGGTCCAGCGCGTCCAGTGCCGCGCGCAGGCGCGTGGTGGCCTCGTCCGCGACCGGGTCGAGCTCGGCCTGGCCGGTGACCTGGACCATGAGTTGCGGGTTCATGGCCTCGATGATGATCGTGTCGGGATCGTCGGGATCACGGCGGACCACAACGTTGCAGGGCAACAACAGTCCGATCTGGCGGTTCGTCTCGACCGCGCGATGGGCCAAGGGCGGGTTACAGGCACCGAGGATGCGGTAGTCCTCCATCTCGTGGCCGAGTTTGGCCTGCAATGTCGCGCGCATGTCGATCTCGGTGAGAATGCCGAATCCTTGCTCGGCCAACGCGCTACGGGTGCGTTCGAGCGCGTCGTCGAAGGTGGTGTGCAGGGTGGTCGACAAGGCCAGGTCCATGTGTGTGCTCCGTTCGGGGGCTAGTGCGGAAAGTGATCAGGCGGTGGGAGTCGGGCAGCTGGTGTCGGCGATGCCAAGGCGGCGCATCGCCAGAGTTGCCGGGCACCAGCCCACCAGGCTGTAGAGCAGCAGATTCGCGCCGACCAGAGCGGTCGCTATCAACCACCACGGGGAGAAGATCACGCTCAGCAGCGCGCTGAGCAGGACCAGGGTCCCGGCCGAAGCCGGGACGAGCCGGGTGATGGTCCATCCGTGTGGTCGCGGTGGCAATGCCATCGGTGGAAGTCCTTTCGGTGTGCGACCCCGACCCGCGGCGTGTCGGGGTCAGGCCAGGGCCAGGAAGAGTTTTTCCAATTCGTCGATGCTGAGGGGTTCACGGTTGCCCTCGGGGGTCTCGGTGAGGCATTCGCGCAGGCCGGTGGCGACAATCTTGAATCCGGCACGGTCGAGAGCTTTGGAGACCGCCGCGAGTTGGGTGACGACGTCCTTGCAGTCGCGCCCGTCCTCGATCATGGCGATCACCCCGGTGAGCTGGCCTTGCGCGCGGCGCAACCTGTTGAGTACCTGCGCGATAGCTTCGTCGTTGCCGACCATTGATGCTTCCCTTCTCGGATCCTGAACCCCAGGATACCCCGAGGGGTATATCCCGGGGCGATCCGAGAAGGCAGTTCGTAGCGGGTCAGCCGTGGGCGAAGCTGATGGTCGGCAGAACTCGGCGCAACCACGCCGGGCTCCACCAGGCCGCGTGCCCGGTCAAGCGCAAGATGACCGGCAGCAGAACCAGCCGGACCAGGAGCGCGTCGAGCAGGACCGCGACACCGAGGATGATGCCCATCTCCTTGGGCGGCAGCGGTTCGGACAGAGCGAAGGTGAAAAACACCGCCACCATCACCGCCGCGGCGGCAAAGATGACCCGCCCCGAATGCGCCAGCCCGTCTCGCTGGGCGGCGTGGGGATCGCCGGTGCGTTCGTAGTGCTCCTTGGCGGTGGCCAGCAGGAACACCGTGTAGTCCATGGCGATGGCGAAAATCATCGCGAAGAAGAACACCGGCCCCCACCCGTCCAGGAACCCTTGCGGGGTGAAACCGAGCAATCCGGCGCCGTGCCCGTCCTGGAAGATCAGCTTGGCCACTCCGAACGCCGCCGCGGTCGATAGCAAGCTCACCAAGGTGCCAAGGGCTGCGATCAGCGGAGCCTGCAACGCGATCAGCAGCAGCAAGAACCCCAGCACCAGAATGATCGCCACCACGATCGGCAGGTAGTCGTCGAGGACCTGTTGCAGGTCGAGGTTCTCCGCCGCCGCGCCACCCACCACGGCGTTTTCCGGCAGATCCGCGCGCAGCCGGTCCAAGATCTCGGCCATGTCCGACGAGGACGGATCGACCGCGGGCAAGGCCTGCATCATCACCAGGCCGCTGCCGTCGGTGGCGGCCTGAGGCGGGGTGAGCATGACGATGCCCTCGCCGACACGCGCGGTGTTCGCGGCACTTTCGGCATCGGCGGCAGGAGTGATGATCGAGAGCATGCCCGGAGCCCCGGGACCCATCTGCTGCTGGATCAGTTCATAGCCTTGGCGCACCGGTGCATCGGTGGGCACGACCTGAATCGAGGGCATCGCGGTTTTCAGTCCGAGCACCGGCACCGCCAACCCGATCAAGATCCCTACCGCCACGACGGCGAAAGGCCACGGGTATCTGTGCAGAATCTGACCCCAGCGCGCGAACACCGGGGAACGGTGCTGCTGGTGGCGCGCGAACGGCAACGCCGCGGCATTGACCTTGCCGCCGAGCGCGCCGAGCGCGGCAGGCAGCAGGGTCAGGGTCGCGGCCAGCACGAACACCACCGCCAGCATGATCCCCACCGCCATCGTGCGCACCGCGGGCGCGGGCACGATCAACACCGCCGACAAACTCACCAGCACCGTCAATCCCGAAAGCAGCACCGCCTTGCCCGCGGTGTCCATCGTTTCGGCGACCGCGGCGCGGGAATCGCCGGTGCGGGTCAACGCCGCACGGAAGCGGGCCACCAGGAACAACGCGTAATCGATCCCGAGGGCCAGGGCGAACATCATGGCGAAGTTCATCGCCCACACCGAGATCGGGGTGATCTGGTTCAGCAACACCAGCCCACCGGCTGAAGCCACCAACCCGGCCAGTGTCAGCAACAGCGGCAGCCCGGCCGCGACCAGCGACCCGAACGCGAGCACCATGATGGCCAGAGTCACCGGCCAGGAGAACAGTTCGGCTTTGATCATCGCGTCGTGGTTGGCAGCGTTGAAATCACTCCACAGCGCCGAGGCTCCGGTCGGATATACCTCGATCCCGTCACCGGACAGTGCGGTCAACGCGTCCTTGTGCTCGTCGACGGCTTTGACCATGTCATCGGTGGACGCGTTCGCGCCCGCGATCACGATGCCGGTGTGCTCATCGGGGCTGATCGTCGATCCCGGCTGCGGGGCGATGATCTGTCCGATCCGGTCGTCACCGGCGAACACCGCGCCGATCTCACCTACGACGCGTGCCATCGCCGGATCGGTGATCGTGGCGGTGTCGGAGTGGACTACTACCTGCACCGCGGCCGAGGAGTTGCCGCCGAAGTGCTGTTGAGCCAATTCGCGCGCCCGGACCGATTCCGAGCCGTTGGCCTGCCATCCCGCACCGGCGAGCGAGGTGAACACACTCGGCGCGGCGGCCCCGAGCGTTATCAGCACCAACAGCCAGACCCCGATCACCGCCCGGGTGCGCCCGGCCATGAACGCACCCCAGCGGCCCAGCACCCCCGGGGCCGGGTGGGATGAATCCGCTGGGGCGGCATCGAGCTTCGTCTCGGTCATTCAGGCCTCCTTTAATACCCCCTGGGGTATGTTGAATGTCGAGACCGACCATACCCCAGGGGGTATTACTGGGCGCAACCCCGGCCCCAGCAGCCAGGCTTCAACCAATCGACGAGGGTGACCTCACGCGGCAGCCAGAGCGCTATGCCACTGCTGGGTGTCGGTGATCTGGACCAGGGATGCGATCTTGCCGTCGCGGATGGTCAGGTCGTGTACGAAGGCGGCGTCGAGAACTTCGCCCGTCGACCGGCATGTCCCCCGATAGAACCCGAACACGATGAACCGCGAGCGGGAGACTTCGACGTACTCCTCGGGATACGGTGCGGCGTCATACGCACCGAAGACGGCCCCCCACACGTTCAACAGCATGGTCGACGGATCGGGAACCGGGCCACCGACGCCCAGTGGCATGCCCGCACTCACCCATGCGGTGAACGACCGATCCAGCAGGCCGGCAAGCGCCGGTCCATCCGAATCCGCGAACGCCGCGTACAGACTCTCGACCGTGTCTCGTGCCGTCATGCTGACTCCCAAGGTTTTAGAGATGTGACTCTAAAACGAATTAGAGCATAGTCTCTAGATCATGGGAAGACCCCCGATCCACGACCACGACAGCCTCCTCGCCGCCGCGGCGCGACTCTTCGCGGCCAACGGAGCGCGCGCAGTGACGATGGCCGCGGTCGCCCGGTCGACCGGAGCGCCCAGCGGTTCGGTCTATCACCGCTTTCCGGACCGCCCCACCTTGCTCGCCGCACTCTGGCTGCGAACAGCCCGCCGATTCTTCGACGGGTACGCGCGACTCGTCGATGTCGAACCAGCGCCCGCCGACGCTGTCACCGCGGCGACATGGGTGGTCGACTGGTGTCGCGACAACCTCGCCGAGGCGACCGTGCTCCAGGCCGGCGCTCGCACCTTCCAACCCGACGAGTGGTCCGACGCCGCCCGAGCCCAACTCGCCGAGCAAGAAACAACCCAGAATCGAGTGATGCAGACCGCCGTACAAGCAATCGCCGCACAGACCGGCCACCCCCTCGACCACATCAAGTTCGCACTCGTCGACCTACCACTGGCAGTAATCCGCCCCTACCTCACCCAGGACGAACCACCACCGGCACGGGCCACCGAATTGGTCCGCGAACTCGCCGGAACCCTTCTCGCGAGATCGAATCCGGGATAAGAACTGGCCCCCGGGTGACCGCACCGCCTTCGCCGATGCCGGATCGAACGTCTCTACAGGCTCGAATGTGCGAAATACGGCGCTGTAGCAGATCATATGGCGGTGAATCACGATCTTTTGAGAGCTCGGGCGTCGGAGTTCGCCGGCGAACTCGAGGTGCGTGCGCGGCGGGCCGGCAGGGTGTCCAGACGAAACAGGCTCTCTCGCTTCGGGAAATCAGGCGGGCGCCTGAGATGAACACCGACGAGCTCGCGGCCGATCTGGGTGAGCGCCAGATCGCGCGATACGAATGCCCCTGCTGCGACGAGCCGATCGAGCGCACCTGGAACATGATCACCCGCGACGGGATTGCCTACGCTGCGTACTTCGCCAACAGCTACCACCACGCCGATCGCGACCACGACACCTGGATCGACGTCATCCTGGGCACTTGGGATTGCGGCACCGCCGACGATCACGTGACCTTCGGTTGCCGCGTCGGTCCGGTGCAGAACAATCCGAACCCCGCGGCCACCCTGGTCCAGGCATGCATGGACGGATCCGCCGACGAGGTCCACGGCGTGGTGCTGTCGAGGGCGGACGGCTTGGTCCATCCGCGCCTGCCGGAGTTCTGGAGTGTCGTCGACTTCGTCCTGGCCAACGACCCGAACGTCGCCGCCCATCTCTACAAGTAGCCGACGGGCCATCCCGACCGGATGGCCCGCTGAGCTCAGTCGAGTGGACTGTGCCCCAACAGAACCCGCCCGCTGAAGCGCGTCTGCTTCGCGCGTGGCAGGGGGTGGAACTGGCAGCCGTGGATGTCACGGTAGAGGCGCTCGAGGTCACAGGCGCGGGAATAGCCTGCGCCGCCGGTGGTTTCGATCGCCAGACGAACAGTGGTGATGAGCGCGTCGGCCGCCACGGTCTTGCGGCTCAGGGTGCGCGCCGCGTAGGCGTCGATGTTGGGGAAGGTCAGGTTCTCGGAATCGGTGAACATCGCGCTGACGAGGTCGGTGGCGGTGGTGTACGCGTTGAGCATCTCGCCCGCCGATTGCGCGATGTGGGCTTGCGCGCGCCCCTTCATCAGGCGCGCGACGAGGTCGACGGCCGTGTCCGCGACACCGACATAGGCGGCCAGCACCAACGGAAGCGCCGCGCCGATCACCACATTCAGCACCGGTGGCCACGGACCGGCCGGGCGGGTCAGCGAAATCGCGGCATCGGGGACGAACACGTCGTCGAGCACGACCGTGTGCGAACCGCTCGCACGCAAACCGAACGAATCCCACGTCTTGTCGATGCTCACGCCCGCGGCCGCCAGCGGAATCGCGAAGTGCAGCACCTCACCGTCGTGGCGAGCACTGGTCACGAGCAAGTCGCCCACCTCGCAACCACTGGCCGGCGCCTTGCGCGCACTCACGCGAAATCCGCCCTCGACCCGCTCGGCGTGCCCGTTGGATTCGACCCAGTCCGAGGCGCCGGTGCTGATGAGAATCGCGCCGCCGGCGACCTTCGCGAACACCGCCGACGCGTCCACCCCGTGGTTGTGCCGCCACACCTGCGCGGCGACCAGATGTGAATGCATCGCGAATGCCACGGCCGTCGACGGATCAGGTCTGCCGAGCTCACGCAAGATCTCGCCCATTTCGCGATGGCTGGCTCCCCCGCCGCCGAACTCGGTGGGCACGAGCGCCGCGGACAGCCCGCTCGACCGCAACCGGTCGAAGGCGGCGACGGAGATCTCGGCGGTGCGATCCCGCTCAGAGACCTCGCTACGCAAAATTTCACCGATCTCGCGGGCGAGAAGTACCCGATCGGTGCTGGACGTGGTGTCGGAAACTGTGGAAGTCATGTTTCGAAGTTAAGAACCGCCGCGATAACCAGATAGTCCAGAAAGTGGACTCCCCCGGTCCAAAAGATGGACCCCGTCGGCGAGGTGACCATGACAGAGACGACCGTGGCCTATGGCCAGTACTGCCCGATCGCACGAGCCCTCGACATCCTCGGCGAGCGGTGGTCACTGCTCATCCTGCGCGACCTCTTCCTCGGGACCACCCGCTTCAACGACCTCGCCCGTGGCCTACCAGGCCTGTCACGCAGCCTGCTGGCCAAACGCCTTCGCCAGTTCGAGCGAGCCGGACTCATCGAGAAGATCGGCGCCGAACACCTGCTCACCGAAGCGGGAACCCAACTCGAACCGGTCCTGTTCGGCCTGGGCGAATGGGGCGCGCGCTGGGTCTTCGGCGCACCGCGGGAGGCCGAACTCGACGCCGCCCTCTTGGTCTGGTGGATGCACACCCGCGTCGACACCTCGATGCTGCCCGGTCGGCGGCAGGTACTGCAGGTCCGGTTCACCGACGACGTCCGCCGCTTCTGGATCGTGGTCGAAGCCGAGGTCGCGTCGGTGTGTGAGACCGATCCCGGCTACCCCGTCGACGTCACGATCAGCGCCGACGTCGCCGGACTGTACGAGGTATGGCTCGGGCGCATGCCGCTCACACACGCGCAACGGACGGGGAGGATCATATTCATCGGCCCGCCCGCGCTCACCCGCCGGATGCCCGCCGTGTTGCAGCTGAGCCCCGTCGCCGGATATGTCGCCGCGTCAGGACATCCCGACCCGACCGCACGCGCTTCGTGAACCGCATGGTCTTGCCGCCGGCTCATCCGGAACCTCGCGCGACGCGACACGTATCCCACAGCGGTACAGCCAATCTGGATCGACAGGATGCACCGATCGTCTGTGCAACGGGGCGCCCGCGCGCCCGCGCGAGAGTAGTCCCTGAACCGGAATTGCGCCTCGGCGATGACATCGCATCGTCGCACCGTGGCGAGCCGGAGGAGCCCCGACCGGGGGTCATGAACGATATCCGGCAAAACGTGGCGGTAATCACTACTTGCCGCGTCATGTTGGCAACGGCCGTAACCAAAACGTTAGGCTTCGGTCATGGTACGTACCGGAGCAGCACCCTCAGAGCCGTACGAACCGAATGTTGCTCTCCCCCAACAACCTCCGGCGCGTCTCGAACTCGTCAGCGAAACCCCCGAAGCCCCCGCGACACCTATCGCGGAGATCGACGAGCACTTCCCGCGCCTGGGCGACACCAGTTTCCTCACCGGCGCGGCCAGGCACCGTCTCGCTGCCTACATCCACACCCAGCTCGCCGAACTCGAAGAGATGCCGTGACGTGAGCCCGGTGATTCCGCCCTCGCGCCTGCGCGCGACTAAGCTGCCGACGCCAGGATTCATCGGCGGCAGAGGCGATTCACGCGAGGAGTGACGAGCTTGAGCGACGCATCCGTCGTGCTACCAGAACAGGTACGCACCGAACTGCGTCGCGGGGTGCGCAGCGTCCTCGTCGACACCGCCGCACTGCGGCTGGTCCGCGAACGCTTCGACGACAACCAGGCGGGCGCATTGCGCCGCTACCTCGAAGCATCCCAATCGGCGAACACCCTGCGCGCCTATCGCACCGATTGGATCGCCTGGGCAGGCTGGTGCGCGGCCGAACAACGTCAGGCACTGCCTGCGGACCCGCTCGACGTCGCCGTCTACCTGGCCGCCTCCGCGGACACCCGGCGAGAAAGCGGCGCATGGGCATTCAGCCCCGCCACCCTCGATCGCAAATCCGCCGCCATCGCCGCAGTCCACGCCGCGAACGGACTCCCGTCCCCGACCCGCTCCGATGTCGTCCGGCTCACCTTGCGCGGCATTCGGCGCACCCGCCGCACCCCACCGACCCGCAAACGGCCCGTCCTGCTGCACACCCTCGACCAGCTCCTCGCCGAGCTCCCCGAACCCACCTGGCCCACCGAACCCGCGCGCCGCCGCGACGCACTGGCGCTGCTGGTCGGTTTCGCCGGCGCCCTGCGACGCAGCGAACTCGCGGGCCTGCGCATCAGCGACGTGCACGCGCGCACCGACCATGCCACCGGCGAACCGCTGCTCGTGGTCCACCTGCCGACGACGAAGACCGATCCGACCGGCGTCGCCGAACAGCGCATCGCCCTACCCCGCGGCAAGCACCCGCGCACCTGCCCGATCTGCGCGTTCGCCGATTGGGTCCGCCTGCTGGAAGTCCACGCCGACGCAGGCGATGCCGGCGCGCGATCCTGGACGACGACGAACAACCTCGCCGCCGACGCCACGATCCACCGCTGCCACGGTTTCACCGGAACCCGACTCGGCGACGACGAGAACCGACCGCTGTTCCCCACAATCAACCGGCACGGCTCGATCGGCACCGCCGCACTGTCCGGCCGGGCGGTCGCCGAACTGGTCAAACGCTACGCGGCCCGCGCAGGCCTGGACCCCGATCTGTTCTCCGGACACTCCCTGCGCGCAGGCTTCGCCACCCAGGCCGCACTCGGCGGCGCCAGCGACCGCGAGATCATGCGCCAGGGCCGCTGGTCCAATCCCCGCACGGTCCACGGCTACATCCGCACCGCGAACCCACTCGAAGACAACGCGGTCACCAAACTCGGGCTGTGATCAGTCCTCCCAGGCGTGATCACAAGCTCAGCAGAGAGTGCGCGCATCTTGGATCATCAAGTGCTGCAGCGCCTTCGTGGTCCGGTTTCCCGGCCGTCGAAGACGACCCCTCAGCAGCCGATGGCACCGGTCGATGCCGTGTTGTCCGTCATCGTGCGGTGGTGGCATCCGCGGTGAGAACGGCGGCGAGATCTTCCGGGATCTGCATCGGCGTGAAGATGCCGACGTCGGTTCGTCCGGTGTTCCCGAGCGGGGCCCGCCCGGTCGCGGATGCGATGCCGCCGAAGGCGAGCCGAACCACCTGGCCGACGGCCTCGCGACGGTCGCGGCATCGCAGCGCTAGCCGCAGCATCGCCCAGTGAGCGCGGGTATGCGGCCAAGCCCACTCCTGCGAAAGAATGTGGGCCCGTTCGAGCGCGCGCCACTGCTGGTCGGGATCGGTGGACGAACGCGCGCGCTCTAGTTCGGCTTCGAACGCGGATCGGACGCGGGCAGGCATGCGGGACATGTGAACCTCCAGAGTCGATGTGCCTGCGCACAGCGTGGCAGTCCGTATCTGCCCCCGGCTTGAACAAACCTGCTACGAACGACCGGGCTCGTCCACCCACCGCAGCTTCCCGAAGTCTGACGGAGCCGCGCCGAACATGCTGTGGCAGACACGGTTCAAGTGCGCGCTGTCGGCGAATCCGGCGCCATGGGCCGCCTCGGTCAGGGTCCGCCCCGCGGCAACCAGCCGGATCGCTCGTTGCATCCGCAGCCACCGCACATATGCCCGGAACGGAAGTCCTACTTCGGTAGAGAACAAATGCGCCAACCGACTCTCGGACAGGTGCACCCGCTGGGCGAGGTCACCGAGCCGTACCGGGCCGTCGGCCAGCAGTGTGGGCAGCTCGGTCCAGGCGCGGCGCACGGCCGGGTGCCAGGCGCTACGGTCGGGTTCGACCGCGCCGGCGACAATGGCCGACATTCCGATCGAACCTGGGGTCAGCATCGCACCGTGACGCACCCACACATCCACCGTGTCCGCGTATTCGGGACACAGTGTCGCCGAAACCTTCGCTTCGGGCGCCACGTGAATCAGCGTCGCCGCGGCGACGCCCTCGACCACTCGATGGCCGGTGTTCGGCGGGATCACGACCGCCCGGCAGCTCGCAGTGGCGCCGTGGACATCACCGATGCGGAACGCGGTCTCGCTCGTCAGCACCTGGACCGTGTGGTGCGCATGCAGCGCCGTGGTTCCGATCTCGCCCGTCATCACCATCGAGCCGGGCCGCAGCAGCATCGTCGCGGTCCATGCGTTCGCACCGGTCATGTATTCGGTCCTGCCCTCCGTGCGGCCCGAGAATACCGCGCCCGAGGGATGCCGCTATGTCACCGGACGAATCCGGTCGAGCCGGAAAATGCGGAACTCGCGCCCGCCCGCCAGCTCGAATTCCATCTCGTAGCCGGGCCAGAACTCGACAGCCTGGTCCCACACGCGCTTGCGCTCGACTCCGGTGATCTCGACGACTGTCACCGGGAACGCCGAGCTGCCGTCGACGCGGGCCGACGCGGTACGAGCCGCGCGCAGGTTGGCCGACCAGGCCGGATGCTCCGGCTTTCCCCAATTCGAGCCGACCAGGAAGAAGCCGTCGCCGTCGGGCACACACAACAACGAGGTGGTGCGGGGCTGGCCGGACTTGCGCCCGACCACCGTGATCTCGATCGACGGGAGCCCGGCCAGGTCGAGTACACCCCACCGCCCGCCGCTGAGCCTGCGCAACAACCGCTCTGTCGGCAGGACGACCCCGGCGCCGCGCATCACCCAGGGCTGTGTCGCGAACGCGCGCGCGAAGCCCGGCAAGGGATTCCAAACCATCCCCGAATCCTGGCTCGAGCGAACCCGATTCGCCCACTCGCGAAGGTGCCCTGAGAGGCAACTCACTCGGTGTGCTCGGCAGAGCCCATAACCATCTAGCGGCAGCTCAGCGAACCCCTCCCCTGTCTGTGCTGGTGATTGGTGGGTTGGTGAGGGTCGATTGTGAGGTGAGACGTGGTGTGGGCACCCAGGTGCGATACATGGTTAGATGCGCATATCTAAGTAACTACATGTAATTCCTGACTTCGGCCCACTCGGACGGCCGGGCCCGCCGCTCCGCCCCAATTCCCCCGGGCAACCACCTCGATGTCCCACACTGATCTCACTCCCCTCCCCTAGCCATCAGGAGTGCCATGCCCTCCCCCCGTGGTCGCCGCTTCCTCGCTACGGTCGCCTTGGCCGCCGCGGCGCTACTCGCGATCAGCCCCTCCCCCGCCCTCGCTCGGCCACCCGCACCGACCCACCTGGCACCGCTCGGACCTGAATTCCTCTGGGGTGTCGCTGCTTCCGGTTTCCAGGCCGAAGGTGATGCACCGGACAGCAATTGGCGCCGCTATGCCGAATCCGGGACCACCGCAGACCCCTATCTGCACTCGGTCGACTTCCGTGATCGCTACCGCTCCGATATCGCCCTGGCCGCCGACCTCGGTGTGCGCGTGTACCGAATCGGCATCGAGTGGGCGCGAGTGCAGCCCGAACCCGGAATCTGGGACGAGGCGGCGCTCGCGTTCTACGACGACGTCGTCAGCGCCATCACCGAGGCCGGGATGCGCCCGATGCTCACCCTCGACCACTGGGTGTACCCCGGCTGGGCCGCCGACCGCGGCGGATGGCGCGATCCGCAGATCGTCGCGAACTGGCTGTCCAACGCGCGCCGCGTCGTCGACCGGTTCGCCGGCGCCGACCCGTTGTGGGTGACGTTCAACGAACCGACGTTCTACCTGGTCAACGATCTGCGCCACGGCGGCATCGGCGCCACCGACGTCCTCACCATGGGCGAGCGCATCATCGAGGCGCACAACAGCATCTACGACTACATCCACGCCGTACACCCCGGCGCCCAGGTCACCAGCAATGTCGCCTACATCCCCGGCGCCGACGACGCGGTCAGCGGACCACTGCTCGACCGGATCTCGGCACGCCTGGACTACATCGGCATCGACTATTACTACGGTCTGCCCCCGACTCGGCTACAGCTGCCCGACCCCGACAAACTCTGGACGATGCCGCTACAGGCCGAAGGAATCTACTACGCGCTCGACCACTACGCGCGAAAGTTCCCCGGGCGCCCGCTCTACATCGTCGAGAACGGCATGCCGACCGAGAACGGACGCCCCCGCGCCGACGGCTACACCCGCGCGGATTCGTTGCGCGACACCGTCTACTGGCTCCAGCGCGCGGTCGCCGACGGCATCCCGCTGATGGGCTACAACTACTGGAGCCTCACCGACAACTACGAATGGGGTTCCTATACACCGCGTTTCGGCTTGTACACCGTCGACGTGCTCACCGATCCGACGCTGACGCGGACCCCGACCGACGCGGTCGCGGCCTACCGCGAGATCACCGCCGCCGGCGGCGTTGCCCCCGACTACCGGCCCACACGCCCGGTCGTGCCGTGCTCGCTCGTCGACGGCCTCGCCAGTTGCGCTGATCCGGTGTCGGTCCCGCGGTAGCGGTTCGACGATTCGACGGTTGCTCTACACTCGGGCGGGTGTCGAGCACAGCGTCACGCCCCTCCAGCGCCGTGAGCGGCAGGCAGGCTCGTTGGCAACCGCACAACGACAGCCGCCGAGAGCAGATCGTGCAGGCCGCGGTCGAGTTGATCGAACAGGCACCGGCCGGCGTCGAGGTGCCGATCATCCAGATCGCCGAGCACGCGGGGCTCGCGAAGTCGGTGGTCTACCGGCAATTCGCCGGTCGTGACGAACTCGATCGCCGGATCAGGAGCGAGATCGCCGACCGTTTCGTCGCCGACATCGAGGATGCGCTCGACATCGCCGAGGGATCGATCCACGAGATCCTGGTCCGCACCATCGGCGCGGTCGTCACCTGGGTCCAGGATCATTCTCGGCTACACGATTTCCTGCGGACCGGGCCGTCGGATGCCGATCCCGATATCGACGCGATGAGCGCGCTGATCACCACCATCGCCGGGTCGACCCGGACTCTGGTCACCGGGCTCGCCGGGGTGATCGGTGTGACCGACGAGGCCTCAGCCGACACGATGTCGTTCGCCATCGTGTCGATGACCGAGGCCACCGTCACCCGCTGGTCCAACGACCCGAATCCGGCGCTCACCCGAGACGAGCTGATCGAGGAAGTCGCCTCCTACGCCTGGCACGTGGTCGACGGCGTCGCCCGCCGCCACGGCCTGAACCTGGATCCCGACCAGCAACTCACCGATGTCCTCACCCAGCTCATGGCCGACGACTGAGCCGCGTGCCTCGACCGGTCAGGCGGCTCGGCGCGCGCTGCGTTCGGGCTCGCTGCGGTAGCGCGACACGGGCCCGTCGATGCCGAATTTCCGCCACAGCCACTTGGCGGTCGGGTTCATCAGGCCGAGGTCGTTGGCCAGCTTGCGCATATCGCCGAAGTAGCCCGACAAGATCTGCTGGGAATGCTCCGATTTCCAGAACGCCTGCTCGATGACCTCGCGCGGAATATCGAACTCGCGCGCGAACGAACGCGGCGGTGCCATGATCTCGCCTGCCAGCCAGCGCATCGCGATCGGGAACGCCACCGAACAGACACCTCGATTGAACTTGCCCATCCGCCCGATATGCGCGGTGAGGAAGTCACCGGCGAAGGAGATGTGGCGCGCTTCCTCGGCGATGTGAATCTGCATGGTGCGCAACACCATCGGCGGCAACGACGCGCCCTCGCGGATCATCGCCTTCTGATAGTGGTCGATCGGTTCCTCGCCGCCGAGAATGCCGATGAACAAAATGGTGTGGGCATAGCCGCCCGCGACGCCGATCAGCGGCGAGAGCGCCCGGAACAGCGGCCGCATGCCCGGAACATCGACGTCGATGCGGTTGACCAGCTCCTGGAACATCTGGATGTGGTTGCACTCTTCGGTCATCTCGTGCAAGCAGTACCGGAACTCCGGCGAGCCGTTCGGCAGCTTCATGATGTACTGCATCATTCCGCGAATGAGGATGCTCTCGAAGGCGGCGCCGACCTTGACCGAGTTGGCGGTGCGCCATTTCCCGATCTCGATGCGGCGCTCGAGTGGCTGGTCGCGATACCACTGCGTGGCGCCGAGTGGGTCGACCTGCGGGGAGAGAACCCAGCGCACGTCGTTCGGGTCAAGGGCGAGCTCGGGCGAGTCCCAGTCGATATCGAGGTAAGGATCGAAACGATGGTCGACAGACCCCTGTGACAGGGTTGCCAGCGCCTCTCGGTACTCCTCGCTGATGGGTCCACCACGGCTCGATTCGGTCAGCGTCATCGGTGCCTCCTCGGTTCGCGTCCGGCACGGACGGCGCTGTTAGCGCCGTCACACCGTTGCCCCAAGAATAACTGAGACTGCAGGTCCCACACAACCCGGACTCGCCGACGTTACCCACTGATCATTCGACGAGCAGAACCACCAACTGGCGAGACAAATCGCTGTCACCGAGGCCGCCGAGCCAGATCAGGGGACGGCGCTGGTCGAGATGGTCCAGTGCTTCGGGCAGGGACACATAGACGCGGTCGGCGCGCACGACGCACACCTGCGGAACGGACCCGGAGACGGCGGGTCCACCGTCGACATCGAGCGCGAGCGAGCCCGTCGACGCATCACCCGCGACGGCGTCACGAACCACCGCGTCGCCCGTCTCGGCCGAGTCCGAACCGCTGTGCACGACCTGGTGCCCCGGCGCGCCGGCCCAGTGGTCCAGCCATGCCGGTCCCGGTTCGACCGCGGCGAGTACTGTCTGCACGCTCATGCCGTAGAGAACATCGGCGACCGCGGCGGGCAGGCCCGCGATGTCGACGATGCGCACCATCGACCCGTGCTCGCGCAACTGTTCGACGAATCGCTCGAGAACCTCCGCGCGCTCGGCGGGATCGACCACCGCGTGCCGGCCCGCGGATCGCCGCATGGGTACTCGTCGCTCGTCCTCGGGTAGGTCGAGCAGCCCGTCACGGACTCGGCGCAAGATCTCCTCGCGGGAATTCACTCGGGCACTCTCCTTCGTTGGCGACTTCGATGTCGCCGTTCACACATCCCTCTTCCCCACATACCGCGGGAACTCTTCGAATCGCTACCGTACCGACCGGTCCACATGATCCGGGCGCGGCACGGCGAAGCCGAGCAGATGCAGTAGCTGGTCGATATTCAGGTCGAAAATCTCGGCGCGATCAGCGAAGGTGTCGCGTCCGTACATATCGAAGACGTCGAAGTTCACCGCGCCGAACAGCGTGGTCCAGGCGGTGAGGGCGGCCACGATCACCTGATCGGGGACGGCAAGGTCGAATTGCTCGCGGATCGCCACGAAATCGGCCGAGGTCCGCGCGGTGATCACGGACTCGGCCGTGGGAACACTGATCTGACCGCGACGGTAGGCGCTGTCCACGATGCCGAGCAGGTTGGCGACCACCCGGATACCCGGCGCCCCGGTATCGGCGGGCGCGTCGTAGCCGGGCACCGGCGTGCCGAAGAGCAAGCCGTACCAGGCGGGTTCGGCCAGCGCCCATTCCCGCACGGTCCGCGCGGTCACGCGGAAACGGGTGGCGGGGTCGTCGGGCGCGTCGATGAGCGCCGCGTCGACGGCGTCGCCGAGTGCGTTGTAGCCATCGACCACCAGCATGGTCAGCAGTTCGTCACGGCTGCGTACGTACCGGTACACCGCCGAGGACACCACACCCAGATCGCGCGCGACAGCGCGCAGCGACAACGCCGCGGCGCCATGGGTGGCGAGGTGCTCGCGGCCGATGCGTTTGATGTCGGCGATCGTTTGCGCGCGGGCGAGTGCGCGCGGACCGGGCTGGTCGGAGCTCATCGTCCGATCATCGCCCACTCGCGGCACGGGCCGGCGCACGGCGGGCCGCGGTGTCGTCTTCGGCGGCGGCTCGTTCGACCTCGGCGGCCAGCGTCGCACCGCCGACCTCCCATGCCATCGCGAGCAACCGGTCGCGGAAACGGCTCAGATCCACCGCGACGCCCTCACCGCCGTAGCCGGTGCCCGCGGCCTCGCGCACCGTGCGGACCAGCTCGTCGGCCAGCACGGCGATGTGCGACTGGATCATCGTGCGCAACATTCCACTCAGCGTGACGTCGATGCCGACGTCGTAGAGGACCAGCGCTGCCTTGAACATCGATCGGTCACGCAGAAACCATCGCTCGCCGCGACGCTCGAGATATCCCGCCGAGACGAGTTCGGCCAGCACATCGGCGCCGCGGTCGCCGAGCATCGTCGCGAGTTCGGCGTCGTCGATAGTGGTCGAGCGTTCGGCGGCCTGGCTCGCGCGCGGATCGAACAGCACGCGCCAGTCACCGGCCTGCGGTTCGGTGTCGAACACCTCGCGGATGGCATCGAGGCGCAGCCCGCGCGCCTGCATGGCGACAATGTCGCGCAGGCGGTCCAGGTGCTCGCCGGAATAGACGACTTCCTTACCCGCGCGTCCAGGTTTCGGCAGCACGCCGAGCGAGTGGTAGTAGCGGATGGTGCGCGAGGCCACGCCGCTGACGTCGGCGAGTTCCGCTCGGGTGTATCGGTCCACGCGACCAGCATAAGTCGAATCGGAACCTACGTTGACAGCTCTGGCTGTCGCCATTAGCGTTACCCGCGTCACTGCCGACACCGATCGAGGAGCTCCCCCATGTCCGAGCGCACCACCGATTTCGACGTTCTGATCGTCGGCTCCGGGTTCGGTGGCAGCGTCACCGCGCTGCGACTGGTGGAGAAGGGCTACAAGGTCGGCGTCATCGAAGCCGGCCGCCGCTTCGCCGATGACGAACTGCCGAAAACCAGCTGGGACCTGCGCAAATTCGTCTGGGCGCCCAAGCTCGGCTGCTACGGCATCCAGCGCATCCACCCACTGCGCGACGTCCTGATCCTCGGCGGCGCCGGCGTGGGTGGCGGCTCGCTGAATTACGCCAACACGCTCTATGTGCCGCCGGAGCCGTTCTTCCAGGACCCGCAGTGGCGCGAGATCACCGATTGGCGCGCCGAACTGACCCCGTACTACGAGCAGGCCAAGAAGATGCTCGGCGTGGTGACGAATCCGCACATGACCCCCGCCGACGAGATCTTCAAATCCGTCGCCGAGGACATGGGTGTGGGCGAGACCTTCGTGCAAACTCCCGTCGGCGTCTTCTTCGGTACGCCGGGCGAGACCGAGGCCGATCCCTACTTCGGCGGCGCCGGTCCCGAGCGCACCAGGTGCGTGGAATGTGGCGACTGTATGGTCGGATGCAAGTTCGGCGCCAAGAACACCCTCGTGAAGAACTACCTCTACCTCGCGGAAAAGGCAGGCGCACAAGTCATTCCGATGACCACCGTGTCGTCGGTACGACCGCTGCCCGACGGCACGTGGGATGTGACCACCGAGCGGACCGGCGCCTGGGTGCGCAAAGCGCCCAAGACGTTGACCGCCCAGCACGTCGTCTTCGCGGCGGGCACGCTCGGCACGCAGAAGTTGCTGCACGCCATGCGCGACGAAGGTGCGCTGCCGAAGCTGTCGGACAAGCTCGGCCTGCTCACCCGCACGAATTCCGAATCGATCGTCGGCGCGGCGACCAGGACACTCGGCCCCGACCAGGACTTCACCAAGGGCGTGGCAATCACCTCCTCGATCCACCCCACTCCCGACACGCACGTGGAGCCGGTCCGCTATGGCAAGGGCTCCAACTCGATGGGCATGCTGCAGACGCTCATGGTCGACGGCGGCGGGCGGCTCCCACGATGGTTGCGGTTCCTCGGCCTCGTGCTGTCCAATCCCCTGACCTTCCTGCGTTTCATGAGCGTGAAGAACTGGAGCGAGCGCACGATCATCTCGCTCGTCATGCAGCACCTGGACAACTCGATCACCACCTACACCAAGCGCGGGCTGTTCGGTGGTCGCAAGCTGACGTCCAAACAGGGCCACGGACAACCGAACCCGACCTGGATCCCGGCGGGCAACGATGTGACCAGGCGGGTCGCGGAGAAGATCGGCGGCGTCGCCGGTGGCACCTGGGGTGATGTGTTCAATGTGCCGATGACCGCGCACTTCCTCGGCGGCGCCGCGATCGGTGCCGACCGCGAGCACGGTGTGATCGACGCCTACCACCGGGTGTACGGCTACCCGACCCTCAGCGTCGTCGACGGTGCCGCCGTATCGGCCAACCTCGGCGTCAACCCGTCGCTCACCATCACCGCCCAGGCCGAGCGCGCGGCCGCCTACTGGCCGAACAAGGGCGAGCTCGACACCCGCCCCGAACAGAGCACCGGCTACGCCAAGATCGCCCCGGTGCGCCCGAACCAGCCGGCCGTGCCAGCGAGCGCACCGGCCGCACTGGTGCTGCCGATCGTCGAGATCCGCAGCTCGGAGAAGACCGCGGGCTGATTCGACGCAACCAGGCCCCGGCCTCGCGGTGACACCGCGAAGTCGGGGTCGTTCGCATTCTCGGCCACGAGCAGCGCCGTCACGGTTCACGCGCTGACGTCACGGCGCCGCCCTCAATCCCCCATTGGTGCCCGGGGGGAGGGACCATCCACCAGAAATCCGGCGGTAGCGCGTTACGGCAGATAGCGGCGATGGCGGTCGTTGTCATGCTTCTTGGGCGTTGAGAAGCTCGTCACCGTGCTCGAGTGTCCAGCGTCCGAGCGCCTCCATCGGGCCGTCCACCAGGCTCTCGCCAAGGTTGGTCAGACCGTATTCGACTCGAGGTGGTGACTCGGCATATGCATGGCGGCTGACCAGCCCGTTGGCCAAGAGGCGGTGCAACGTCTCGGTCAGGACCTTGTCGCTGATGCCGCCGATCACGATGCGCAAGTCCCGGCGCCGACGCGGCCCCGTCCGCAGTGCCGCGAGGGCGACAGGATCCCACGTGTGGGCGAACAGGTCGGTCGCAGCACGCAGTCGACAGTCGGCAACCGGCTCGTGGCAGTGGGTTTCCTCAGTGCTCATCTCGCCACTCATCATCGTCCGCATATACGCACCGATCGGTGCGTATTGCCTTCTTTACTCTAGCTGTCACACGATCACGGCTCGAAAGGGAGCACACGGTGCGAATCGGGATTCTGGGAACGGGAACGCTGGCGAAGGCCCTGGGTACGGGTTGGGTGCGCGTGGGACATGACCTGGTGATCGGCGGGCGATCACAGGCCAAAGCGAAGGAGCTCGCGGCTGCTCTGGGCACAGGGGTGCGGGCCGTCGAGCCGCGTGATGCGGTTGCCGGACGCGATGCGGTGCTGCTCGCGGTGTCCTGGAACGGAGTGGAGGACGTGCTGCACAGCGCGGGCGCCGCCGAGGGCCTGCTGGATGGAACACCGCTGATCGACCCCACGAACGCCGTCGAGCATGGCGTCGGTGTCATGCTTACCGGACTTGGCGACTCGATGGCGCAGCGGATTGCCCGATTGGCTCCTGGTGCACATGTCGTCAAAGCCTTTCACCTCTTCCCCGCCGAGCAATGGACGAGATCTCTCGGCGGTGGCGAGCCATCGGCGACGGTGGCGATGTGCGGCGACGACCCGGCGGCGTTGGGAGTGGTCGGCGAGCTGGTGCGCGATGTCGGCGGGACACCGGTCGTATTGGGATCGCTGGACCGCGTCCGTCAGCTCGAGGAGGTCGCGGGCTTTGTCATCGGGCTTGCCTTCGCGGGCTACGACCCCAACTCCGCTATCCCGCACGTTGCATAGTCAGGCTCCCGAAGTGTCCTGTGTCAACAAGGGACCCATCGGAGTCGCGCTGTGCCTGTCCGGGGAGGTAGACGAAGCCGCGCGCATCGTCGGGCGCACCCGCCGATGTCGCTGTCAGCTACACGTTGAGCTGGTCGTCCATACTGGTTCACCTACGGCCGCACGGATCTCCTTGCGGCCGTAAGTGATTGTCCAGTTTGCCTGTGTTCATCTGGACAGGGAGTAGCGTGCGACGATCGTCCGAGCGGCTTCGTCTACGGTGTGGCGCGTTTCCTCGCTGGTAAGCGACCAGTTGCCGTGGACGAGGCGGGGCCAGAACACGACGGTGGCGATCATGCCGAGGAACTGCGCCGCTGCTACGTCGAGGTCGTTCACATTCGCGGTTCCCGCTGCGTTCGCCGCCTGGAGGAAGCGCCTGAGCGCCGCGAGGACGGGCATCGTGCCGAAATCGAAAGTCCGCTCGCGCAGTTCGGGGAACCTTGCGGACTCGGCGATCACAGCCCGCATCAAGTCCGCTACTCGGGGCCGGGACAACAGCTCCGCATACGCCATTCCGAGACTGACCAGGCCCGCATGGAAATCGCCGGACGGCGGCTCCAACGGCTGGGAGTCCGGCGAGTCGCCCGCCACGAGCACCGTTGCCTCGAAGAGCTCCGCCTTGGTCGGGAACTGTTTGAACAACGTCGCCTTCGAGACGCCGGCGCAGTCGGCGACCCGGGCCAATGATGTCCGGTCGTAGCCGAGTTCGAGGAACAGCCCAGTAGCCGCGTCGAGTATCGCCGCACGGTTGTCGGCGGCGATTTGTCGGTGGTACGCAGAGGGTTCGCGTGGCATGCGAACCATTATGACGTAAAGGTGAGTCGGTTGACTCATGACTGACCGGTCGCTACTCTCGGAGAGGTGAGTCGATCGACTCACCTCTCACGTGCCCGAGGAGTAGCAATGGCGAAAGTGATCATTCACGCGACTGTGACCCTGGATGGATTCATGGCCGACATGGACGGAGGGGTCGATTGGATGAACGGATTTGCTGCGGCCCCCGGCGACGAAGACATCGTCAACAGGGTCACGCGAGAGCTCGGCGCGATCGTCGGAGGCGCGAACAGGGCGCAGACCATAGACGCGGGAGAAGTTCCCTACGGGGGCATGCCCGGGGTGCCGGTGTACCTGATGACCCACAGCGTTCATGAGCCGATCGAAAAGGACGGCGTGACATATACATTCGTTGTCGACGACATCGCACACGCTGTTGAATCCGCCAAACGGGCGGCCGGGGACAGGTGGGTCAGCCTGCTGGGCGGCAGCATCTCGAGGCAGTGCCTCGAACTCGGGCTTGTCGATGAGATCCAGCTGCACGTCGTGCCGATCCTGCTCGGAGAAGGGATTTCACTGTTCACCGGTCTGAGTAAGCGCATCAAGCTGGAGCGTGCCGAAACATCGGCATTCGCCAGCGAGGTACACCTTCGATATCGCGTTCTCGCATAGGTTCACAGTGGTTCTGTGACCGCCCGCCGATGCTCCTACCAGATTCCTGGGAAATCGATCCATCCGAAGCGGCCGGCGCGGGTTTACGGAAGTTCAACGAGTAGAGGTCATGAGTCATCTCACCCTCGACAACGCACGATCATGCCGATTTCCGTGTGGTGCCGGGAGTCTCCGAGCCGACGGTGACCGGCTCGGACCACCGGATCAGACGCGGGTCATCGTGGAGGAGTATCCGCCGCCGCCGGGATAGACCCATTCGCCGGTGACGGTTATCCCCGCCGGATCGAAGGTGCCCCGGTAGTAGACGGGACTGTCTTTGGCACCAGCCCAGATGGTGAGGGTGTCCCCGGTCAGTCGTAGACGTAGTCGAAGCTGCGTCCGACGGAGTCGTAATACCGCGAGACCACATCCGGCCCGCTCAACCAATCAACCGGACCAAAGCTCGGACTGGCCACATGAAATAGAACGTGTTCTACTTTTATAGTGAGCGGATTCGTAGATGGCCAGGTCGATCCCGCGTTCCAGGCGGTACGCGATGTCTTCGAAGCGAGCTTCGCCGATGGGCAGAACAGCGGGGCGGCTGTAGCGGTTTACGTAGACGGACGTGCCGTTGTCGATCTGTGGGGCGGTGTGGCGGACGCTCGGACACAACGGCCCTGGGACCGTGACACGCCCGCGGTCACGTTCTCGTGCACGAAGGGTGTAACCGCCACCGCCGCGCTCGCGGTGGCGCTCCGGTCGGGTACGAGTTTGCACGAACCAGTGACCACCTGGTGGCCGGAATATGGGGCCTTCGGCAAGGACTCAACGACGTTGGCGGACCTGTTGACCCACCGCGCCGGGCTGCCGGCCTTCGACCGCGCAGTCTCAGCTGCGGAAGCGGCCGACCCGGCGGCGATGGCGGCACTGCTGGCAGGTCAGCGGCCGCTCTGGACGCCCGGCACCGAACACGGCTATCACGCCCTGACTTTCGGGTGGCTGGTCGGTGAATTCGTCCGTCGTTGCACAGGTTCGACAGTCGGTGAATATGTGCGCCGCAATTTCGGTGACGAGCTGTGCATCGGGGCGCCGCCGCAGGTGGCCGAGCAGGCTGCACGCGTCGGGTTCCCGCCCGCCGACCAGCAGACGTGGGTCGCCCCGGGCCCGATCGATACGACAACGGTCACAAGAATGGCGCAGGCATACCAGGATCCCAGTTCGCTCGCGATTCGTGCATCCACCAATCCTGTTGGGGCATACAACAGGCCGGATGTCCTGTCCGGCGGCTGGCCCGCCTCCGGACTGGTTACTACCGCACGAGCCCTGGCTCGGTTCTACCGCGATCTCCTCAACGGCGTAATGCTTCCCCCGGAGTTGCTCACCGAAGCGGTCAGGGAACACGTGCGCGGCCCGGACTCGGTGTTGTTGCTCGAAAGCGCCTTCGGTCTCGGCTACATGCTGCCATGCGAGAACTTCATCATGCCCGACGTCGCACCGCCGACGGTCTTCGGGCATCCTGGCGCAGGCGGGTCGATCGGATTGGGAGACATGGACAACCGTATCGCTATCGCGTTCATTCCGAACCTGCGCCGCGACTGGCTGTCCGGTGACCGCCGCGCCTACGACCTGATCGCAGCAACCTACAGCGCGCTATAACAGCCGACGCCCGCACGGGCCCGCTCCAGCCTTCGTTGCCGCGAAACAAAAATCGCCCGCACCCAGCTCTTTCGAGTAGGTCTCACACTGTATTGCCGGGTGCCGCGCGGGAGCGTGGCGTTCGAGAAGGGCGTCGCGGTCTCATCCAGTGCTATGGCCGATCCGGCGACGTGCGTCCCGTACCAGCGGACTCACGAAGAACATCTCATCGGGAGCGGAGGCCTCCAGGCACGCCCAGTACTCGAGCACCTGCGCGATTCCTGGTGCTTGCGTGGCTTCCCAAACCGCAACCAGAACGTCTACCAACGGCTCGGTTCGTTCCGGCAGATCGTACTGTGCCGGCGTGATGAACAGATCGTCCTCGGCCGACTGGAGGACCAGATCCAGCAACCAGAAACTCAGCTCCCAGTCAGCCTTGTTCGTTAGCAGCAGACAAACGAATTCATCGAGCCGTGCCGGATCGGATACCTCGATAGGCCAGTCCTGCATCCAGTCTTCGTGCGAGATGTTCGCCAACTGTGCCACTCGCGACGCCGAATCCCCGCCTGGATAGATCATGCAGCTGAAGGTAGCCAACGCCGCGAACTTTGGCGACGGTGTTGGCCCTCTGCGGGATCTCTCCAGCCGAAACCGCTTGGACTCAGCGCATCAACAGTCGTGCGAGCCAGGTTCGGTGCGATTGCCCTCGACAGCCGGGACGCCCGACACCTCGCCCATTTCTACCGGGCGTTGCTCGATTTCGAATTCCCGTACGTGTCCGACGATTTGGTGGTGCTGCGCGGATCGTCACGCTGACGGTCGAACGCGTGGAGGACCATTGCCTCCGAGGCTGCGGCGATCGGCTGCGGCGCGGTCAAGGCACAGTTCCAGCCCGCACCGGATCGCTGGCGCGTGCTTCTCGACCCGTCGGGACATCCCTTTTGCCTCACGGTGCCGCCCGGTTCTGAACAGGCCCGGCCCGCCCCGTGCCCCGCCGGACGTAGGTGGTCCCTGTCTCCGGTCCTATCCGACGTACTCACATGCCGAGAAGCGAGCAAGCGGGTCGATCGTACGAACTCAGAGCAGTTCGAGGTCGATGCCGTCCTCCGATTCGTTCTCGCCCGCACCATGTCTCTGGACGATCTCCACAAGGATGTCGAATAGTGTC
>JACIXH010000054.1 GCA_014360565.1 Nocardia sp.
TTGAAGACGCGGGCCACCCCCTTGGGCGTCGCCTGGTCCGCGGTGTGCGGTCCCCGCCTCGAATGCACGACGGCGTCCGGTCGGCGCGCCGACCGGACTCCTTCGTTTCAGCAGTTCATCAGGCTTCGAGCTTGTAGCCCAGCCCCCGGACCGTCACGAGGTGTTCCGGCTTGGCCGGGTCGGCCTCGATCTTCGAGCGCAGTCGCTTGACATGCACGTCGAGGGTCTTGGTGTCGCCCACGTAGTCGGCGCCCCAGACCCGGTCGATCAGCTGCCCGCGGGTGAGCACGCGACCGGAGTTGCGCAGCAGGTATTCGAGCAGGTCGAACTCCTTGAGCGGCAACGTGACCTGTCCACCGTTGACGTGCACGGTGTGGCGATCCACATCCATCCGCACCGGCCCCGCCTCCAGCACGCCGTTCTCGCTGCCGGAGTCCAGCTCGTCGCCGGCGCCGCGGCGCAGCACGGCCCGGATCCGCGCGATCAGCTCGCGCGCCGAGTACGGCTTGGTGACGTAGTCGTCGGCGCCCAGTTCCAGCCCGACGACCTTGTCGATCTCGCTGTCGCGCGCGGTCACCATGATCACCGGCACGCCGCTGCGCGTGCGCAACTGTTTGCACACGTCGGTACCGCTCATGCCGGGCAGCATCAGGTCGAGCAGGACGATATCGGCGCCGGAGCGGTCGAATTCGGCCAGCGCGGACGGACCGTCGCCGACGACGGTGACGTCGAAGCCTTCCTTGCGAAGCAGGAACGCCAGCGGCTCGGCCAGCGAATCCTCGTCTTCGACGATCAACACACTCGTCATCTGCGTGCCTCCACACCGTTCGTTCGTCCCGCGAGAGTCCGCGCGACGTTGGTTTCTCTTGTGGCGGACTCCGGCGTCTGTTCCGCGTCCTCGTCACCATCGGTTTCCAGATGAGCGGGGATGCGCAGTGTGAACGTCGAGCCGGTGCCCAGTTTGCTCCACAGGGTGATCTCACCGTTGTGATTGGCGGCCACGTGTTTGACGATGGCCAAGCCGAGCCCGGTGCCGCCGGTCGATCGGGAGCGGGCTTTGTCGGAGCGGAAGAACCGCTCGAACACCCGTTCCTGGTCTTCCTTGGCGATCCCGATACCACGATCGGTGACCGCCATCGCGACATGATCGCCGCGCAGCGACCGGCTCACCGACACGTGCGAACCCTGTGGTGAATACGCGATCGCATTCTCCACCAGATTCGACAGTGCGGTAACCAGCAACGTTTCGTCGCCGAGCACTTCGAGCCCACTGGGCCGATCGGTGCTGACGGTGATGCCCGCGGCCTCGGCGGCGGTGCGCGAGCGGTCGACCGCCTGCTGCACCACCGTGTCGACGTCGACCACGGCCAGATCGGGCAGTTTCTCGGCGCCCTGCAATCGCGACAGCGCGATCAGCTCGGTCACCATCTTGCCGAGGCGCCGCGACTCACCGAGTACGCGCGAGCCGAAGTGGCGCACGGCCTCGGGATCGTCGGCCGATTCCAGCATGGCCTCGGCCAGCAGGCTCATCGCGCCAACGGGGGTTTTGAGCTCGTGGCTGACGTTCGCCACGAAGTCGCGGCGCGTCGCTTCCATGCGGGCCTGCTCGGAATCGTCGTCGGCGAACAGCACGACGAAGCTGGTTTCCTCGCGGGAGAGTTTGCGGGCAACGCCGCGCACGGCGATCCGGCCACGACCGGGCAGCGGATTCTTCGCGGTGAGGTCGTACTCTGCGGATTCGCCGGTCGCGAGCACTTTCTCCACGGCGGCCCAGGCGCGCTCGTCGAGTAGCCGGTTGCGGACCAGGCCGAGTTCCTCGGCGCGCGGGTTCACCAGCACCACATCGCGGTATTCGTCCACCACGGCGATGCCGGACTCGGACGCGAGCACGATCAGGTCGAGCACCTGCGACATCGTCAGCCCGGTGTCTTCCTGGGTGCGGGCGGCGTGCCTGGCATTGACGAACGGGATCAGCAGGCCCCCGACTGCCAGTCCGACGACAGCCGCGAGGACTGCCAACAGCACGGCCTGCGGAACACTCACAAGATTGATCGTACGAGTGCGGACCGACACAACGTCGCCGGGTCGACGAAGTTTCGCGCAGGTCACAGGCACTTGGCGTGGTGTTCTTTTGCCGTTCACCCGGCAGGCACCCAGACCTTCGCCGGGCGTGTCAGTCCGGCTGTTCGCCGTACCCGGCGGCGGTCACCGCATGGCCGTGCCGGTCGACCCATGCACTGAACGCATCAATGGGAACGAGCAGATCGCGACCCGCACCGGCGAGTTCGTCTTCGCCCCGAGGCGGCGCTTCGGCGTACCGACGCCTGCGTACGAGCGTCATCCGCTCCATCCGCCGCAACGTCTGCGTGAGCATCTTCTGACTGATCCCACCCGCCCCCGCGAGAAGTTCGCTGTGACGTTGCGGACCATCGCGCGACAGGTCCACCACCACCGGCATCCAGTTCCTCCGCCCTCTACACCCGCCCCGTCAGGAGCAGGCGAACTGCCCACCGCATCGTCTCGAACAACTGGAAATCCGGCGGAGCCGAACGCTGCTCCGTCGTGTCTAATCATGCAGGTGCTACCGAAAGAACGACCCACATGGCATGGCGGGGCAGTAGTCACAGCAGCACTTGCCTGCATCCTGACAGCGGGCTGCTCATCGAATTCCGGTGAGCCCGGAGGGGAAACCGCGGCGACAACGGTATCTGTTTCGGTAGCCTTCGACCCCTGCAAGAACCTTACGGCCGGATTCATCGAGAAATACGGTTTGAAAACTCCGGGCACGGCAGTAAAAGAGCCCATGATGTCGTTGAAGGATGCACAGGGGTGCAGGTTCGAGACGAACGTAGCCGAATATTCCAGGGCCATTATTGCGCTCAACGACGCCCGCCTCGGGTCAGCCGATGAACTCGAACACCCACCCAGGCGCAAGGTGACGATCGCAGAACGTCCTGCCGAGCTGCTGAGTTGGCGGGAAAGACCCGGTCAAGCCAGCAAGCAAACTTGCTCGATCCAAATCCAGTTGGCACGCGACTCGCTGTTCATCTTTTACAGCGACGGACTGTTGCCGCTGCCCGATGTCGACTATTCCTGCCGCAGAGCCATGGAGATGGGGGAAGACCTCGTGCGGATGATCGAAACACACAGCTGACCTGCTCCGCACTGCGCCGAACGTCGCGTGGCCCGCTGCTCCGGCAGCGGGCCTCCACGCTCGCTCAGGAGGCGATGCCCAAACCCGCGGCAACCACGACGGGCACCAGGTACAGCACGGGGAACGCCACCGTCTTGTACGACTGTGCTCGCAGTACCGTCACCACCGCACCGGCGAAATACAAGATCAGCCCGATCGCGGCGAGAATCCCGATCACCGGCACGAACAAACCGACCAGCAGCCCGATCGACCCGAGTGCCTTGGCGATCCCCAGCGGAACCCACCAGCTCTGCGGCACGCCGTATTCCACCAGCGGCTCGACCACGAACGGCGCCCGGCGCAGCAGCGAGAACGCCGAGAATCCCACCCAGAGCGCGGCGGCGACGGTGACGATGACGTAGGCGGTGTTCATGGGATAACTCCTTCGGTAGCCGCGTGTTTCGCGGATCTATCGAAGTGACGACACAGCCGTGCCGAGTGTGACATCGCCCGGAGAACACAACGGCCCCACACCTTCGAGAGGTGTGGGGCCGTGGCGCAGGAGTTACTTGGCGCCTTGATTGGCGACAGCGGCGGCACCGGCCGCGGCGGCGGCGGGGTCGAGGTATTCAGCGGCCTTCACCGGGCGCATGTTCTCGTCCAGTTCGTAGACCAGCGGGATGCCGGTGGGGATGTTGAGGCCGGAGATGTCCTCGTCGGAGATGCCGTCGAGGTGCTTGACCAGTGCGCGCAGCGAGTTGCCGTGGGCGGCGACCAGCACGGTCTTGCCGGTGAGCAGGTCTTTGGAGATGGTGTCTTCCCAGTAGGGGACCATCCGCTTGACGACATCGAGCAGGCATTCGGTCTCGGGGACATCGATGCCGACGTAGCGCGGGTCGCCTTCCTGGCTGTACTCGTTGTCGGGCTGGATCGGCGGCGGCGGGGTGTCGTAGCTGCGCCGCCACAGCATGAACTGCTCCTGGCCGTACTGCTCGCGGACCTGCTCCTTGTTCTTGCCCTGCAGGTCGCCGTAGTGGCGCTCGTTGAGGCGCCAGTCACGCACGACCGGGATCCACAGCCGGTCGGCGGTGCCGAGTGCGTTGTCGGCGGTGCTGATCGCGCGGCGCAGCAGCGAGGTGTAGACGATGTCGGGCAGGATGCCTGCCTCTTTGAGCAGCTCTCCGGCCCGTTTACCCTCGGCGATGCCCTTGTCGGTGAGTTGGACATCCACCCAGCCGGTGAACAGGTTGAGGGCGTTCCATTCGCTCTCGCCGTGGCGCAGCAGCACGAGGGTGTAGGTCATAGGGTCATTCTGACATTGCGGTCAGGTCAGGCCCACTCCACCTCGTCGAAGCCGATGACGATCTCATACGGACCACCTTTGACCAGCGCGTCGACCTGTAATCGCGACGCCACCGAGTCGACTTCGCGCACTACGGCGCATACCCCCTGGAACGGACCCTCCGGAATATGGACGACATCGCCCGGCACGTAGTCGGCAGCCACCTCGTCGAGGCTACGCCCGGCGCGGACCAGGCCGGACGAACGCGCCCGAGCGCACCGAAGTCCGGACCGAAGAGTCCCCACACAGCCTCAACCGCTCACCCGAGCCGCTGATTCATCCCGAACGCCCTTGTCCGGCCTCCACCGCAAGTACCCCCGCACCGACCAGCGTCGCCCCGTCGCTGAGCGTCGAGAGTTCCACCGTCGCGCCGCGAATGAAATCGAGCCCGCAGTGGCGTGCGAACGCGGCACGCAACGGCCCCCACAGCGGCTCCCCCGAGTGCGCGAACCCACCGCTGATCACCACCCGGTCCACATCAAGCAGGGCGGTCGCCGAGGAGATCGCCTGACCCAACGCCGCCCCCGCCCGAGCCATCGCCGCCAGCGCGATCGGGTCGCCTCCGTGTGCCGCCGCTGCCAGTTCCACACCGCCGTCCCCCACCCAGCCACGTTCACGCGCCCACCGCACCGACGACATCCCGCTCGCCACCGCCTCCACACAGCCGAAGCCTCCACACGGACAGGCCGTGTCGTCGCCCGGCACCACGATGTGGCCGATATGACGGGCATTCCCCGTACGCCCCACCACCACTCGCCCGTCGGCGATGATCCCCCCACCGACCCCCGACGACACGGTCAGCGCCAGCCCGTTGTCCACCCCGCGCAGCCCACCCACCCGATGCTCGGCCAGCACCAGACACGCGCCATCGATCGCTAAACGCACCACCGCGTCCGGGAACAGCGCCCGCACGTGGTCGACGATCGCGAATCCGGCCCGCCACGGCGCCAGGTTCAACGGCTTGACCACCCCCGCCGGCACATCGACCGGCCCCGCCGACCCGATCCCGACCGCGCTCACCTCGTTGTCACCGGCCACAGCGAGCAACAATTCGCGGCACACCGCCCACGGATCGCCGGCGGCAGCGGCCACCCGGCGCACCCCGTGCAGGCCGTAGTGCGGATCCACAAGCCCCGCAGCCAATTTCGTCGCTCCGATATCGAGCGCGAGCACCGCCATCACCACTCCTTTCGCCCGCGCCGAGCTGCGCCGTCGCGCGCCTGCGGACGCCGGATGTGAGTGATCACAAGATGTGGCACGGGACACTTTGACTACTGGTCGGTACAAATCGCGCGTTTTCGTTAGATACTTCGACACGGGTCGGGTCATTTGGTTGGGCAGCACTACTGTTGATGAAGGAAAGCTGTGTCGAAAATAGCTGTATTGGTGTTGAGTCTGCTCTCGGTGGGCTTGTTCGCCGCTCCCGCGGGTGCTAACCCGCTGTATCCGACGCCTGATCCGGATCCGTTCTTCACCGCACCGGCCGACATCAGCGCGCTGGCGCCCGGCGACGTCGTGCGGTCCCGTCACATCGACACCTGGATGTATCCGGGCACCGAAGGTCACCAGGTCGCGTTCCGCTCCACCAACTCGGCGGGCGACGCGATCATGGGCATCACCACCGTGCTCATGCCGATCGGCGTGAAGAACCCGCCGCTGGTGTCCTACCAGGCGCTGATCAACTCCATCGGTACCCGCTGCAACCCGTCGCAGTCGCTGTTCAACGGCGAGCTGCAGGACGCGCCCGGCGCCATGCTGCCGCTGGCGCGCGGCTGGGCGATCTCGGTGCCCGATTACCTCGGCCCGACGGTGGCCTACGGCGCGGCCAAGCTCAGCGGCATGGTCACCCTCGACAGCGTGCGGGCCGTGCAGAAGGTCGCCGAGCTGGGCGTCGGCTCCTCGCCGGTCGCGATCGCGGGCTACTCCGGCGGCGGCATGGCCACCGCGTGGGCCGGCGCACTGCAGCCCACCTACGCGCCGGAGCTGAAGCTCGCGGCCGTGGTCTCCGGCGGCATCCCGGCCGACCTCGAAATGATGGCCGACGCACTGGGTTTCGCACCGCACCCCGGCTTCGGTCTCGCCTTCGCCGCCGCGATGGGCATCGAGCGTGAGTACCCCGAGCAGGTGCCGGTGTCGGACCAGCTCAACGAAAACGGCCTGTGGTTCCGCGATTTCACCAAGGACGCGTGCCGCCGCTTCCTGCTGTTCCACGGCGCCCTGCGCAACGCCGAGCAGATGGCTGCCTCCAAGGAACTGATGGGCAGCCAGGTGGCCCGTGGCGTGCTGCGCGAGAACAGCCTGGTGCACTTCCAGGGCGCGCCGACCGCACCCACCTACATCTGGCAGGGCAAGTACGACATCCTCACCCCGTACGCGCCGGTTGCCGAGACCATCGCCCGCTGGTGTGAGGCGGGTTCGCCGGTGCAGTTGAACACCGTCGAAATCTCCGAACACATGACCGCCGCCGTGGCGGGCTTCCCCGACGCGTGGAACTACGTCGAGTCCCGGTTCCGCAACGAACCGATCCCGACCAACTGCTGAGCTGACAAACGATGCCGGACAGGAACTTTCCTGTCCGGCATCGTTTGTTTTCAGGCTTTGTCGGCCTCGTCGATGATGTGCTCGAAGGCGCGCAGGTTCTTCAGTGACTCCCCGCGCGAGACCCGCCACTTCCATTCCCTCCGAATGGATTCGGCGAAACCGAGCTCGAGCAGGATGTTGAAGTCGTTGTCGACGGCTTCGAGGGTCTGACCGAAGATGCGGTCGAGTTCATCGGCGGTGACCGACTCGGTCGACATCCGGCCGACCAGGTAGATGTCACCGACATTGTCGAGGGTGTAGGCCACGCCGTAGAGGCGGCGGTTGCGCCGCAGCAGGTACTTGTAGACGCCTTCGAAGTTCTCGTCGGGCTTGCGGCACACGAACGATTCGATCCGGACACCGTGTTTGCCGATGGTCAGCATCACCGTGGTCTTCAGTTTGCGCTCGCCCGGCAGCACCACGATGAACGTGTCGTCAGCGTGGCGGGTGTACTCGATCTCGCGATCGCGCAACGTGTCATCGATGATTTGCGAAACGGCACTCACCTGCGCACTCCCGTCCGGCGCCGCAACAGCGCCCGCGATCTGGCCTGCCTGGTCTCGCCCGCGTGCAGGGCGACCGGGCCGCGTTCGGTTCTGAACCCGGCCATCGCGGCTGCGTAACTGTCGAGCAGGCCCTCGGCGGTGTGCGCCCAGGAGAACCGGCTCGCGTGCTCGACGGCGTTCGCGCCCATGCGCGTCAGCCGGTCGGGATCGTCGAGCAGGGCGGCCAGCGCATCGGCCCAATCGGGGGTGCGATGCCCCGGCACCAGCAGGCCGGATTCGTGATTGCGGACAGCCGTGCCGAGCCCACCGACGTCGGCGGCGAGCACCGGCGTGCCGCTGGCCTGCGCCTCGATGGCGACCAGGCCGAAGGATTCGTTGTAGCTGGGCACCGCGACCACGTCGGCGGCGCGATAGACCTGGACCAGCTTGTCGGCCGGTTGCGGCGGCAGGAAGGTGACCCGCTCGGCGATGCCGAGATCGGCGGCCAGTTCGATCAGCGCGTCGGGTCTGGCCAGTCCGGTACCGGACGGCCCGCCCACGATCAGCACGCGCAGCTTGCGATGCGGGTCGCGACCGAGCAGCTCGGCCGCCGCCCGCACCAGCACATCGGGGGCCTTGAGCGGCTGGATCCGGCCGATGAAGGCCACGATCTGCTCGTCGGCGCGCAGTCCGAGTTCGGCGCGCGCGGCGGACTTGTCACCGGGCCGGTAGCGGGTGAGGTCGGCACCGGGCGGCACGACGTCGATGCGGTCGGGCGAGGCGCCGTAGAGGTCGACGAGCTGATGGGCCTCGTCGCCGGTGTTGGCGACGAGCCGGTCGGATTCGGCGATCACTTGTTTCTCGCCGATCACCCTGGTCTCCGGTTCCGGGACGTCGCCCTCGGCGAGCGCGGCGTTCTTCACCGCGGCCAGGGTGTGCGCGGTGTGTACCAGCGGCACTCGCCAGCGGTCGCGCGCGAGCCAGCCGACCTGGCCCGAGAGCCAGTAGTGCGAGTGCACGAGGTCGTAGTGGCCGGGCAGATGGCGCGCTTCCTGGCGCAGCACCTCGGCGGTGAACGGACACAGCTGGGTGGGCAGCTCGTGCTTGTCGAGGCCCTCGAACGGTCCGGCCACCACATGGCGCACGATCACGCCGGGTCCGGCTTCGGCGACAGGCGGTAGCTCCGAGGAGGTCGCCCGGGTGAAGATCTCCACCTCTGTGCCGCGTTTGGCCAGCTCGAGCGCGGTTTGCAGGACGTAGACGTTCATCCCGCCCGCGTCCCCCGTACCGGGCTGCGCCAGCGGCGAGGTATGCACCGACAGCACCGCGATGCGATGGGGCAAAAGATCGGGACGACGCTGGCTCACACCCTCCAGTGTGCACGCCGCGACGCCGCCACCGTTGCCCCTACCGGGTTCGGTGACGGCTGTCACAGCGCTTTCGTGAGTGAGTTCACGAGCTCGTCGACGTCGAGCCTGCCGGATCCACCGGCGGAGCGCGAGCGGATTTCGGACGTCATGCTCGGTTCAGCGCCGCCTCGAAAACCGGCCACGATTTGTGCATGTCCTGTTCCCAGTAGCCCCAGGAGTGGGTGCCGTTGGGGCGCAGCTCGACGGTCGCGGGGATCCCGAGCGATTGCAGCCGATCGCGCAGCTGCTGGGTGCACAGATTGGTGACTGCTTCGAGCCCGGCGCCGAAGAGCAACTGCATGGCGTTCTGCATCGGGTCGCCGCCGGCGGCGATGTTGTCGTACGGACCCGGAATGCCGGTGCCGGAGGAAATGTAGACATCGGTGCCGCGCAACGCTTCCGCGTGCAGGTAGGGGTCATTGGCCGACCACGCGGGATCGGTGGGCGGGCCCCACATATTGGCCGCGTTGCCGAGCCTGCTGCCCACCACCGTGCGCACAATCGCCTGTCCCCGTGGGTCACTGGTGCGCACACAGCCGCTGTAGGACCCGATGGCCCGGTACAGGCCCGGTTCGGCCAGTGCCAGCTGGAACACCGATGTCCCCGCCATCGACAGTCCCGCAATGGCATTGGCGCCGGTGCCGTCGAACGTTTCGTCGATCACGGGCGGGAGTTCTTTGGTGAGGAAGGTGCTCCACCGCTGCTTGCCGAGCACGGGATCGTCGGTCCGCCAGTCGGCGAAGTAGCTGCCCGCGCCGCCGAACGGGATCACCACATTGACCTGTTTGTCCTGGAAGAACTCGACCACATCGGTTCGATCCAGCCAGTTGCCGTCACTGCCCCCGCCGACGCCGTTGAGCAGATACAGCGTCGGCGCAGGCGCTTTCGGGTCCGCGGCTCGCAGCACCCTGACCCTGGTGACGATGTCCATCGCCGGCGAGTACACGCCCATATCGATGGTGCGATCGGCCTCGACCCGCTGGTCCTCGATCCGAGCCTGCCCGGGATCGGCTCCTGCGGGCATACCGACAACAGCCCCCGCCACCACACCCAACACGGCCACCGCGACCCGTACGCCTACTGCCCGACCGAACATCATCGAACTCCGTTCTCGACGCCGAATCCTCTTCTCCGTCTTCGATCCAACGACATTCCCGAACGCTACCGACGAATTCACCAAAAGTCTGTGACGATTCCCAGAAGATTCTCGGCAATCCTGTTTCGCCAGCCGTATCCGGCGCCCCGGGACAATCACAGACCGATCACATCAGCACGGCGAACCAATCACATCAACACTGTCACCTGCGTGGATACTACGACCATACTCGCCCTCATGGTCGCGAAGCAGGCCGATTTCACCGACAGCTCGGACCAATTGGACCAACAGGTTCGATGCCACGAATTGCGAAAAATCGTCGCAACGAACTTGCGAAAATACGCACCCGACGCGACGTCACAAAGGGTGACGGAGGCGCCGGAGGGGCTCAGCCGACGCGCAAGGCCGCGGCGAACATCGGCCAGGAGCGACGCAGGTCGTCGCGCCAGTATCCCCAGGAATGGGTGCCCACCGGGCGCAGGTCGACGGTGGCGGGGATGGCCAGCTCGTGCAAGCGGACGGCCAGTTGCTGGGTACACAACCCGGTCACCGCGTCGAGGACGCCGCCCACCACCATCTGGTCGACGAGCTTCATCGAATCACCGTGCAGCCCAGGCCCGTCGACGGTGTCGAGCGCGCCGGGCAGGCCCGTACCGGAGGAGACGTAGATGGTCAGGCCGCGCAGGCGCTCGGCGTGCAGGAACGGGTCGTTGGCGGCCCAGAGCGGGTCGCCGGGCTGCCCCCACATGTTCACCGGGTCACCGTGCTGGCCCGAGACCACGGTGTTGACGATGGCATGCCCCTGCGGACCGCTGGTGGACACGCAACCGCTGTACGAGCCGACCGCCCGGTAGAGCGTGGGCGCGGCGAGCGCCAGCTGGAAGGCCGCGGTGCCCGCCATCGATACGCCCGCAACGGCATTGGCACCGCTGCCGTGGAATTCGGCGTCGATCACGCGGGGCAGTTCGCGGGTGAGGAAAGTGGTCCAGCGCTGACGGCCGAGGACCGGATCGTCGGCGCGCCAGTCGGCGTAGTAGCTGCCCGCGCCGCCGATCGGCATCACGACGGTCACTTGCTTGTCGGCGAAGAACGGGTCGGCGTCGGTGCGGGTGAGCCAGTTGCCGCCCTCGCGCCAGTCGCCGTCCGGTCCGGCGCCACCGTCGACTCCGTTGAGCAGGTACAGAACTGGCGCCTTCGCCGCGGGGTCGCGCGCGGGCAGCACCGCGACGGTCACCGCCTTCGCCATCGCGGCGGAGTGCACGGTCAGCTCGACGACCCGGCCGGGACCGGGCGTGACGGAAATCAGCCGGGCGACATCGGAGGTCGGGCTCGCCGCGGCGATCGGGGCGGCGCAGGCCAATCCCGCCACGAGAACAAGCACACATCGCGTCAGGACGCTCATGCGCCACCTCCATGCCCGGCCGCGGGACAAAGCCGTCGACCTCAGAGTAGGTCGCCCTCACCTACCACGGACATGTTTCTGAAACATTGACGGTTCACAGATGTGGCGTCACTTCAGAGCGTCGATAAACGCCCTGACCTCGGCAACGAAGCGCGGCCGGTCCTCGATGAACAGCCCGTGCTGAGCGCCGTCCCAGAAGGAACCACGCGCGTCGGGGGCGTTGTCGAGGATGTACTGACCGTTGGCGGGCGGGACCACCGGGTCGTCGGTGCCGTGCAGCACGAGAACCGGAACATCGAGGGCACGCAGGGTTTCGGTGTTGTCGATCGTGCGGTAGAACAGCGCCTTGCGTACCGAAGGCGCGGTCGCGAGACTGCCGCCGAACAACCGCTGGGCATCGACGCCCTTGTCCTCGCCCGGTCCGGTGTTGGCATTGCCGAACACCGCGAACGCCCGCACCGCCCGTCCGGCGGCCTCGTCGAACACACCCGGAATTGCCTTCGCCATCGACGGCCCGGGCGCCGCACCGGGCACATCCCGGCCGATATGGGCGGGCGCACCGCAGTAGACGACACCGGCGACAGCCGAGGTGCCGAAGGTGGCGAGATAGTCGGTGGCGACGATCCCGCCATAGGACCAGCCCAGCAACACCGCCCCGGAATCGATGCCCTCGGCAGCCAGCACCGCGGCCACATCGCCCGCCCAGGCCTTGGGATCGTCATAGCCGGAGCCGGGATCGTCGGAGTACCCGTGCCCGCGCAGATCGACCGCGATCACCTGATACCGCTCGGCCAGATCGTTCTCGGCCGCACCCCAGCACCGCAGATTCCCGGCCCACCCGTGCAGCAGCACCAGCGGCCTACCGGTACCACTGACCCGGTAGACGATCCTCGTTCCATCGGCACTGACAGCATCGCGAATAGCCATACCGACAGGCTAACCTCACCCGGATCGCCTGCGATGACGACCGGATATCGCGGGCGAATAGGATCGGCAGACATGAGCACTCGCACCGCTGTAGTCACCGGAGCCAGCTCGGGCATCGGCGAAGCCACCGCCCGGGAACTGGCCGAGCAGGGTTACCACGTGTACGTGGGTGCCCGGCGGTTCGACCGCGTACAGCGGCTCGCCGCCGAGATCGGCGGCACCGCGATCGAACTCGATGTCACGTCCGAGGAATCGGTGCGCGCTTTCACCGACGCCGTCGACCACGTCGACGTGCTCGTCAACAACGCGGGCGGCGCGAAAGGCATGGCCCCGGTCATCGACGCCGACCTCGACGACTGGCGCTGGATGTGGGAGACCAATGTGGTGGGCACCCTGCGCGTCACCAAGGCCCTGCTCCCCAAACTGATCGCCTCCGGCGACGGACTGATCATCACCATCACCTCCATCGCCGCCTTCCACACCTACGACAACGGCTCCGGCTACACCTCCGCCAAGCACGCCCAGGCCGTCGTCCACCGCACGCTGCGTGGCGAGCTGCTCGGTCAGCCGGTTCGCCTCACCGAAATCGCCCCCGGCGCTGTGGAAACCGAGTTCTCCCTGGTCCGCTTCGACGGCGATGCCGATCGCGCCGCCAAGGTCTACGAGGGCATCGATCCCCTCTACGCGAAGGACATCGCCGAGATCGTCGGCTTCGTGGCCGCCCGCCCATCCCACGTCAATCTCGACACCATCGTCGTCAAACCCCGCGACCAGGCAGGTCCCGGCTCGTTCGCCCGTCGCACCTGACCAGATGCCGCGGTCTCGAACGTGACCCTCGACACTGCGGCAGGACACGACCGGCGCCCGGCATGCCGCGTACGGCTCTGCGCGCCGGACAGCGATACACAAGCGGAGCAGGCCGATCCAGCGCGCGGGGCGTTCGAGTGACGGGAGCAGCCCCGGGAATTGATACTGGGACCGACCGCCTCGCGCGTTGCCATGAGTTCGCCACAACGCATGAACTGGCATTAACATCGCCGTTTGCCGTTAGCCAGTCCTAGGAGTAGAAGTCCGATGCTCGGTATCAAGTCTGTTTTCAGTGGGTTCAAAGATTTCCTGATGCGCGGCAACGTCATCGACCTCGCGGTCGCTGTCGTGATGGGTACCGCGTTCACCGCGGTGGTCACCTCGGTGACCAAGGGGATCGTCAGCCCGCTGCTGGCAGTGTTCGGCTCGACCAACGAGATGGGCCTCGGGTTCCAGCTGATCGCGGACAAGCCCGCCACGTTCATCGCCGTCGGTCCGATCATCACCGGACTCATCGACTTCGCGATGGTCGCCGCAGTGCTGTACTTCGTGCTGATGCTGCCCATGAAGACGCTGAAGAACAAGTTCGGCACCACCAAGGCCGCCGAGCCGACCGAGACCGAACTGCTCATCGAGATCCGCGACCTGCTTGCCAAGCAGCAGGGCCTGACCACCGACGAGGCCATCGAGCTCAGCAAGGAACGCGCCACCGAGTCCGTCGAGTCCTGAGACGCGGATACTGGTCCGGATGAGCGCCCCACCCGACGGATTGCCGAGCTATCGAGTGCTGACCGGCCCGGACGACGAAGCGTTCTGCCGCCGAGTGAGTGCGGCCCTGGCCCTCGGCTACCTCCTGCACGAGGGCCAGGCCGTCACGTTCGACGGCGAGAACGTCATCGTCGGCCAGGCCGTGCTCTGGCCGACCAGCTAGTTCTTCGCCCCGGACGAGCCGATTCGCGTCCGGGGCAACAACAGCGCCGGAATCAGGGCGAGCGCGATCATGACCGGAGCGATCAGATAGGTCTGCCCGAACGCCTCGGCCAGCGCCGGAGCCAGGTCGGCTCGCTGCTCGGTCGTCATGGCGTGCAATGCCTGGAGCCCACCGGTCACCGGCAGTAGCGCGCCCAGCATCACCGATGCCACCGCAGTGCCGATCGCCATCGACGTGGTGCTGATCATGTTCAGCACAGTCGACCCGACCGGCTGTTGCTCGCGGCTCAACGAGCGGGTCGCCGTGGTCATCACCGGCATCAGCGTTCCGCCGCCTCCGGCGCCCATCAGCACCATCGTCAGGCACAGCGCCCAGTACGGTGTGTCGGCGTCGAGGGGAACCACGAACAGCACAAAACCGGTGAGCGCCACCGTGATCGACGCGGGCAGGTACCGGCCGGGCGGGATCCGGTCGATCAGCCTGCCCGCCACCTGCATGGTCGCACCCGAGGCCAGCGCGAACGGTATCCCCAAAGCGCCCGCCACCAGCGCCGATTCACCGCGTACCACCTGGAAGTACAACGGCAGCAACAGCATCGAACCGAAGTAGCCAGCGGCGAACACCCCCAGCAGCACCGCGGAAGTACCGGTGGTCCGGTTGCCGAGGACGCGCAGATCCAGCAGCGGAACCGGGGTGGTCAGCGAATGCCGCACGAACGCGGCGATCAGCCCGGCTCCAGCCAACAGTGGCACGAGCACTGCGGGCGTGAGGAACCCGGCGCTCTCGCCCGCCGCGGTCACGCCGTAGATCACCAGCGCGAGCCCCGGCGACATCAGCAGCAGTCCGCGCACATCGAGCGCCTTCGGCGGTTCCGGCGCGTCGCCGGGCACCACCCGGGCCGCCAGCACCAGCACCAGCACGCCCAGCGGCAGGTTGATGAAGAACATCCACCGCCACGACACCTCGTCGATGAGGTAACCGCCGATCACCGGGCCGAGCAGCGGACCGACCAGAATCGCCAACCCGAGCGTGCTCATCAACTGCCCCAGGCGATCCGGTCCGGCCGCGCGCAGCAGGATCGTCATCCCGACGGGCATCAGCAGTCCGCCGCTGGCACCCTGGATCAGCCGAAAAGCGATGAGCGACTCGATGTTCCACGACAGTCCGGCTAGCACCGAGCCGATCACGAACGCGGTGATCGCGGCCAGGTACAGCCGCTTGGCGCCGAACCGGCCGACCAGCCATGCCGAGGTCGGCACCACCGCGCCGAGTGCGAGCGAGTACCCGGTGGCGACCCATTGGATCGTGCTCAGGCCCGCGTGGAACTCCATCGACAGCTTGTTGACGGCCACGTTCACGATGGTCTGATCGAGCGTGGCCATGATCATGCCGAGCACCAGCACCAGCGCGACGCGCATCGGGTTGCGGGTGGTGACCGGCTCGATGGTGGTGGTCATCGCCGTCACTTCCCGTAGGGGTGGGCCGCGCGAGCGGACCGCAGCGCCTCGCCCCACCAGCTCAGCTGATCGAGCATGGTCGCGGCGGCGGCGTCGGCACCGTTCGGTTCGGCGAGCTCGCCTGCGGCGTCGAATCGTCCCCATGGATTCGGGAAGCAGACGCAGTCGCGCACGGTGACCGCGTGCAGTTCGGCGAACACCGGTCGCAGGTGCTCGACGGCGCGCAGGCCGCCGGAGATGCCGCCGTAGGAGACGAAGCCGACCGGTTTGGCCTGCCATTCACTGTGGTGGGTGTCGATCAAGTTCTTCAGCGAGCCGGGGTAGCTGTGGTTGTACTCGGGGGTCACCACGACGAATGCCTCAGCGGCCGACAGCTTTTCGGTCGCCTCGGCGACGGACGGGTGGTCGGTGGCCGCACCGAACGCGTGCGGCAGTTCGATGTCGCGCGTGTCGACGACGTCGACGGCGAGGTCGTCACGCAGGGCGGCCTGGCGGACGAACCAGCCCGCGACCGTCGGGCCGAAACGCCCCTGCCTGGTGCTGCCGATGACGACCGCGAGCCGCAGCGGGCGGATGGTGGTTCGGGGGTTCTCAACCGTGGCGCTCATGACGTTCCTGTTCGTCGGTGGCGGCCCCTCGGCCGCCGCTGCGCTCTACCGTCCTACCTCAACCATTCTCGAGGTCAAGTCGAAGAAGATTTCGGTGGCGCGGGAATACTTCACGCCTTATGCTGCTTATTGCGTTCATACGCAGATAAGCAGCCTCGAAAGGGCAGGCACCATGACCACCTCACTGTTCGCCCACCGCGACTACCGACTGCTGTTCACCGCCCAGGTCGCGGCCCTGTTCGGCACCGGACTCACCACCGTCGCCCTCGGGCTGCTCGCCTACGAACTGGCAGGCGGCAACGCGGCCATCGTGCTCAGTACCGCGCTGACCTTGAAGATGGTCGCCTACGTCACCATCGCACCGATCGCGGGCGCCTACGCGGGCCGCCTGCCACGCCGGCAATTCCTGATGGCGCTCAACGGCATTCGCGGCGCGATCGTGCTGGCGCTGCCCTTCGTCGACCAGATCTGGCAGATCTACGTGCTCATCACCCTGCTGCAGATCGCCTCCGCCGCCTACACCCCCACCTACCAGGCGATTCTGCCCGATATCCTGCCCGACGAGCGCGACTACACGAAGGCCCTCTCGGCCGCCCAGCTCGCGGCGACCATGGAAACGCTGCTCAGCCCGATGCTGGCGGCACTGGCGCTGAGCCTGATCAGCTTCCACTGGCTGTTCGTCGGCACCGGCCTCGGCTTCGCGATCTCGGTCGCCCTGGTGATGTCCGCGCGCATCCCGAACGCGGTGGCCGGGGACGGTGCGGTCAAGGAGCGGCTCGTCGCCGGGCTGCGGCTGTTCGCGGCGACTCCACGCCTGCGTGGACTGCTCGGCTTGAACCTGGTGGTCGCCGCCGCGGGTTCGGTGGTGATGGTCAACACCGTGAACTACGCGCGCGACGTGCTGGGCGGCGACCAGTCCGGCGTCGCGCTGTTGCTGGCGTCGAACGGGCTCGGCACCATGCTCATCGCCCTCACCCTGCCCAAGATCCTCGACCGCCGCGGCGAGCGCCCGGTGATGCTGACCGGGGCGGCGGTGCTGCTCACCGGTTTGACCGCAGCCCTCGTCCTCTCGACCCTGCCCACCGGCGACTGGCACTGGCCCGCCGCCCTCACCACCTGGGCCACCATCGGCGCGGGCACCGCACTGATCCTCACCCCCACCGGCCGCGTCCTACGCCGCTCCGCCCGCGCCGAAGACCGCCCCGCGCTCTTCGCCGCCCAGTTCTCGCTGTCCCATCTGGCCTGGCTGGTCACCTACCCGATCACCGGCTGGCTGGCCACCACCGCGGGCTTCACCGCCACCTGGGCGACCCTGGCCGCCATCGCCGCTCTCGGTACCGCGGCGGCGATCCGGTTCTGGCCCCACAACGATCCCGCCGAGATCACCCACGTCCACGAACTCGGCTCGGTCGATCCGTCGATCCTGGTAGACGCCATCGAAATCGGCCCCAACCGCTACCAGCACACCCACCCCTACGTCATCGACGCCGACCACCCACGCTGGCCCGCCAAGACCCTGGCCTACGCCTGATACCTCAACATCTCGCACCACACCGACACAGCGACGGACCCCGACCGGTTGGCCGGGGTCCGTCGCTGTCGAGCGAGCTAGCGGGGCGCGGCGACGCCCGAGCCTGCAGGCAGGGCCGACATCGACTGCCACGTCGGCCAGTCGATCGCCCAGTCGTAGATGTCGCCATCGGCGGCAGACAGTTCGATCGAGGTGCCGGTCACCTCCACCGGGTCGCCGTAGCGGGCGGTCGGGAAGTAGGCCTGGGCGTCGCTGGGCGAGAGGTTGATACAGCCGTTGGTCACGTTCGAGGAACCTTGGGCCGAGAGGGATTCGGGGTTGGCGTGGATGAATTCGCCGTTGTTGGAGATGCGCACGGCCCAGCGCTCGCGAACATTGGTGTAGTACGGCGGATTCGACATCATGAAGTCTTCGTACTTCTCGGTGACGACGTGCACGCCGGAGCGGGTGACATTGCGCGGTTCGTTGCCTTCGCCGTAGGAGACCGCGAAGTCGAAGATCGTGGCGCCGTCGCGAACCACCTGCATGCGGTGGCTCGGAGCATCCGCGATGACGATCTGACTGCGGCCGATGGTGAAGTCGGAGGTGAGATCGGAATCGCCGTAGGCGCCGCCCCCGAGGTCGACGCCGTAGAGCTTGGCGGCCACGTGCACGGTGGTACCCGGAGTCCAGTAGTTCTTCGGACGCCAGTGCACCCGCGAGCCGCCGTCGTCGGGCAGCCAGGCCCACGATCCTTCGGTGTTCTGGTCGGTGGTGACGGTGAGCGCCTGCTCCACGGCCGCCTTGTTCGTGATCGGCCCGGCGAACTTCAAGATGATCGGCGCTCCGATGCCGACCTCCTGGCCGTCACCGATATTGATCGTGGCCGGCACGGTCGACTGCGGGCTGATCGTGGTGAAGGCGCCCTCGATCGGGACCTGTTTCGCGTCGGCGCCGATGGCCGTGCCGGTCCAGGTGTAGGACCCGCCGTAGCCGAGTGGCTCGGAAACCTCGTAGGTGGTGCGATCGGGGCTGAGCTGCCCGGTGATCTGTTTGCCGCCTGCATTGGTGAGGGCGATCTGGTCGATGGTGCCGTGCGCGACCGTCACCGACACAGGTGCGACCGGGTCGACATCGGTAGCCCCCGGCGTGGGCGCGATGGTGACCTGCGCGACCGGCACGGCCGCCTCGCCGCCCCCACCCGGCTCACCGGCCGTGCATCCGGTCAGCACGACGAGCACCGCCAGCAAGATCACCGCAACCGCGGACCGCACGCCGTGCACGCGCACTGCGCGCCCCTGCGACGACGAACTGCGCCGCGTGGTCGCCCACGCGCGCAATAGACCGGTTACCGATTGTTTGCTCACGCATCGAATGTACGCCGAGCTACCGACCTGAACCTCGTGAGCGCGGTCTCACCGAACGGCCCTACTTACGGTTGAGCCATTCCTCGGTGAAGGTGGCCTCGTTGCCGAGGAGTTCGATCAGGCGCTCCGAGATGGCCGCCTCGATCTTGCCGCCGAAGAGCGGGATCTTCACCTCGATGGTGCCGTTGATGGCGGTGGTGGAGCCGGTGCCGCCGTCGGGAGCCATCGTGACCGTGCCGCGGACCACGGCGGGGGCGCCGTCGACGTGGGCTTCGAAGATGCCCCCGGTCCCGGTGTAGCTCTCGGTGCGCGGAATGACCAGGTCACCCGGGCGAACTGCGGTGATGGCGGGCGGCAGCTGATCGGCGGGGATGGACTGCACCATCTGGACGCGGACCTGATCGCCGTCGACGGCGAAGGCATCGAGCCGGGCGCCAGGGCCGCCCACCTCTGCGATCCGGGCCTTCCAGTACTGCTCGTCGGAGTACGCGGCGCGCACCGCATCGACGGAATGCGTGTAGCTGGCAGTGAACGCCAGAGGTGTAGCCATGTTCGACACGGTACCGTCTGCGAACGTGCGTACAACACGGGTGGTGTCCTCCGATCAGCTGCGTGACCTGCTTGCCGATACCGGCGCGACGGTCCACGATTCGGTGCGTTTATCCGAATTGACGACCCTGCGGGTCGGCGGGCGGGCGCTGCTCGCCGAATGCGCGAGCACCGAGGCCCTGATCGCCACGGTGAATGCGCTGGATGCGGCCGGTCTCGCGGTCCTGCTGGTGGCGGGCGGTTCGAACCTGCTCGTCGACGACGCGGGCTTCGACGGCGTGGTCGTGCGAATCGGCACGACCGGTGTCGAACTGGATACCGGCGGTGTCGTGGCCGAGGCGGGCGCCAATTGGGACGAGGTCGTCGCGGCGACCGTCGCGGCCGGGCTCGGCGGACTGGAGTGCCTGTCCGGCATTCCCGGTTCGGCAGGCGCGACGCCGGTGCAGAACGTCGGCGCCTACGGGGTCGAAGTCGCGTCCCTGCTGCGCCGGGTGCGCCTGCTCGATCGTCGGACCGGCGAGGTGCGCTGGGCCGAACCGGCCGAACTCGGCTTCGGCTATCGGACCAGCGTGCTCAAGCACAGCGATGACGCCGTGGTCCTCGCCGTCGAATTCGCCTTGGACCCGAGCGGGATGAGCGCGCCGCTGCGCTACGGCGAGCTGGCGAAGGTACTCGGCGCGGCCGAGGGCCAGACCCGTCCCGTCGACGAAGTGCGCGCGCAAGTGCTGCGCCTGCGCGCGGGCAAGGGCATGGTCCTCGACGCTGCCGATCACGACACCTGGAGTGCCGGTTCGTTCTTCACCAATCCGGTCGTCACCGAGGACCAACTGCCGCTGGTACTGGCCGCGATCGCCGCGCACGTCGGCGCCGACGTGAAGGTACCCACCTATCCCGCCCCCGACGGCACCAAACTCTCGGCAGGCTGGCTCATCGAACGAGCGGGTTTCGCGAAGGGCTTCCCCGGCGAAGACGCCGCCGCGCGTCTGTCGACCAAACACACCCTCGCCCTGACCAACCGCGGCGCCGCGACCGCCGCCGACATCGTCGCCCTGGCACGCACGGTGCGCACGGGCGTGCAACAGCGTTTCGGCGTGACCCTGGAACCCGAGCCGGTCACGGTCGGTCTCAGCCTGTAGAACGCGGCCACCACCGAGCTCCCGGACGAAGTCCCGGCCCCAGGGGTGACCGACCATCGGCATCGGCTTGTCGCCGACCACCGCACGTCGAAGCCGGGCGCATCGCATTGGGACCCCCGACAACATCGCCACCTCTTACCTCTGTCCGCACCCGAACCCCGTAACGTGTCCTGCCATGGCACGCAGACTGGACTACTCCGCCCGCTACCCCTTGCACACCACCGAGGAGCTGTACGCAGCCCTCCAGCGCAAGGACTACTGGGAAGCCCGCGTCGCCGAGATGCGCAAGTACGCGCCCAACAACGAGGTCGTCAGCCTCGACGTCTCCGACGACGGCATCGAAGTGGTCCTGCACCACACACTGCCGCGCGAGATGCTGCCCGAGATCGCCCAGACCGTCATGCGCAAAGACATGGTGATCACCCGCAAGGAGAGCTGGGGCCCGTTCGCCCACGACGAGACCGAGGGCAAGTTCTCCGCCTCGATCCCCGCCGGTCCCGGCAGTCTCACCGGCACCATCCGCCTGTTCCCCACCGAGACCGGCGCGACCATGCGCTTCTCCCCCGTCGCCAAGGTCTTCATCCCCATGGTCGGCCCGCGCCTCGAGCAGCTGATGCTGGTGAACCTGGTCGATTTGTTCCGCGCCGAGCAGGAGGAAACCCTGCGCTACCTCGATCGTCAGACCGCCGACAAGTCGGTCTGACGCACCGCGCAGTCTCGACACCAGTGGCCCCCAGCCGCAAGGCCCCGCCCCCGGTCGGCACCATCACGCGCGGCACCACTGGCGTCAACCGCCTGCGCCGCAGCGATCGCTGGCTCGTCAACGACGAATTCGTCAGCCGGACCCTGCGTGAATCCGCCACCCCGCTGGTCGTCGATCTCGGCTACGGCGCTGCCCCGTGGACGGCCGTCGAACTGGCCGCCCGCCTGCGCACCGTCCGCTCCGACGTCGAGGTGGTCGGTCTCGAAATCGATCCGGCCCGCATCGTCGCGCCCCGCGACGGCGTCCGCTTCGCCCGCGGCGGCTTCGAACTGGCAGGCCTGCGACCGACCCTGGTCCGCGCCTTCAACGTGCTCCGTCAGTACCCCGAGGACGCCGTGCCCGAAGCATGGTCGCGAATCCAGTCCAACCTGGCCCTTGACGGCCTCCTCGTCGACGGCACCTGCGACGAACTCGGCCGCCGTTGCGCCTGGGTCCTGCTCGACCGTCACCGCCCCCTGTCCCTGACGCTGGCCTGGGATCCCTTCACCGTGGACCGCCCCTCCGATATCGCCGAGCGCCTGCCGAAAGCGTTGATCCACCGCAATATCGCGGGCGAACGCATTCACGCCCTTCTCACCGCCGCCGACCAGGCCTGGGAACGCTCGGCGGCCCTGGCGCCGTACGGCCCACGCGTGCGCTGGCGCGAAGCAGCGCAGATGTTGCGCGCGAACGGCTTTCCGCTGCGGACCTACCAGCGGCGAATGCGCGACTGCGTGCTGTCGGTCCCCTGGGACGTAGTCGCCCCGTCACACCCGGCTTAACGCCCGCCGCACCCGCGCCGCCGCCCGCGGAGCCAATTGCTGTCCACCCCACCAGATCTCGTCGGTATCGCAGCGATGAATCGCCACCGCGTCGGCCACCACCTCGTCCAATGCCGCCTGTGAGATCTCGGTCTCGGCCAGATCGAGCACCGTCCGCGCCGGCGTCGTCACCAGAAACGGCCCAGCCGACTCCACATCCCCATCGCAGAGCTTGCGCCGCGTCAGCACCAGCCGCGGGGTCACCGGCGGGCGCCCCGCCGACACCGACAGATGCAGAAACCGCGGCTGCAACCTGCCGATCCCGTGCAGTTCGGCCGCACTCTGATACGACACCGCCGCCGCACCGTCGAACCACGCCGCCCACATCGCGTATTCGTCGAGCGGCCCCACCCGCCACTGCCCCAGCCGCATCATCCCGACCCCGGCCCTGGTCACCGTTCCGTCGCCCAGCGCCGCCCTGACCTGGGATTCGCAGCCCGTCCGCAACACCTGACGGGTGGTGAAGAAGCCCGCGTGCCGTCCGGCCAGCCGCCGTAGCACCCGCCACCGATGCTCCGCTGTCCCCGCCACCCGGCGCGTGCCCTCGCCAGCCATGTTTCCCAGGCTACGCCCGGTTCAGTGCGCCAGGTCACATTTTGCTGTGAAGGCTTTCACCCCATCCTCAGAGCAGACACAGAAATATCGGGAAGAATCCGATGCCATGACCACGCAAAAGCCCCCACGCCCCAGGATCGGTCGGCGCTCGCTGGTGATCGCGTTGACGGTGGTCGCCCTCCTGCTGATCGCGGCCATCGGCGCGACCGAAGCCTATGCCCGGCACAAGGTCTCCCAGTGCATCAGCGGTGCGTTCGAACAGCAGATGGGCTCGAGCATCGACGTGGACTTCGGCGTCCGGCCGGTGTTGCTGTCGTATGTGGACGGCAAGGTCGGCTCGCTCACCGTCGACAGCGAGGACAACAAGTTCGGTCCCGCGGTCGGCATGGTGGTGCACGCGACCTTCGACGACATCGAACTCGTCGACCGTGGCCGTGGCGGCGGCACCATCAACAGCTCGACCGCCGACGTGACCTGGAACAACGACGGTATCCGCCAGACACTGGGCACCATGGTGAGCGGTGTGAGCTCCTCGGCGAGCACCGGCGTGCTGACACTCGATGTGCTCGGCGGACTCGCCCAGCTCGAGGTGCAGCCACTGATCCGCGACGGCAACATCTCAGTGGAGACGAAATCGGCACAGCTGCTCGGCTTCGGGCTGCCCACCGACCTCGTGCAGGGCATCGTCGAGACCTTCACGCAGAGCTTGCAGAGTTACCCGCTCGGCCTGCGCGCACAGGAGGTCAGGGTCACTGATGACGGTGTGGCAGTGCATCTTTCGGGCGGAAGGACTTCACTGGAAGGCGCCCGTGACGCGACCGGCCGCCAGGCCGAATTCACCTGCTGATCACCGCGGCTGTGCTACTCGGGAAAACCGTCGAGCACATCGGCGGACTTCGACAAGCCGAGCCGGGTAGCACCGGCCTCGATCATCGCGGCGGCGTCCTGCGAGGTGCGAATACCGCCACTGGCCTTCACCCCGAGTCGCCCGCCGACGGTCTCGGCCATCAACCGCACCGCGTGCACGCTCGCACCGCCCGCGGGATGAAAACCGGTGGAGGTCTTCACGAAATCCGCGCCGGCGCGCTCGGCCGCCCGGCACGCGCCGACGATCGCGGAGTCGGTGAGTGCGGCCGATTCGATGATCACCTTGAGCACGGCCCGATCCGCGGTCGCCTCGCGCACGGTGATGATGTCGGCCAGCACGGCGTTGAAATCACCGGCCAGCGCGGCGCCCACGTCGATCACCATGTCCACCTCGGCGGCGCCCTGATCCACCGCGAGCCGCGCCTCGGCGCCCTTGATCAGCGAATGGTGCTTGCCGGACGGGAAACCCGCGACCGTCGCCACCACCAGGCCCGGTGCGCGCACCGGCAACATCGAGGGCGACAGGCAGATCGCGTAGACGCCGAGCTTGCGCGCCTCCGCGATCAGCGCGTCGACCTCGGCAGGCGTCGCCGCCGGGGCGAGCAGGGTGTGGTCGATCATGTCGGCCACGGCGGCCCGGGTCAGCGGCGCGGAAGTCATTTCCCGAGCATGGCATATCCGCGGCGGGCGCCGAGACATCGGGCGCCGCAGATCATTGCGCTCTACTACCCGAATCCTGGACACTTATGCCTGTGCTGATCCGTCGCGAGACCCCAGCGGACGCCGCGGCGATCGCCGCGATCCACCGCGCCGCCTTCGCCCCGCATTACGCGGGCGATCCGGCCGTCACCGAGCCACCCGAGCCCGCCCTCGTCGAGACGCTGCGCACCGACGAGTCGTGGATGCCGACGCTGTCTCTGGTCGCGCTCGAATACGACACGGTCGTGGGGCACATCTGTCTCACCAGAGCCGGGATCGGTCCGTTCCCGGTGCTCGCACTCGGCCCGCTCGGCGTCGACCCCGAGCATCAGAAGTCCGGTGTCGGTTCGGCGCTGGTCCATGCCGCGCTCGGTGCCGCGGATGCCCTCGACGAATCGGTGGTCGGCTTGGTCGGCGATCCCGACTACTACGCCCGCTTCGGCTTCGTGCCCGGCGCGCGCCTGGGCATCGTGCCCGACGTCGCCGACTGGGCTGCGCACTTCCAGATCCGTGCGCTGACCGCCTATGATTCCGCCGTCACCGGCGAATTCCATTATCCCGCACCATTTTACGACCTCTAGGTCACTCGAAGACGACCGTGCGCCGACCGTGCACGAGCACCCGGCCCTCGAGGTGCCAGCGCAGTCCGCGCGCGAGCACCACCCGTTCGATGTCGCGCCCCTGGCGCACCATGTCGCGCACGTCGTCGGCATGATCGACCCGGATCACGTCCTGCTCGATGATCGGCCCCGCGTCCAGTTCGGCGGTGACGTAGTGGCAGGTCGCCCCGATCAGCTTCACCCCGCGCGCGTAGGCCTGGTGATAGGGCCGTGCGCCGACGAACGAGGGCAGGAAGCTGTGGTGAATATTGATGGCGCGCCCAGCCCAGTGCTCGCACAGCTGGGCAGGCAGCACCTGCATGAAGCGCGCGAGCACCACCGCGTGCGGATCGTGGGAGTCGACGAGTTCGCGCACCTGCTCGAAGGCCGGACCGCGCTGCTCGGGGTCTTTCGGGAACGGGACGTAGTGGAATTTCACCCCGTGCGCCTCGGTCATGCCCGCGAGGTCGGGATGGTTACCGATCACGGCCTCGATGGTGGCAGGCAGTTCACCGGCCTGCGCACGCCCGAGCAGATCGTGCAGGCAGTGCCCGTCCTTGCTGACCAGCAACACCACGCGGCGCGGCGGACCGGAGTCGTGCACCTGCCAATCGGTTTCGGGACCGAACGCGGCGGCCACCTCGGCGAAGCGCGCGCGCAACTCGTCGATGGAGAAGGGCACCGTCGAGGCCTTGACGGCCTGCCTGGTGAAGAACCAGCCGATGTCACCGTCGGAGTGGTACCCGGCCTCCACGATCGAGCCACCGAACTCGGCGATGAACGAGGAGATCCGGGCGATGATGCCCGGCCGGTCCGGGCACCCGAGGGTCAGCACGAATCGGCGGTCGTCCGAGGTCAGGGGGGCAGAACTCATCCCGCTATCCTCGCAGGCGATCAGGCGAGGGCGCGCACGGGCTCACTGACGGCGGCGAGCACCTCGGCCACCTCGGCGTTGAACAGGTCGTAACGTTCGACATTGCCCAGATGCCCGGTCGGCAGGACCTTGAACGCGGCGAGGGTGCCCGCTTCCTGCAACAGCGCGGCCAGGCGCTCGGCGTGGATGCGCGGGGTCATGTCGTCGCGGTCGCCGGCGAGCACGGTCGTCGGGACCGAGAAGTTCTTCGCGTCATCGCCCAGATGCAGGCCGGTGAGCAGCAGACCGTAGCGCGAACGCGTCATCATCGGGCAGCCACGAACCACCGACAGCGCGTAGTTCAGCTTCTCGCGCGAAGTATCGAGAGTCATCACCTGACGGGCGAAGATCCAGCGCACCGGCTTGATCGGCGGCATGACCACCGGGGTACCGAGGATGAGCTTGCCGAGCCAGTCCGGCGTCGGCATCGAACGGCCGCCGAGTACGCGCAGCGGCACGTTGAGACCGGGGACCATGGTCGACACCTCGACCAGCGAGTGCGCGCCGGTATTGGTGAGGATCACCGCGGCGGCCTGCTCGGCGACCCGCTCGGGGTAGCGGCCTGCCCAGGCGATCAGCGTCATTCCGCCCATGCTGTGTCCGGCGAGCACCGCGCGCTGACCCGGCAGCAGGACCGCGTCCAGCACGTCACACAGGTCGTCGGCCAGCAGATTCGTGCTCGGGCGGGCGTAACCATTGGTGCTCTCGCCGTGGCCGCGCTGGTCGTAGGCGACTACGCGGTACTCGCCGGCGAAGGCGTTGATCTGGGCGTTCCAGTATTCGAGGGAACAGGTCCAGCCGTGGGCGAACACGATGACGGGCGCGTCGACCGGGCCGTAGGCATGCACTCGAAGCCGGGCCCCGTCAGCGGTGACCACGGGGATCACGTCGTGGGGCACCCGCGGCGGATCGAAGGCCGCGATCCCGTGCGAGCGGGTC
>JACIXH010000055.1 GCA_014360565.1 Nocardia sp.
CGTTGGGGTTGGAGCTGTGGTTGGTGCCCGGCGCGACGCCGAAGAAACCGAACTCCGGATTCACCGCGTACAGGCGGCCGTCCTTGCCGAAACGCATCCAGGCGATGTCGTCGCCCAGGGTCTCCGCGCGCCAGCCGGGGATGGTCGGCTGGATCATCGCCAGGTTGGTCTTACCGCAGGCGCTGGGGAACGCGGCGGCGATGTAGTACGCCTTGTTCTCGGGCGAGATCAGCTTGAGGATCAGCATGTGCTCGGCCAGCCAGCCCTCGTCGTGTGCCATCGCCGAGGCGATGCGCAGCGAGTAGCACTTCTTGCCGAGCAGCGCGTTGCCGCCGTAGCCCGAACCGTAGGACCAGATCTCGCGGTCCTCGGGGAAGTGGGTGATGTACTTGGTGTCGCTGCACGGCCACGGCACGTCGGCCTGGCCCTCGGCCAGCGGCGCGCCGACGGAATGCAGCGCCTTCACGAACGGACGGTCGGTGCCGAGCTTGTCCAGCGCCGCCTGGCCCATGCGGGTCATCACGCGCATCGAGACCACCACGTACTCGGAGTCGGTGATCTCCACGCCCAGCTTGGGGTCCTCGGCGCCGAGCGGGCCCATGCAGAACGGCACCACGTACATGGTGCGGCCCTTCATCGAGCCGCGGTACAGCTCGGTCATGGTGGCGCGCATCTCGGCGGGGTCGACCCAATTGTTGGTCGGACCGGCGTCGGCCTCGGTCTTGGAACAGATGTAGGTGCGCGATTCGACACGGGCCACATCGGAAGGATCGGACAGCGCGAGGAAGGAGTTGGGCTTCTTCTTCTCGTCGAGCTGCTTGAACGTGCCTGCCTCGACCAGCTGCGTGGTCAGGCGATCCCATTCCGCGTCGGAGCCATCGGCCCAGACCACGCGCTCGGGAGCGGTGAGCTCTGCGACTTCCTGTACCCAGGCGAGCAGTTCACTGTGCTCGGTCGGCGCCTTGCCGTCGGATCCACGAAGACCAGGAATGGTCGCTGAGGTCATGAAAACTCTCCTGAGATGGGCGGTTGTTCGATCCATCGATCGCCACCATGGGCGGGTAAGGCGTCCGCAGTGACCGGCCGTCGCACAACCCCGGTAGACGGCTGGAAAGGCCGTACACGGACGGTGGCCGCGCATCGACTGGCAAGAGCGGACGCCCAGGTTCCTGCCTCCAGGTTAACGCGATATGACGACTGATACGGCATCGGGCTCCCTAACAGGTACCCACGGGTGTACCGGTCAAATCCCGCGCTCACAGTAGATCGAGCGTGGCGATGTCACGCTCACACGCGGTCAGCTGGGCGGGCCGCTCCGCGACGAGCCTGCGCGCGAGCGCGTCGAGCTCGGTCACGCGCCGATCCACCGCGATCGCGCGGGCGGTCGATTCACGCATCACATGCTCGGCCAGCTCGGCCTCCATATCCACCAGAACCGCCGCGACACGCTGCTCGAGCTGGGCTTTGATATTCACCAGCGCCTCGGAGACCCATTGCGACATGTGATTGCGCTCGGCGAGCTGGCCACGGGCGTGCACCACCCAGGCGGCCGCGCCCGCACCGAGCAGCAGCGTCACCGGGACGCTCGCCACGTCGAGCGTCGGCACCAGCGACAGCGGCGCCACGATCAGTCTGCCGAGGCCGACACCGGCCGACGCGCCGAGCGCGATCATGAGGTGATCTTCGACACCTCGGTGTCGCTTGCCCGGATCGGGACCGACCCGCGGCGCCGGATCGTGCCTGCGGGGTGTCGGCGCGGCGGTGCCGATCCGACGGGCCGCCTCGATGACTCGTTCGTCGATGGCGGCGTCTACCGAGGCCGAGAGTTCGCCTGCCGCCTGCTGCAAGCGCTGCGGGTAGGCGCGCAGATCGGCGCGGTCGCAGCGGTCGAGTTCGGCGCGGGAACGGGTGTGCAACGCGCGGACCATCGCGCCGAGTTCGGTGGTCAGGTCGACCCGGGCGAGCTGGACCTGGCTGCGCACGGCGGCCAGCCCGGTCTGGCGACCACCGTCGCGCTCAGCGACGAGGCCGATCCGTTCCTCCCTGATCCGGGCGGTGTCGGTACCGGAGCGCAGGGCGGTGACCTGTTCGTCGATTCGCGCCCTGGTATCGGCGAGCACGCGGGTGCGCACAGCAGCACGGCGCTGGGCACCGTCGGCGGGGCCTCGCGCGGTGGCCGCGGCGAGGACGGCGTGCAAACCCGCCACACCGGATCGGTCGAGCAGTGCCGAGTCGTCGCCGGCGCGGGCCGCGGCGGACATGCGGGCCGAGACGGCGACGATGTCGAGGTCGGTGATGCCGCGGGCGGCGAGCAGTTCGAGGTTGCGGCCGCGTGTGGCGCGCCAGTCGTGATAGGCGTGAAAGCCGTTCATGGCGAGCAGGATCGGCTGACCGGCGGCGCGCAGGCGATCGATCAGTGCGAACATGTCGGCGCCGAGGACACTGCCCGCGTCGAAGAGGATGAGCGCGGCGGCGGGCTCGTGGACCGACGCGGGATCGGCCAGGTCGATATGCGGTTCGAAGCGGGCGAGTTCGGTACGCAGCAGGGTGGTGTTGGCGTCGTCGGGGGCATAGAAGTCGACGCTGGAGCCGCGACCCGCTCCGGTCATCGCGCGCAACAATGCGGCCCCCTGGGGATTCCATCGATCGATCACCGCGTTCACCGCCGGCGGGAGCACATTCGGATCGTCGTCCGTCGATTCCGGATCGGACGACCCTCTCGGGTCGTCGTCGCGGCCGACCTCCGCCGCGGCGCTCGGATCGCCGATGGCGCCGCCTCGCTGGTCGCCGGCCTGCCATTGACCGGACGGAACCTCAGAGGCCGGCACTGGACATCCGCTCCCAGGCTCTGACATAGCCGTGGTGGACACGCAGGGCGGCTCGTCGGGCAACGGGTGGCATGTCGCTGGATACGACGGCTCGCCAGCGGGTGGCGCGGGCGAGTGCTTCGTCGGCGTCGGCGGGCGCAGGTGACGGGTAGCCGGCGGCCAGGTGGGACACCTGCGGGCAGGCCAATCCGGCGCACAGGCCGGCCCAGATCGCCTCGTCACCGGCGAGATACTGCTCGATCAGTTCGCGGGCGCGGCCACCGTCGCCGGGGACCGCGCGGGCGGCCAGCCGGATCAGTTCGTCGAGCAGTTCGCCGCCGCGCACCGCTTCCACCTGCTCGTACCGGCGGTGAACCAGCTTGTGCAGCGGATCGATACCGCTGGCCGAATGCAGGATCTGGATGAGCGCCTGCGCGGGCAGATCGGGGTCGGCACGCAGGGCCGACAGCGCACAGTCCACGCCGTAGAGGTCCCAGTCGGCGATCAGCCGTCGGCGGGCTTGCTGGTCGGAACCGCTGCCGATGAACAGGTCCGCGGCCAGCACCGAGGGCACATCCGGGCCCACCGCGAGCCTGCGCAGGTCGCTCAGGTCGGCGGCGCTCACCGCTCCCGCTCTGGTCCGGGCGGCCACCGACGCGACGACCGGCACCACCGGCAACCCGAGTTCCTGCGCGTGCCGCTGCGCTGCGGCCACCGCCTCGCCCCAGCGCGCGCCCACCGCGTCGGCCTTGTTGAGCACCACAACGCCGCGACCGCGCGCCAGGGTGGCGAGCAGCCGGTGGTCAGCCGCTTGCGGCGCACCGGCCAGCACATAGAGGACCAGGTCGCCGTCGAGAACCGGATCCGGCGAATCGGGCTGATCGACCGGCGAGGTCTCCTGCGCCGACAGCAACGCGAGTGCGGTCGCGACGGTGGTCCGCCCGCTGAGCGCGCGCCCGGCGATCTGGATGCGCAACGGACGACGACGGCGCGCGGCCGCGGCGGCGAGCTGTTCGGCGATCGCCGGATCGCCGCCCCGACCTGCACCGAGGCGCGAAATCAGCTCGTCGAGCTGGTCCGCGGGCCTGGTCTGTGCGAATTCGGTGGCTGTCGACATTCTGCACCCCCTTTTCGGAGGGCATTCTGTCAGATCGGCGCCGCGCGGGGGCTCGGCGAACCTTCGGCCCGACCTGGCAGATCAGCGGTCCGCGAACTCGCCTGTGGCGTAGCTCCGCGCATGCTGGACAATGGACGACGTGAACGACGCCGCCGACCACGCCGAGCCGACCAGCCACAAGCTGTCGGACATGCCGAACGACGCGGGCCGACGCTCGCTCACGGGCTCCCGGCTGTACCCGCGCGTCACAAGCTTCCGCACGCGGCGGGGCGCGTTGACGCCGAACCAGCAGACCTCGTGGGACCGGACGTGGCCGGTGATCGGGCGCAATGTGTCCAACGATCCGGTCGACGCCGACGCCTGGTTCGGGCGCGAAGCGCCGCTGGTCATCGAGATCGGCACCGGCACCGGCACGGCTACGGCCGCCATGGCCAAGACCGAACCGCACCTGAACCTGATCGGCATCGAGGTGTACCAGCCGGGCCTGGCCCAGCTGGTCCAGCAGATCGAGCGCGAACAGATCGAGAACATCCGGCTGCTGCGCGGCGACGCCGTCGACGTACTCGAGAACATGGTTGCCCCGGAATCGCTGATCGGGGTTCGCGTCTTCTTCCCCGACCCGTGGCCGAAGGCCCGCCACCACAAGCGCAGGCTGCTGCAAGCGCCGACATTCGCTCTGATCGCCAGCAGATTGAAGCCGGGCGGTGTTCTGCACGTGGCTACCGACCACGCGGATTACGCGGAGCACATTCTCGAAGTAGGCTCCAAGGAACCGCTGTTCACCGGCCTGAACGACACCACCGGCGGCGACAGCGCCGCCAACCGCGTTACCGCGCCGATCGGTTTCGAGCGGCCCGTCACCAAGTTCGAAGGCAAAGGCCTGCGCGCCGGTAGCGCCATCAACGAGTTCATATGGGGGAAGATCGTCAGATGAGCGTGAGTGAGATCGCCCCCGAGATGCCGGTGCCCGCCCAGGCAGGCTCCGGATCCGAGGCGTTGAGCGGTTCCGATGTTCGACGTGTGCTGCTGGTGTGGGACGCGCCGAACCTCGACATGGGGCTCGGCGCCATCCTCGGAGGACGTCCCACCGCCGCTTACCGTCCCCGTTTCGACGCGCTCGGCCGCTGGCTGCTTGCCCGCACCGCCGAGATCTCGGTGGCCACCAAAGGGCGTATCGAGGCCGAGGCCACCGTCTTCACCAATATCGCGCCCGGCACCGCCGACGTGGTCCGCCCGTGGGTGGAAGCGCTGCGCAATGTCGGCTTCGCGGTGTTCGCCAAGCCCAAGATCGACGAAGACTCCGATGTCGACGCCGACATGCTCGCCCACATCGCGGCCCGTCAACGCGACGGTGGTTTAGCCGGAATCATGGTCGCCTCGGCCGACGGTCAGGCCTTCCGTGAACCGCTGGAAGCCATCGCGGCCAAGGGAATCCCAGCTCAGGTTCTCGGATTCCGCGAGCACGCGAGCTGGGCCGTCACTTCGGATACCCTCGGGTTCGTCGATCTCGAGGACATCCCCGGTGTATTCCGGGAACCGCTGCCGCGGGTGAGCCTCGAGTCGCTGCCCGACGAGGGCGCTTGGCTGCAGCCGTTCCGGCCACTGTCTGCGCTACTCACTTCTCGCCCTGGTCAAGGAGTCGCTTAAGTGTTCACCCGCTGGGGCGATCTGGTCTATCGGTTCCGCTTCGCCGTCATTGTCGTTGTCGGTGGGGCGATGTTGGCGTTGGGCGCCTACGGCATGGGGCTCGGACCTCGGCTGACCCAAAGCGGCTGGTTCGATCCGGGCTCGGAGTCGGTGCAGGGCGCGGAGATCGCCGACCGGTCATACGGGCGCGACCACAACGCCGACGTGATCGTGATGTACAACGCCCCCGAGGGCAAAACGATCGATGACCCGGAGTTCCAGCAGAAGGTCGTCGCCAGCCTGACCAAGGTCCTGGCCGAACATCCGGATCAGATCACCAAGATCAACGGCACCTATTGGAAGGTGGGCGAGGCGCCCGCCGTGCCGTCGGCATTCGGATCCAAGGACAAGAAGCACGCGTTCGCCTCCATCGCCATCACCGGCGACAACGACACGGTCATGATGACCAATTACCGTGCGGTGCAGGGCGTGTTCGAGATTCCCGGCGTCGATGTCGAGGTCTCGGGCCTGCAACCCATCGCGGTCACCCTGACCGACACCATCGACCACGACTCCAAGCGGATGGAAGTTCTGGCCTTCCCCGCGGTGGCGATCTTGTTGTTCTTCATCTTCGGCGGCATCGTCGCCGCCGCGCTGCCACTGATCATCGGTGGTCTGACGATCATCGGCGCGACCGGTCTGGTCATGGTGCTGACCAACTTCACCGAGGTCAATTCCTTTGTCAGCGGTGTCGTCTCGATGATCGGTCTCGGTCTCGCGATCGACTACGGCCTGTTCATCGTCAGCCGTTTCCGCGAAGAATTAGCCGAGGGTTACTCCACGCGCGCCGCCGTCCGACGGTCGGTGATGACCGCTGGACGAACAGTCGTGTTCTCCGCGACGATGATCATCGCCAGCCTCGGTGGCATTCTGATCTTCCCGCAGGGCTTCCTGCGCTCGGTCGCCTACGGCACCATCGCGGCCGTCTCGCTGGCGGCACTGACCGCGATCACGATCCTGCCCGCGATGCTGGCCATCCTCGGCCCGCGCGTCGACATGCTCGGCCTCAAGCGATTCCGCAAGACCAAGACCGCCGAGCAGGTCGAGAACGGCTTCTGGGGCAACCTGACCCGTTGGGTCATGCGGCATCCGCTCAAGATCGCCATCCCGATCACCATCGGTCTGCTGCTGCTGATCATCCCGGTCAAGGATCTGTCGTTCGGTGGCATCAACGAGAAGTACCTGCCGCCGGACAACCCGACCCGAGCCTCGCTCGAGCATTTCTACGAAGTGTTCCCGCAGGACAAGACCGACCCGATCCAGCTCGTCTTCGTCTCGGACAACACCAACGCGATCGGCAAGGTCTGGAAGGAAGCCAACCAGGCTCCCGGGCTGGTCGGTCCGTTCGAAGTGCCGGTCAAGTCGCCGACCGACCCCGAAGTGTTCCGCACGTCGGCGACCTTGATCGATCCCACCAACAACGCCGAACCGACGATCGATTACCTGCGCTCGATCGAAATACCCGATGGCGTGACGATGTATGTCACCGGACAGCCGGCGCTCATGGCCGACAGCATCGACACATTGCTGCAACTGATGCCGTGGATGATCCTGCTCGTCCTGGTCACCACCACCGTGCTGATGTTCTTGACGTTCGGTTCGCTGGTGTTGCCGATCAAGGCCGCGTTGATGAGCGCGCTCGGGCTCGGCTCGACCCTCGGCATCCTCACCTGGATCTTCGTCGACGGCAACGGAGCCACGCTCCTCAACTTCACGCCACAACCGATCAGCGCGCCGGTCTTGATGCTGATCATCGCGATCATCTACGGCTTGTCGACCGATTACGAGGTCTTCCTGCTCTCGCGCATGGTGGAAGCGCGCGCCCAGGGCGCGTCGACCACCGAAGCCGTGCGGATCGGTACGGCTCAAACCGGCCGGATCATCACCGCTGCCGCGCTGATCCTGCTGGTGGTGACCGGCGCGTTCGCGTTCTCCGACATGGTGATGATGCAGTACATCGCCTACGGCATGATCGCGGCGCTGTTCATCGACGCCACTGTGCTGCGCATGCTGCTTGTCCCCGCGATCATGAAACTGCTCGGCGACGACTGCTGGTGGGCGCCGAAGTGGATGAAGCGGATCCAGGAGAAGATCGGCCTCGGCGAGCCCATTCTCGACGACGAACGCCCCGAGCACGGTGGCGTGGTCGACCTGGTGAAAACCACGCCGATCACCGATCCGCCGACCATGCAGATGACCGCGGTTCCCGACTCCAAGCTGGCGCGCACCCCGCGCAGACCGCGCACCGTCGCCGAGATCGAGGCCGATGCACCGACTCAGCGCATCGACAAGATCACCGAAACCGAAGGCGCGGAACCCGGCAGGCCGCGCCTGCCGATGTCACCGGACCCGACGCGTCCGCGCGCATCGATGCTGTCGGCGGGCGAGCCGACGCGGGAGTTGCCGGTCGTGAAGACGGGTACACCGGCGAAATCAGATCACGACGATGCCGCAAAGCCGGAGGAATCCGGCCTCGACCAGCGGGCATATGTGTCCGGCGAGCCGACCCAGGTGCTCCCGGTCGTGCAGCCCGCTACCCCGAATCCCACTCAGGCACAGGATGCTTCGACGACGGAGCCCGCCACGGATGAAGACCGCGGCTATTCGGGACCGAGCTTCGGCATCCCACCCATCCCCCTCAACGACCTCGGTGACCCCGAAACCGGCCCCGGCGGCTCCACTCCCACTGTCGACGGACCCGGACAGGCGAACGGCGCCGCCGATGCGCAGGGCGGCAACCCGCCGCTCGGCGACACCGAGTTCCGCCGACCGGACAGCGCGACCGAAACCACCGGCGGCCCTTCGATTTCCCGGCCCGCCGAGGTCGATGGCGGGGCAGAACTCGACCTGCCCGGCATCGCCACCGGTCTTCCGCAGCGTGGCTCCGCGCGCGTGCAGCCGCCGTCGGCGCCCACGCCAGGGGTGATCGGCGAGACTCCGCCGGTGCCTCGGGTGTCGACGCCGAACGAGAACGCCGACGGCGCCGGATTCGCCATGCCCACAGCGGATTCCCGGCCGAGCATCGTGCCTCCGGCCAGGCCGAGCACCACGACCCCGCCGCCCCGCGGGATCGTCCCACCGCAGGCGCCGAGGATCGTCAACACACCGCCGGTGCCACCGGCGTCCCGCGATACCCCGCCGGGGGAAGCCTTCAACGGATTCAGTCCGGTGACCGCGTCGAACCTGCGGCCGGTCACGCCCGGCACCCCCGCGCCGGATTCGGGGACCCCGGCCGTTTCGCCCGACCAGGTCGAAGCCGCAGTGCGCGAACCGGATTCGGCGCAGGGAATCGAGGCGCCGAGCCCTGATTTCTCGGCAGTGCCCGGCGCGCATCGTGCCGAGTCGGACGCGGGTACCGCGGCCCGTGCGGAGACCGAACCCGAATCGCCTCTTCCCTCACCGGACGTCTTCGGCACTCCGGTACCGGTCGAACCGCAGCCGAGCGCCCCATGGAACAGCGGCATGACGAGCCCTGGCACACCGCGCGGTTTCAATCCATCCGACCAGGTCAGCGGACCACGGTTCTCACCGGTCACGCCTTCCGCGCCCGAGAGCGCGAGCGACGACGACGGGACCGACCAGCCCGACACCGCCGGTCAGTGGCAGGCTCCTTCCGGTTTCACCGCCGTACCGACCCCCGCCGCGCCGCCGCCGGAGCCCGAGCCCGCTGAGACCGATGCGGCACCGGAAGCCGGTGAAGCACAGGCGGATACCCGCAACGAGATCGAGAACTGGATGGCGCAGCTGCGCTCGTCCCGGCGCGGCACGGCAGCGGACGAGGGCCGCCATCACGGTGGCGAGGGCCGGACCGTGAGCGTGAACGAGTTGCTACGCCGGCGCGAGGACGACTGAGCGATCGTGCAGCAGTGATCGGGGCGGGGCCTTCTGGCCCCGCCCCGAATCTGTCAGCCCTGCCGGGGCGCCGTGATGTCGGCGAAGGCGCGGGCATAGCGGGTTCCGGTGAGTAGCAACAGGATTCCCACCGCCAGGAATGCGGCGACGCGGAGCAGACCGGAGAGAGTGGCAAGGTCGAACAGGAACAGTTTCGCCAGCGCCGCCGCGGCGACCAGCAAGCCGGAGACCAGGCAGACTTTCGCGACGGCGGGCGCAGTGGCGAGCCGGCGCAGGCCGTAGAACAGTGAGCCGGTCGCGGCCACCATCCATACGATGGTCGCCACGCTGTGCCCGATGATGAAACCGTCGGCGCCGCCGAGGGATACACCGAGCGACACCGCGGCGACCAGCACGTAATACAGCCCGGCGATGCTCACCGTGATCCACACTCCGGTCACGAGCGCCGGCTCGTCGCACCCCGGCAACCGCGGCACAGTCCACGCCACCATGGCCGCCACGCCCAACCCGACCACAGCCGCCACGGCCGTCGCGACATCGAGTTCGCGGTCCGCGAGGCGCTGTAGCGCAAGCGTTTCCGGCGTTGCGACCGCCAGCATCGTCAGCCCACCCAGCAATGCGAACGCGATGCCGAGCGCAGCGGCCACCCGTGTGCGACTGGCGGCGCCGACCGCGAGGAAGGCGAGCGCGACCGCGAACAACATCGTCGGCAGCAGCCGAGGGTGGGCGCCCGTCGCCACGGCGCAGGTTTGCAACAGCGCGACCGCACCGGTCAGCGCGGCCACCAAAGCCGTGTGCCGCGCGATCCCCGCCCACCCGGCAAGCTGCGGAACCTTCGTACCGGGCCCTGTGACGGCAGTCGAGCCAGGGTGTGCCGAAGCCGCGCCATCAGCCTTCACCGCGCCGACTGTGGCGCCGACGCGGCCAGGAATCAGCGTGGTCGCGGCGAGGCCGAGCAGGACAGCAGCGAGCACTGCGGTGGTCGACGCGCTCACCACCCGGTCGAACAGCACTGCGGCGGCGAGTACCGGCAGGGCGGTGAGGGCGATCGTGATCGAGGCGGTCACGTCACCGGGCCTGCGACGCACGGCGAGCAGCGCACCGACCAGTCCGACCCCCGCGCACGCGATCGCGGCAACCAGCAGTCCGTGCCGCTGGTGCGCGTCATTGTCGGCGATCCCGCTGAGCGCCGCCATCGTCAGCACGGCGAGCACCGCAGGCATGGTGCGCGCCACATGCAGCACCGGCCAATCCCGGCGCATCTGGACCGGAACGCCGGCCGCCTGCAACACCACCAAGAACCCGAGCAACATCAACTCGGTGGTCAAGACGGGCGACAACACCGCAGCCCCCAAGACCACGCCTACCGCCAACGGCTGCGACTGCCACCGCACCGCGATCCCCACCCCCGCCAACGCCACCACGAGCGCCACCACGAGTCCCACACCACCAGGGACCCAACGGTAATAGCCCGTCACCGCGACAACGTCCAGATAGAGCCCCGCAATACCGGTGGCCACCAAGGCGATTGCGCCGACGCGACCACCGGGACGGCTGAATACTCGCCACCCGAGCCCGACCAGAATCGCCGAAAGCGCGCCGCCGGCAGCAACTCTCGCCAGCGGCCCGAAGAATCCCGCCTGCGCGGCCAACACCAGAAGCATCAATACCCCGACCAGGGTCACCCCGACCCCCGCCACCGCCAGCACGCGAGAAATCACTCCTTCCCGCTGCCACCAAGGCACCCGAGCGGCCCGCGGCCCACGCATCGGCATCGGCATCGGCGATCCAGGCCGCCCACCGCCGGGAGGAGTTCCGTAACCCCACCCAACCGGACCCGGCCCCGTGGGCCTCGCGTAGGGGGCAGCCCCGACCTGGCCGCCAGGTCCAATACCCCTCGCCCACCCCGCCTGGCCGTAGGGAGCTCCGCCCCCGACCGGGCGTCCATGGGTGGGCCCGTAACCGGGAACAGGCTGCCCCACACCACCGGGTGCGCTCACAGGCCATCCCGGACTCCCCTGAAAAGCTCCAGGAGCCGGCGGCCCGAAGGCAGGTCGGGTACCTGGCCCCGCGTGCACACGGTCGCTGCCCGGCGCGTGCTGTTCCGCCACACCTGAGGGCTGATTCGGCACCGGCGCCCCGGCCCGGGTGTCAGAAACGGTCGGCTCCGCGTCCGAGGTAGGCGCCGCATCCCCGCTGCGCAGCGCCGCCTCCGCCCGCAACTGTGCGGACAGCACCTCCAGATCACCGCCCAGCTGACCCATATGCGCGCCGAGCGCGGTGAACTCTCCCGAGAGCCGCGCGACCAGCGCGGGATCGATGGCAGTACTCATGGACCCAATAGTCGACCCGCACGCCCTCCGTTGCATGAGTAGAAACCCCCGCCCACACACCATTTCTACGCGAAACCACCAGTTCACGACCGCATAGCCCACCCGGACCAGTACCCCTGATGTGTCCCTACCCAGAGGGGCCCGAGGGGCCCCGACTCGAGCGCGAAGCGCTCCAACAGACACAGCAAGGTACACCGCCCCCGACCCGGTTTTACCTGGCGACCCACCCCCGCCAACCCGAATCAGCCCACTCCCGACCCCGGTATCACCTAGCGACCCTCCGCGTAGAAATCCTTCCAGCTCCCCGCGCCGGGACCGCACCGCCGAAGCCCCCCACCAGATCCCCAGTTCAGCTGCCCAAAAACCTTCGCCACTGAACCATCAACGGATACTTCGCCGTCATTGACCCGAACCGGATACGCCCGTGCACAACAAGGTGCAGCGGCCCGATCGGCGGCCCGGTACGAACCTTGTTGTTAGCCGAGGACCCCACCAGATCGAGCCCATTGAGGTCGACAGTGGCCGCCGCGGGAACGAGCAACGTCAGACTCGTGCAGTAATCGTCCACCTGGATCTCGACGATCTGTGTCTGCATGACCGCCTCGGTGAAGTCCAAGGTCACCGAAGACATCAGATTGTTGAGGTGCAGCACCGGCGGCACCTGCCACGGTCCACGTCGATGAACACCCGACAACCGGCTACGGATCGCGCCCGGATTCGACCCGCCGAGCGGCACCGGAATGGGACGCGGGCGCGGCATCGCGGCGGGCTGCGGTGTGCCGGCCACCCGCATCCCTGGCAGGTCTACCAGCACAGCGTTGAGTTCGCCACGGGTCTTGGCAGCCAGCGCGGTATCCATCCGTTCGGTGAACTCACCGAGCGAGAGCATGCCGAGCCCGACAGCCCGTTGCAGCAATTGCCCGACATGTTCACGCTCGGCGTCGGAGACACGCAGCTCACGATCGCCGACCGGACCAGTCGTCGCGACACCGGGTACGAAGAGGGATTCAGGACCGCCCATGTCATCGAGGGTAGCCAGACGAGCCCCCCAGCACATCAGGGCAAACCCGTATTTTTCGCGCGAGCGCTACTCGAGCCCCTGTTCGATCGCGTAGCGCGTGAGCTCGACCCGATTCGCCAGCTGTAGTTTGCGCAGTGTCGCCTGCACATGGTTCTCCACAGTCCGATGCGAGAGGTTCAACCGGGTCGCGATCTGCTTGGCCGACAGCCCCTTGGCCACCATCCGCAAGACCTCCGTCTCACGCTCGGTCAGCGATGGACGGTGCGGCTGATCGGCGGCCACCGGCGCGGTCGCCATCCGGCGATACTCCCCCAGCACCAATCCGGCCAATCCGGGCGTGAAGACCGGCTGACCCGCGGCAGTGGCCTTGACAGCATCGATCAACTCGGCCGCGGAAGCGCTCTTGACCAGGTAACCGCTCGCCCCGGCCTTGATCGCGTCGAGCACATCGTCGCGCTCAGCCGACGCCGACAGCACCAGTACCCGGCTGTGCGGCGAAACCCGCAGCACTTCGGCGGTGGCCGCGGCCCCGTTCCCGTCGGTGAGCTGCATATCCATCAGCACCACGTCGGGCTGCACGGCCGCGGCACGCCGTGCGGCCGTCCCGACCCCGTCGGCGGTGGCAACCACCTCGAAACCGGCTTCGGCGAGATCGCGGGAAACACCCTCACGCCACATCGGATGGTCGTCGACCACCATCACCGTAATGACCGGCATCGCCCAGCTCCTCTTCTCAGCGCGCCGACTGGCGCGGAATCCGGAATTCCCACTCGGTGCCGAGGTCCTCGCCCTCGGCCAGCAGTTCGGCGGTGCCGCCGAGCGCCTCGATCCGGCCGACGATCGAGCGCGAAACCCCCATCCGCCCTTCGGCTTCGGCCGCTTCGAGTCGACCCGCGGCGATCCCGACACCGTCGTCGCGCACGCTCACCACCAGCGCGTCGCCGGTATCCTCCAGCAGCACATAGGCTTTCGCGTCGGGGCCGGCGTGCAACGAGACATTCGACAAAGCCGTGGTCACCGCCGCGGCGATCTCGTGCGCCACTACCCGTCCGACCGATACCGGCTCGCCCGGCGTAGCCACCGACACCGTGGTCGTCGCGCGCGAGGTCAGCAGCGGGCGCAGATCCACTTCCGTCGATCCGGAGTCGGGTAGTTCCGCTTGTTCGGACAGCAGCACCCGCAGCGCGACCTCCTGTTCACCGGCGCGGTGGGCGAGTTCCTTTGCCGGCCCGCCGATCTCATCACCGCGGCGTTTGATGAACGCGAGCACCTGCAATACCCCGTCGTGCACCTCGCGAGCCAGTCGTTCCCGCTCCTGCGCGGCGGCGGTGATGCGCAAGGCGCGCTCGAGCTGGCCTTGGGCCCGCCGAGCGGTATTCGCCGCCAACCCGAGCGCCAGGCCCACCGAGACGAGCACCGGCGCGGTCGCATCGCCCCACACGTCTTGCCCCCACTGATCCCGCACCGTCACCACGACCGCCGACATGACAAGTCCCGCGACAACTCCCGCGACAGGACCGCGCAGAATCGCCATCGAGAGCACCGCGTTCGCGATCCACAAGGTGGTGGGCAGCGTTTGATGACCGTGGTACCAATCGTAGTCCGCGACAAGGCGAGTCGAGGCGATCAGCGCGATGGTCACCACCTGGTCGCCGAACACCACCCAGCCGCGGATCTTCCCGGTCGCCGCGGGGAAATACCATTGCGACAGCAGCAGCGCCGAACTCCCCGACCAGATCGCCATCACCGCGATCAGCATCCAGCTCAGCCGCGGATGCTCGTAGTACGACACCGACGCGATCTGCTGGCCGATCGCATACAGCAAGGTGACCAGCCGAAACGCCTGCGCGGCCCGCCACAGCGGCGCTGTCGCCGCATCGGCCGAGCTCAGCTCAGCTGTGTGTGTCCGCATCGCCGGACTCGGCTTCTTCCATGCGCAGGCGCTTGGCGACGTCGAAGCGGCCGGGTGGCTCCGGTTTGTCGGGCTCGGCGGTGAACCGCTTTCGCTCGTCGGCGCCGACCAGTTCGCCGAATGCCTCGGCCGGGCTGTCGGCGAGCAGATACCGAATCGCGGTGTTGCCCACCGCGATCAACGGCACCGCGAGCAATGCCCCCGCGATCCCGCCGACGACCAGACCGGCGGTGATGGCCAGCACCACGGCCAGCGGATGGATGCTCACCGCGCGGCCGAGCAGCAGCGGTTGCAGCACATGGCCTTCGAGCTGCATCACGGCGATGATGATGCCGAGCACGATCAGCGCGGTCACCAATCCCTTGGTGACCAGCGCGATGAACACCGCGACGAACCCGGCGAAGAACGCGCCGATGATCGGGATGAACGCGCTGATGAACACCAGCGAGGCCAGCGGCAACGCCAGCGGCACGTGCAGAATCGCCAGCCCGGCTCCTATACCGACCGCGTCGACCGCTGCCACCGCGACGGTGGCGCGCACGAAGCCGACCAATGTCCCGAAGCCCAGTTCACCGGCGGTGCGGACCTTCTCACGGTGCGCGGTGGGGATGATCCGGGTGATGAAGTTCCAGATCTGATCCCCGCCGTACAGGAAGAAGATGAGGATGAACAGGATCAGGAACGCGCCGGTGAGAATGTGACCGATGGCGGTGGCGGTGGTCAGCGCGCCGGTGGTCAGGCTCTCGCGGTTGTCCTGGATGGTGCGCACGATGGTGTCGCCCGCATTGCGGATCTGCTGATCGCTCAGGTGCGGCGGACCGTTGATCAACCAGTCCTGCACCTTGTGCACGCTGTTGGTGACCTCGTTGGACAGCCCCGGCACGCCGTCGACGAACTGTTCGACGACAAAGGTCAACACCCCGGCCAGCAGCCCGATCGAGCCCAGGAGCGCCACGAACACCCCGAGCGAGCGCGGAATCCCCACCCGCTGCATCCAATCGACCAGCGGCGCCAGCAGCGCGGCGGCGAGCAACGCGATGGCCAGCGGGATCACCACCGTCGCGAACTTCTGGACCAGCATCCCCACGGCGAGCAGGGCACCGAAGATGATCAGCAGCCGCCAGCTCCACGCCGCGGCTTTACGGACCAGTGGATGGACTGCCTCGGCGTCCGAGCGCCACGGCGTTGACGCGGGCCCGGAATCTACCTTCTGGTCGGTCACTCGAGAGAGCCTATCGGTCCGAACGCTAGATTGGTGGTCGTGTCGGCGCCCCTGGAAGCGGTCAAACAGACCATGCGAACGCGCTGGCCGCTGTATCTGACGTCTGTGCTGCTGGCCAACGCCTTCGGCGCGGTGCTGGTGTGGGCCTTCATCCAATACGGCCTGCCGGTTCCCGAGGGCGATCCGGGTGGGGTGCGCCAGACCGGACTACTCGCGCCACTGCTCGTCTTCGGGATCGCGGCGGTGCTGAGCATCTTCGCCGCCGCGCTCATGCTGCGGCCGGTGATGCGCTGGCAGATGCGCGGTGGGCCACCGAGTAGACGCGAGCAGATGGCGGCCCTGCACGTGCCGCTGCGGCAGTCGATCGTGCACCTGGTGCTGTGGATCATCGGCGGCGGGATCCTGGCCGCGCTGATCATCGCCGAATCGCCCGAGCTCGCGGGTGCGGTGATCGTCACAGAGTGTATGGCCGCCACCATCGTGTTCGGCTTCACCTACATGCTGGGCGAACGCATCCTGCGCCCGGTCGCCGCCGAGGCACTGACCGAAGGCACCTTCGACCACACGCTGACCCCCGGCGTCGGTACCCGCATGGCGATGACCTGGGGCATGGGCACGTTCGCGCCGACCATCGCGATCGTGCTGCTGTGTGTCACCCAGATCTCCTCGGACGTCAAGTTCTCGGCGAAGTCCCTGGCGATCTCGATCCTGCTGCTGTGTGGCGTGGTGATCTTGCAAGCGCTGGCGCTGTCGATGCTGACCGGCTCGTCGATCTCGGACCCGGTGCGTCAGCTGTCCCAAGCCATCAACAGGGTGCAGGCCGGCTCGCGTGATGTGCAGGTCGAGGTCTACGACGGCAGCGAGATCGGGCTGCTCCAGGTGGGCTTCAACCGGATGATGGACGAGGCGGCCAAGCGCCGCAAGCTGCAAGAATTGTTCGGTCAGCACGTCGGTGAGGACGTGGCGCAGCGGGCGCTGGACTACGGCACCGAACTGGGCGGTGAGACGCGATTCGTCGCGGTGCTGTTCGTCGACATGGTCGGTTCCACCGCGGCCGCCGCCGAGCGCCCGCCGACCGAGGTCGTCAGCCTGCTCAACGAGTTCTTCCGCGTGGTGGTCGACGTGATCGACAGCCACCACGGTTTCGTCAACAAGTTCGTCGGTGATGCGGCGCTCGCCATTTTCGGCGCCCCGCTCGACCGTCCCGACGCACCGAGCGCCGCCCTCGCCGCCGCCCGCGACCTGCGCGAGGCGTTGCGCGAGGTGACCAGCCTCGATATCGGCATCGGCGTCTCGGCGGGCCTGGCGGTCGCCGGAAATATCGGCGCCGCAAATCGTTTCGAATACACCGTGATCGGCGACCCCGTCAACGAGGCGTCGCGGCTCACCGAATTGGCCAAAGATCATCCCGGCCGCGTTCTCGCTTCGGGCAGCGCGCTCTACTTCGCCGACGAAAGCGAGCAGCAACATTGGGTAACCGGAGACGAGGTCCAGTTACGCGGCAGACGCAGAAAAACCCGCCTGGCCTGGCCGAAGTCCGCGATCGCCGCACCGCGCGCGGACGAGGGAGAACGAGCGCGTTCGTTAGGCTGAGACCGTGACGCCCGACGATGACCTAGCAGGCGCACCGGCACAGCGCCGCCGCCGCTATCGGTGGGTCAAGTGGGTGCTCGGCGCGGTGGTCCTTGCGCTGCTCGTGGGCGAAGGCGTGTATCTGTGGCCCCGCCTGCACGAATCCTGGCGCACGCTCACCGAGATCCACTGGGGGTGGCTGGCCCTGTGCATCGTCGCGCAGGCGCTGTCGATGAGCGGCTTCGGCCGAGTCCAAAAGCAACTTTTGCACGCGGGCGGGGTGGAGGTCAGCCAGGGGAAATCGGTATCGGTGGTCTACGGCGCGACCGCGATGTCGCTGACGCTGCCCGCCGGTCAGGTCTTCTCCACCGCCTTCACCTACCGCCAGACCCGCCGCTGGGGCGCGAGCCCGATCGTCGCCTCCTGGCAGCTGGTTTTCTCCGGCGTGGTCGCCGCCGCCGGGCTGGCGCTGCTCGGAATCGCCGGTGCCGCCCTGGTCGGGCAGGGTATCGGGTTCAAATTCGTCGCCTCGCTGGTGGTTCTCGGTCTGATCCTGTTCGTCGGCAACTATCTGGCCCGCCATCCCGGCACGCTGGAGACCATCCTCCGGCGGGTGCTCGCGGTGGTCAATCGGCTGCGCAAGAAGCCGGCCGACCACGGCATCTCCAAGCTGGCCGAGATCCGGGCGCAGCTGGAGTCGGTTGATCTGGGGAAGAAGGACGCGGCGCTCGTCGGGGTGTGGGCGCTGGTGCACCGGTTCGCCGATGTGGCGTGTCTGGGCGCTGCCTGTTTCGCGGTCGGCGCCGACCCGAAGTTGTCCGGGCTGCTGATCGCCTTCGCGGCGGGCAAGGCGGTGGGGTCTATCCCGTTCGCGCCGGGCGGCATCGTCTACGTGGACGCCACGCTGATCTACGGCCTCACCGCGGGCGCGGGGCTGCCCGCAGCGCAGGCCGTGGCGGCCGCTTTCGTCTACCGGCTGGTCAGCTTCATCCTGGTCGCTGTCGTCGGCTGGATCGTCTTCGCGTTCCTGTTCCGCACGCGGCAGGCCGACGACGAAGAATACGAACAGGAATTCTATTCCGCGGGTATTCAGGCCAGACGCAGGCGCGGGGAATCCGGGGACGTGACCGGCGAAGCGACGGAGGCGGGTTAGCCACTACCCGTGCGGGCACCATCCATTCGGCTCACCGCAACGCGCGGATCGCGGCCCGCCAGCCCAACAGGAACAGCGCGAGCACGCTGGCCGCGACGATCATGAAACTCAGTGCGACACCTTGACCGCTGACGGCGCGCAAGATCATCCCGCCGACGAGGGTGCAGGCCCAGATCAGGATTCCGCTCGGCCACAACACCGTTGCGTCGAATCGCGCATTCCGCGCGAGGAACACCGCCAGCGCCCAACCGAGAATCAGCCCTACACCGAAGGGCCACACCGTTTTCAGTAGCCCGGCGATGACGGCCTCGTCGTGGCTGCGCCTACCGATCGCGCAGAAGACGATCACCAAGAGAGCATCGATACCGAACGGCGCGTATCTCTTCACCCGGGTAGCGTAACCGGTCAAGATCGACTTCGAGCCCCGCATCACACCCACTGACCAGGGTCAGTTCCCGGACAACTCAGTGGAAACGGGGCAAACAGACATATCACCGGCCGCGCCACCAGAGACGCTGAGTCCGCCCCGAATACGCGACAGCGGCGGTTACGGCTCCGGCGCGGCCAGCGATTTCAGCAGCACGGCCGCGAGTCGTGAAGTGGCGTCGCCACTGTCGACATCGGCGATGTGCACCGCGAAGACCAGATCGCCCATCGTCGCCAGCAACCAACCGTCGGTGCCGCCCGTCGCCGGGAACGCGGTGATATCGCGGAAGCCGCGCAGCGCAGCGGTTTCCGGCTTGCCGATGCCCTCGTGCATCATCGCGCGCAACCGGTCGACCGCGGGCTGGGGCAGCGCCGGAACCGGCGTATCGGTGGTACCCGGCTTACCCGCCTCGATCATCGGCGGCACCACCGCGCCGCGCGAGATAGCAGCGGCGGCGATCGCCATTCCGAAGGGGCTGACCTGCACCGCATCGGCGCCCGCACCCTGACGCACCTGTTCGGTGCTGCGGCCGGGCGCGCTGATCCGCCCGGTGACCTCGTCGAGCCCGGCCACCTTGAAGTCGACGCCGACGCCGAGCGCGGTGGCCGCCTCGGCCGCTTCCTGCACCGTCACATCCTGCGGCGGCTTGTTCTTGGACGCCGCGGCGACGGCGCGGAACAGTTCCATCGTGCCGCCGGCCGGGAACAGACCGGTGAACGCGACCGGGCCCTTCTCGGTGGCATAGGAGTTCTGTGCCACGGCGACGACCGCGCCGGTCGAGGGCTGGATCGCCACGACCGTGGCCGGCGTCCCCGCGCTCACCACCGCGTCTTCGGCGGCACGCTGTAACCGCTGGTCCATCGTCGCAGCGATGTCGGGCCCCGCCGGCCCCTGGTATCCGGCCACCTGGCTGACGAACCTGCCGTCGGCCTCGAAGATCTGCACACCCCAGCCCGACGTAGCCTCGAGGCTGTCCTGCCACACGTTGCGCAGGGCGTCGAGCATCGGCGAACGCGTGCGCCGGTCGGCCGAGATCAGCTTGGGCTGCTTCTCCATCACCACGCCCGCCACCTTGGCCATTCGCGGTTCCAGGATCGCGAAATCGCCCTCGCGCAGGTTCACCGCGACGATCGGCTGACCCTGTGAGCCCGCCAGCTGCTGCATCAGCGACGGCCCGGTGATCAGCGGAGCGACCGGTTCGATGGCGTCGGCGAGCGCGTTGGTGGTGGCGACCAGGTCGCCGGTGCGGCTCGGGTCGATCTTGATCACGTTGAGCGTCTGCTCGGTCATCAGCGCCTCGCCCGGCAGGTCGACCACCTTCGGCGGCGGCTTGGCGGTGGTGCGCACGAGCTTGACGGTGCGATTTTTCTCCAGCTGCGGCATCACCACCGCGGGCTCCCAGGAGATCCGCCAGCCGATGGCGAGCTTGCGGACGGTGCCCTGCAGTGTGTAGGTCCAGTCCTTCTTCTCACCGAAGTTCCAGGCGACGTCCATACTGAAGATCGCCGATTGCGGATCGAGGTCGATGACCTGCGATGCCTCGTAATCGACCGTGCCCGATCGCAGGCCCTCGAACATTTGCTTCATGGTTGCCGAAGCGGCAGCGGGGTACGAGGTCAGGTCGGCGGCCTTGCCGTAGTCCTGTTCGTCGAGGAGCTCGGTGAACCGCTGGACCACAGTCTCCGACTCGCTCGTCTTCGGACCCACGTCACATGAGCACAGTGCCATGGCGAGGGTCGCAACCCCCGCGATCGCCATTGCGCCCCGGACGCGAAAGCGGCGGGATCCCCACACATCCATATCGCCCACTCTTCACTCTTGCCACTCCGGTAACAAATCCACCGTACCGGAAGTTGACCCGTCTCCAATGCCCCGTTGAGCCGGGACGCTGCCCGGCCTCGACACCTCGATTGTGCCGGAAATCTCGCCCAGATGAGGACAGGATTTCCAACCTCACCCTGTAAGCGGCCAACAACTGCTGTGTCAACCGTACCGACAGCCACCCCGGGTGGTGCGGATCTCGCATTTGCCCGGCGATTCAACGCGAGGGTACCCAGGCCACCGGCGGCCAACCCCCGCGGCACCTGCCTCACAAGGCGAGAAGAACGCGTTCACGCAGAGCGAAAGCCACTGCACCTATATCGGCGTAATCTTGTAATCAACGCAACATGCGCAAGAGAGATAGCAGGTGATATCCATGCGGAACGCCCATCGCGAACGCGGATTCGGCCGACCCGGCGGCTGGCAGCAAGCCGATCTGCCCGACCCCGCCGACGCCCCCGACTGGTTCGCCGGACGATTGCCCGCCGACTGGTTCACCGGACCGGTGGAGATCGAGATCGACCGCGACGAGATCGTGGTGGTCGGTGAACTCCCCGTTTCCGGCGACGCGAGCACTCCCACGGCCACCAAGGAAGGCGCCGTCGCGCGCTTCCGTGAGTCGACCCGCCCGGCCCGCATGCAGATCGCCGAGGAGGCCCAGCGACGCTACGGCCGCAGCGTCGCCTGGGGCGTGCGTGTCGACGGCGAGCGGATCGTGTTCACCCACTTGGCTGTTCCGGTCATGACCCGCCTGCGCCAGCCCGAACGCCAGGTTCTCGACACCCTCATCGACGCAGGCGTAGCCCGCTCCCGCGCCGATGCCCTGGCCTGGACCGTCAAACTCGCAGGCAAACACGCCGAAACCTGGCTGGCGGAACTGAGAGAAGCCATGCGCAAAGTAGACGACCTGCGCTCAGAAGGCCCCACCGGCTTGTAATTACCGACCAGCACTCACCGAATCGCCCGCACCTGTACCCCGTGCCGAACCTCCAACCCCTCCTGAGCCGGGTAGACCCAGGCAAGTCTCTACCCAAAGGGGCCCGCCCCCGCTCCAAAAACACTCCCACCACACGAACCGGGGCGGGTACAACCTGGATACAGTGACCCCATGGCAACCGAGCAGCCCACAGGCCCGATCCTCGTCATCAACGGACCGAACCTGAACATGCTCGGAACCCGCCAACCCGAGATCTACGGCGCCGACACCCTGGCCGACGTCATCGCCCTGTGCGAGGCGACCGCCGCCCGCTTCGACCGCACGATCATCGCCTTCCAGTCCAATCACGAAGGCGCCCTGATCGACCGGATCCAACAGGCTCGCGGCGAGGTCTCGGCCATCGTCATCAACCCGGGCGGCCTCACCCACACCTCGGTCGCGCTGCGCGATGCCCTGGTGATCCCGGAGGTGCCGATCGTCGAGGTACACATCAGCAATGTGCACGCGCGCGAAGAGTTCCGGCACCATTCCTATGTCTCCCCGATCGCGACCGCCGTCATCGCCGGTCTCGGCATCCAGGGATACGCAGCCGCGATCGAATACTTGAGCAGGCCTTAGCACTTCAGCCGATGGCGACCCGGCAGACTCTTTACAGACCGGGCCGGACCCGACGGGCTCACTTCCTCGGCATGGTCACTACCATAGGGAGTATGGCGGCTTCGTTTTCAAACGGTCTCAACGGTTCCGGAACCCGGACCGGTAGGCGGAATCTCAAAGGTGACGCGCGAGAGCAAGCGATCCTGCAGGGGGCTTACGAAACACTGCGCACCGAGTCGATGCGTACGATCTCGATCGACGGCCTCGCCAAGAGCGCAGGATTGTCCCGATCGTCCTTCTACTTCTATTTCGAATCCAAGTGGCAGGTGCTTTCGGCACTGCTCTCGAGTGTCACCGATGATGTCTTCATTGCGTCTTCGATGATTTTCGACCGGCCGGCAGGTATCCCGCCAGATGTCGCGATAGAGCATGCGGTCTCCGAAGTTATAGCTGTATGGGAGCGGCACGGTCATATTCTTCGCGAGGTCGGTGACGCCGCGGCGGCTGAGCCCGCACTGCAGGCGCAGTGGGACAAAATTCTGGGTAAATTCATCGATTCCGCTGCCGCAGCTATCGAGCGCGACAGGTCAGCGGGCATAGCGATCGACGGACCACCGGCCCGCTCCCTGGCGGCAGCGCTCATGTGGATGGGCGAAAGAAATCTCGGCCTGATGAGCATGCGCAGCGCGAACGCGATCCGCACGGAAGATATGACGGAGACGGTGACAACCATCTGGCTGCGAACCGTATTCGGCCTCGAATACAAAGGAACCTCGAAAAAGGCCTGAGCCGGCATCGAAGGGGATACGCAGCAGCGAACCGCCTCCCGTAGGAGCGGCTCGCTGCGATGCTTCGGCTACTACTGCTGATCGGCAGCCATCTTCGCCATGTTCAATCCGGGCATGAGCATGTGTCCACCATCGACGAGCAGCTCGAGCCCGGTTGTCCAACGGGACTCGTCAGAAGCCAGCCAGAGTACGGCTTCGCTCATCGCCCGCGGCGGGAGCAATCCGACGTCGCGCAGGACGGACCAGTACTTCGCGCCTTGCAGATCCTCTTTGACCCCTTGCCCTGGGCCCTTACCCGAGCAGAGGTCGTATCCGCCCTGCCAGTCGAGTGCAGGAGTGTCGGTCGGCCCCGGAAGGAGGATATTGACTCTGATTCCGTACTGCCCGAACTCGAGTGCCGCGCTCTTCGCGAGCCCGATAACGCCGTGCTTGGAGGCGACGTAGTGCACATAGTGCGGTGATCCCTCCACGCCGTTTCCCGACGATGTCACCACGATCGAGCCACCGCCCCGCGCTTTGATCGCCGGCTTGACAGCTTTCAACGTTCGCCAGACTCCGGTGATGTTGACATCGAGGACCGCCGCGAATTCGTCTTCGGGAATGTCATCGAACGGGCGAACCGTCCAGATTCCCGCGTTGGCGACGGCGACATCCAGACCGCCGAAGGCTTTCACGCCTTCCGCAACCAAGTTGTCGATCGAGGACTGCTTTCGGACATCTCCCTCGTGGGCGATGATTCGCCGACCCAGTCGCTCAACCTCTTTGACGGTGATCTGGAGATCCTCAGTTGATCCGGTCAGATAGGGCAGCCCGGTGTCGGATGGGCAGTCGAGGGCGAGAATATCCGCCCCCTCCTCGGCGAGCCGAATCGCGTGCGCCCGTCCCATGCCACGTGCCGCTCCTGTCACCAGGGCAACTTTTCCATCCATTCGTCCCATGATAATTCTCCTCATTGAGTGGGATTGTCGTGAATTACTACTAGAACGTCGCCTCGAACGGGGCGATGATCTGCAAAAGGACATTGATTCCAGGAGGCTCTGTCCAGACATGATCTGAATTACCGATCTGAAATGGTCTGCTGACTACAGCGGGCCGACCAGGTCCCCGGATCGTGCATCCGGTCAAGTCGACGTCGCCCAGGCTGTGACCGAATCTCAGAGCGATGTGGTCTATTTTCGCCGGCGCGTCTCCGAGTGCGAGGTCGAGGGCCTCCGGCTCATCGATGGTGTACAACTCGATTTTCGCCGAGGCCAGGGTCAAAAACGCAGCGCGAATATCGAGCGAGGGAGCCTCGAACGTGGCTGCGACAGGAACACCGAATCGGTTCTGCCACTGGGCCACCGAATCTTCCAGGTCGCGAACCAATATGCCGACGTGGTCGAGACGTGGACACTGTTCCTCGGCCTCGTCAGCGAAATACCCTGAGAGCTCGGACATGTCATTGACTTCCGGCTGCGACAAAGTTCGGCGCGACGCCTTGGCGAGGTTCGGTCCAACGCTGGGTGATCACTTTGGCCTTGGTGTAGAAGCGGTAGGCGTCGTAGTTCAGGCCGTCGTCACCGAATCGTGAGTCGCCCCAGCCGCCGAACCCGAACCAGGAAATCGGCACCGGAATAGGGACGTTGATCCCCACGCTGCCCACCTGTACATCGTGGGCGAATCGGCGACCCGCTACTCCGCTCGTGGTGAAGATCGACGCGCCGTTTCCATACGGGCCGGCGTTGACGACGCGAAGAGCCTGCTCGAGGTCGTCGACGCGGACCACGCTGAGGATCGGGCCGAATATCTCGTCTCGGTAGAGGTCGCTGTCGATGCGGACATGGTCGACAAGGCTTGGGCCGATGAAGTATCCGGCGCCTTGGTCGGTGTTCTTTCGACCGTCTACGACCACGGTTGCGCCTTGCCCGGCAGCTGCGTCCAAGGCGCTGCGGACACGCTCTGTCGCCGTTTCCGAGATGAGCGGCCCCATGTCGGAACTCTCCGCATCGCCCGGACCCGTACGGAAGGCCTCGGCTCGGTCAGCCGTCTTGGCAACCAGCTGGTCGGCGATGTCGCCGACCACCACCGCCACGGTGACCGCCATGCATCGCTGGCCCGCGGCCCCGTACGCGGCCGACACCAATGCGTCGGCTGCCGCGTCCAGGTCTGCGTCGGGCATCACGACCAGGTGATTGTTCGCTCCGCCGAGCGCCTGCACCTTCTTGCCGACTTCGGCTGCGCGACGGTAGATCTCACGCGCTACCGGAGTCGAGCCGACGAACGAGACCGCGGCCACGTCGGGATGGTCGATCAGCGCGTTCACTGCGTCGACACCGCCGTGTACGACATTGAAGACTCCGTGGGGCAAGCCGGCTTCGGCGAAAAGTTGCGCCAGGCGGACCGAGGCCGATGGCACCTTCTCGCTGGGCTTGAGCACGAACGCGTTGCCGCACGCGATCGCTGCAGCGAACATCGACACGGGCACCATCACGGGAAAGTTGAACGGCGTGATGCCGACACACACTCCGAGCGGTTGACGGAAGGAGTATGTGTCGACGCCGCGGGAGACTTGTTCGGCGAACTCGCCTTTGAGCTGTTGGACTGCAGATGCCGCGACCTCGACCGCTTCGACGGAACGGGCCACCTCACCCCGCGCGTCTGCCAGCGTCTTTCCCTGCTCCGCGGTGATGATCGACGCCAGCTCCTCGGCGTGTTCCAGCAGCAGTGAGCGGAACGCCAGCAGGACGGTGGCCCGAACGGGGGTCGGAGTCGATGCCCACCCTTGTGCTGCGCTTCGTGCGGCGGCGACAGCCTGGTCGACGATCTCAGCGCCCCCCAGCTCGACGGTCCGCATGGCATGACCCGTCGCTGGGTCGACGATTTCCGATTTTGTCCCGGCTGCCGAACCCACGGGAGCGCCGGCGATCCAGTGCGGAACGGTTTCGAGAGGGACACCGTTTGTAGTCACAGATACTCCAAAGTAGCGAATTGGCGATTCAAGGCTCGGACGTTCAGGCTTGGGCGTCCCGGGGGTGGGGCAGCTCAGGGAACATTTCCAAGCCGTAATTCGTCTTGAGATTCTCTACTTCTGCCATGAGCTGCTCGGGCGTGCGCAGTTCTCGATCACGAGCTTCGTAGAAATACTTGTCGATACCGCCGCCGGGCTCGAAACTGGCGGCCGGTCCCGGCACGAATACCACGAGAATTCGCGCCTCTTCTCCGACGACCTCATAGGTGTGCCGCTGATCCTTGCGCCCCCACACGAACTGTCCAGCGCCCGCATTGTAGGACCCCGATTCGGTGTGAATCTTGATCTCA
>JACIXH010000056.1 GCA_014360565.1 Nocardia sp.
TGGCCTGCTTGGTGCGCACGAAGATGATCATCGCCTCGAAGGCTTCGACCTCGAGCACGCGAGTGAGGGCATCGAGCTTGCGCTGATGCGAGACCTGCACATAGCGCTGGGTGATGTTGGAGCTGGTCTGAGTCGTGGACTTGACCGTGATCTCGACCGGGTCGTTGAGGTACTGCTTGGAGATCTTGCGGATCACGCCCGGCATGGTGGCCGAGAACAGCGCGACCTGCTTGTCCTTGGGAGTGTCGCGCAGGATGCGCTCGACGTCTTCCTGGAAGCCCATCTTGAGCATCTCGTCGGCCTCGTCGAGCACCAGGTAGCGCAGCTCCGAAAGATCCAGCGTGCCCTTCTCCAGGTGATCGATCACGCGGCCGGGCGTACCGACGACGACGTGCGCGCCGCGGCGCAGACCCGACAGCTGGACGCCGTAGCTCTGCCCGCCGTAGATCGGCAGCACGTGCAGACCCGGGATGTGCGAGGAGTATTTGCCGAACGCCTCGGCCACCTGGATCGCGAGCTCACGCGTCGGCGCGAGCACCAGCGCGCTCGGCTTCTTCTGCGCGGTGTCCAGGTTCATCAGGATGGGGATCGCGAATGCCGCGGTCTTGCCGGTGCCGGTCTGCGCCAGGCCGACTACGTCGGCGCCGGAGAGCAGCGGGGGAATCGTCGCCGCTTGAATCGGGGACGGCGTCTCGTAGCCCACATCGGCGATGGCCCGCAGCACGCGGTCATCGATCCCGAGATCGGCGAAAGTCGGGCCGGTGTCGTTCCTGTCGTCGTCGGCAGGAACGCTGTCGACCTCATTTGTATCCATTGACCACCAGTTTACTGCCTGGCGGTAGCTGCCCCAACCACCAGGTGAATACGGTGAGACCTATGCAACTGCGCGAAGGGTCAGCACATCAGAAACTTCACCCGGTGACAGTAGGGATCGCGGCGGTCCAGTTCGCCCCTGGAACCGACCCCGAAACGAACCTGTCGACCTTGCGTGAACACGTGCGGACGGCGGCCGCGGCCGGTGCGCGCGTGGTGGTCGCCCCGGAGTACTCGATGTTCGCGGTGACCCGTCTCGACGAGCGTGTGGTGGCGATCGCGCAGCCGCTCGACGGCCCTTTCACCACCGGACTCGCAGCGCTGGCCGCCGAATTCGGGGTGTTCCTGGTGGCCGGTGTGGTGGAGCTGCCCGCCCCTGGGGCGAGCCGGATCAGCAATACGCTCGTCGCGCACGGGCCCGACGGCGAACGCGTCGCGGTGTATCGCAAGGTGCATTTGTACGACGCGTTCGGGCATCTGGAATCGGACGTGGTGGAGGCAGGCCCGCTCGTCGCGCCTGCGACATTCGCTGTCGACGATGTGATATTCGGCATGCAGACCTGTTTCGATCTCCGATTCCCGGAGGGATGTCGGCGTGTCGCGGCGGCGGGCGCGCACGTGTTGCTCCTGCCTGCCCAGTGGATTCCGGGGCCGGCCAAAGTCGACCAGTGGACGACGCTGCTGCGAGCGCGCGCCATCGAGAACACGGTGTACGTGGCGGCGGCCGATCAGTGCGGGCCGCGCGGGGCGGGCGCTTCGATGATCGTCGATCCCGCCGGGACGGTGCTGGCCGAACTCGGCGACGAGCCGGGCGTGCTCGCCACGATGGTCGATTTGGCGCACCTGGCCAGGGTGCGCACCGCCAATCCCAGCCTCTCGCTGCGACGTTTCGTTATTTCCGAGGCGCCGGGAGCGGAGTAGCGTTCGAAGTGATGGTGTACCCGGACCGCGCGGCAGCGGGCCGCGCCCTCGGCACGGCCCTGGAACACCTGCGGGCCACCCGGCCGCTGGTGCTCGGGTTGCCACGCGGGGGTGTGCCGGTGGCGGCGGCGGTGAGCGCGGCGATCGGTGGCCAACTCGATGTGCTGCTGGTGCGCAAACTCGGCTTGCCGTCGCAGCCGGAGCTGGCGATGGGGGCGCTCGGGGAGAGCGGACTGCTGGTGCTCAATCGTGACGTCGTCGATCACAGCGGGGTGAGCGCCGAGGCGCTCGAAGAGGTGGAACAGGCCGAGCGCGCCGAACTGCACCGTCGTCAGTCGGTACTGCGTGACGGCGACCCGATTCCGATGACGGGGCGCACGGTGGTGATCGTCGACGACGGGATGGCGACGGGGGCGACGGTGGTGGCCGCGTGCCGGGTGGCGAGTGCGCAGCGGCCCGACCGGCTGGTGGTGGCGATGCCGGTGTCCTCGCCCGAGGCAGCGCGACGGGTGGAGCGCGAGTGCGATGAACTGGTGTGTCTGTGGACGCCCGCCGACCTGGGCGGAGTCGGCATGGCGTATCAGGATTTCCATCAACTCGAGGACGAGGAAGTCATCGAGCTGCTGCGGTGAGGCGTCGGCGCCCGGGCGGCCTCCGATTGGACCGCCGCGACGGTCACTGCGACCGCAGCGGCTGTCTCAGCCGAAGCATTGCCCTTCGCCTCGATAAGTGGGAACCGTTGTGCGCGTTCCGGATTCATCGACGAGGTGGATCTCGGCGAAGCGTTCACACAGCTCGCCCGCCTTCGCGTGGCGAAACCAGACACGATCGCCGATCTCGAGTTCCGCACCCCCGGCCAGCGGGGTCTGGACCTCCCCCGCGCCTTCGGAGCCGAGCAGTTTCAAGCCGGCGGGCCACACCGGAACCGGTACGCGGCTCGCACCCGCTGGACCCGAAGCGATGTAGCCGCCCGCGAAGACGGTCGCGATGGTCGGGGCGGGTTTGCGCAGCACCGGGGTGGCGAAGAACAGCGCGGGCCGGGGGGTGAACGAGCGGTAGTGGTCGAACAGGGTCGGCACGTAGAGGCCGGAACCCGCCGTTACCTCGGTGACGCCGGGGTCGGTGATGGAGACCTCGATCGATCCGGTGCCGCCACTGTTGACGATCTGCAGTGGCCCCACCACCGCGCGCACCGCGTCGAGCACTCGGGTGCGCCTGCGTCCGATCTCGACGGCGGACAGACGTTTCACCACGCGAACCGCGGGATTGCTGTCGGGCAACCCGGCGATCTGCGATTCATAGGTCATCACACCGACTACCTCGAACCCGCGGCGCCGCGCGTGCGCGGCCAGCTCGGCGGCCTCTTCGGGACTGCGCACCGGCGAGCGGCGCGCACCCAGGTGCAGCGGGCCGATACGCAACGCGGCGTCGACATCGATGCAGACGCGGGGATGGACCAGATCGGTGCCCAACGCGGCGCGGGTGAGTTCGAGCTGCGCGACATCGTCGATCATCAGCGTGATCGCCGCGAGCAGGGTGGGCGCGCCGGCGAGTTCGGCCAGGGCGGCGCGGTCGAGCGCCGGATAGCCGAGCAGGACATCGCGGGCGCCGAGGCGAACCAGCCAGATGGCCTCGCGCAACGAGTACGCCATGATTCCGGCGAAGCCGTCGCGGGCAGTGAGACCGTCGCCGAGCACCCGCTCGAGCACGGCGCGACAGCGCACCGATTTGCTGGCCACCCGCACCGCGGTGCCGTTCGCACGCCGAACCAGGTCGGCGGCGTTGCGATCGAGCGCGGTCAGGTCGACGGCGGCCAGCGGCGGGTCGAGCTCCGCGGTCGCCGCGTGCAGATGGTGCAGCGATGTCGTCTGGGTCACTCCACTACTGAACCACCTATTTGGTCAATCGTCCAGCACTGCGGGTCAGCTCTCGACCGCCTTCAAGGTCAGGCAGCCGACCAGATCGTCTATCACCACGAGGATGGTCTCGTCATTGCCGTCGGCCAGCCAGCGCAGCACCGAGCCGTGGAACACCGACACGAGGTAGCCCGCGACCGAATCGACCGGCTCCAGCCACTGGGTACCGGACAGGCGCGCGCACACCCCGAGGAAGTCGGCGGCCTCGTCGTCCATCTCGCGGAACATCGCGACAGCGGTCGGATCGCCGATGGTTTCACCCGAGGGCGTCCACCGCTCACGCAAGGTCTGCAACGCGGCTTCGTAGGCGGCTATTCGCCGGGTCGGCGCTGCCTTCACCAGCGGCCAGTAGGTGCTGAGCCCAGCGTGTAAGTACACCCGCAGCGCCCGAACACCGGTGGCGTCCGAACTGGCGGCAGCTTGTTCGACGGCTTCACATACGGCGGGCCGTAGCGAAATTTCGGTTAGTTCACGACTGGCGCTCAACGACGACTCCTCGGCAACAAATATCGCTGCCCGCGGCGATGCGAGCTTGGTGGTCACCGAGCTCGATCTTAGAAGATTTTCAGGAAACATGAACTGGTTCAGGCACCCTTTTCAGACTGAAAGATTGTTTTGTTACCCGAATGCGACCTTTTGTAAAACCGACCATACGGCCTCAATGTTTCGCATTCCTGGATATCCAGCACCCCCGCGCCGGAATCCGCGCATCTGATCAATAGTACAAGTGGGTATCGGCCGACCCCGCTGCGTGTGGGCGACCGCACAGTGGCACCGACCGGAACGTAGGCAACACATCCGATGACCGATCTGCGAACTCGGGCGCGGCGCCGGCGGAGTCGCCGATAACCTGGTCAGGTGACTCTCTCGCCTCCTGCCGACCAGTTCGCACTCAGCGGCACCTTCAATTTCCGCGATGTGGGCGGCCTTCGCACCGCCGACGGCACCACAATTCGCCCCGGCGTGCTGCTGCGATCGGCCCAGCTGAGCGGCCTGGACGACGCGGGCCACGACACCTTGCGGGAATGGGGGGTCACCGATGTGCACGATCTGCGCGGCATCGTCGAGATCGACCACATCGGCCACGACACCCTGCCCGAGGATGTGCGCCTGCATGTGACGCCGTTCGATTCGCGGATGGAGGAGGCGCCGCCGCACGAGGCGAAGACCGTCTCGGCGTTCGACCACATGATCGAGGTCTACCGCGCGTTCCCCTCGCTGCCCGAGGCGCATACCGCGATCGCCGAACTGGCGGGCTCGATCGTGCGCGGCGACGGCGCGGTGCTGGTGCACTGCGCGGCGGGCAAGGACCGCACCGGCTGGGCGGTGGCCACGCTGCTGCGCGCGGTCGGCGTCACCGAGCACGACGTGTACGCCGACTTCCTGGCCAGCAATGCCGCGGTCGAACCCCTGCGCACGCTGCTGGAACCGAAGATCGGCAACGGCGAGGCGCTCTCCGATGACCTGCTCGGCGTGCGCGAGGAATACCTGCGCACCGCCGACGCGAGTGTGCGCGACAACCACGGCGACATCGAGAACTACCTCACCGCGGTCGGCCTCACCGGCGACCTGCGCGCGGCCCTGCGAGCCAGGCTCGTGTGACCGCAGGCGCGAACTGATCCTGCTCAGAACCCGCTGACGCGGCGGGCCTGATCGAGCCGAACCAGTCCATCGGCATCGATGCTGACGAAATCGCCCGTGTGGAACCAGCTTCCGCTGAAACGGGCCGCCGAGGCGTCGGGGTTGTTCCAGTAGCGACGGCTGACATTCGGTCCGCGGCAGAGCAACTCGCCGCGACCGGCGCTCGCCTGCGGACCCGACAGGGCCAATTCGGTTCCGCCGAAGGCGAATCCGAGGGCCGACGCGGTGTCGTCGAGTTCGGTGTCGTCGACCGCCAAGCCGATGCCGCTGGTCTCGGTGGCGCCCCAGACCGACCACTGCCTGGCGGCGGGGAACAGTCCGCGCAGCGCCGCCGTGAGCGTGGCGGGCGCCGCCGCGGCGGCGCGCTCGGAGCGATGACAGGCCTTGCTGACCCGGCGCACACCGGCGCCCGCGCGCCGGGCCACCAGCTCGGGGACCAATCCGGCGAAGATCCGCGGCGTGCCCGAGACCGTGTCGATCCGCTCGCTGACCAGCACGTCGGCGAGGCGGCGCGCACCCGGCGCGAGGACGACCGTGCCCCCGACCGCGAACGTGGGCAGCAGTTGGTCCACGCAACCGCTGGCGTGGGCAAGCGGCAGTAGCACCAGGTTGCGCAGCCCCTCGGCGGGTAGTCCGAGCGCGCCGACCACCGACGACACCGCGGAGAGCAGGTTCTCGTTGGTCAGCTCGACACCGGCGGGCAGCGGCCGGCCTGCCGCAGTCCCGGTGTAGCAGAGCAGGGCCGGATCATCGAGCGCCGCGCCGTCATCGATATAGGCGGTGCTGTCGGGTAGCGGACCGTCGGGGCCGAGTACGAAATCGGCTCTGCTGTCGGCGATGACCCGCTCGGCGAGCGCGGCGGGCAGGGCGTCCGGGACCAGCACCGGCACCGCACCCGAGAGCAGCGCGCCGAGAAAGGCCTGTACCCAACGCGCCCCGGCCGGCATGTGCACCGCGACCCGATCGCCGTAGCCGATGCCGTGCCCCTGCAGCCCGCCGGCGATCCGCGAGGCGCTGTGCCAGAGTTCGCGGTAGGTCAGGCGCGGGCCGCCGACCTCGACGACCGCCTCCCGGTTGGCGAACGAGTGCACGCGCAGGTCGAGTAATTCGGTGAGGGCCGGATTGAGGTCGCCGTAGCGCAGTACGCCGTCGGAGCCCCGCCGCAGCTGCGTTGCCGCACTGGTGGCGGGGAACTCGAAGACGGCCGCGCCCGGTTCGTGCTCGCCATGACCCATCCGGGACCTCCGTACGTCGATACAGCCGCCCTGTGACTATATGACGTGGATCACACTGCTGTCAGGCACTCGGCGCGCTCATTCGCCGCGATAGGTCGCCTTTCCCGGTCCGACCTCGAGAAAGCTGCGGACCGCACCACGCAGATCGGCGGTGTCGAACAGCTCGCCGGAAACCTTCGGCGTCACCGAATCAGCGTGTGCCACACCGCCGGAACGCCAGGCCTCGATGATCTGCTTGGTCGCGGCGTGTGCCCGGGTCGGGCCGTCGGCGAGCCGGTCGACCAGCGCGCGAGCGGCGGTCCCGAGGTCGTCGTGGATCGCGTTCACCACACCCCACTCGGCCATCGTCGCGGCGCTGTAGAGGTCGCCGGTCATCACGAACTCGCGGGCCCGGCCCGAACCCGCGCGCTCGGCCAGCCGCTGCGGCCCGCCCATCGACGGCGTCAGCCCCACGACGGTCTCCACCAGCCCGAACTTCGCCTTCGGCGCGGCCAGGATGATGTCGCACGCGAGCGACATCTCGAAGGCCGCGGTCAGGGTGAGGCCGTGGGCGGCGAACACCACCGGACACGGCAGCGCCTCGAGCGGGTGGATGATCTGCTCGAACAGCTCACGCCACAGCTGCGCGCCCTCCTCGACGGTGCGGCCGTCGAAGATGTTCACATCGACCCCGCCCGAGACGACTTTGCCTTCGGCCCTGATCAGCAACGCGCGCGGCGGCTGCGCGCGCACCGCGGCGATATCGGCGATCAGTGCGTCGATGAGTGCGCGATCGAACAGGTTCAGCGGCGGGTGGTCGATCGTGATCGTCGCGACCTCGGCACCGGCTTCGGTGCGCTCGCGGATGAGTCGGGTTGGCTCGGTTTCGCTCATCGGGTCAGCGTAGAACTCAGGCCCCCACGCCGACAGTGCCAGCCGCGGGGCGGGAGAAAACCGTCGCGCGCATCACGGAACCGCGGGCTGTCGGTGGTCGTTGGCATGATGAGCTCTCGGGTGCGCGAGTGCCCTACAGTTCGACTCGTTGGGGCGAAGAGGAGGACGACGCCGTGTTCAAGAACGCGATCGAAAAAGCCGTGGTCGATGTACTCGACACCGGGTCGAAGCTGCAGGCGCCTGCCGTGCGCCGGTATGTCGAGTTCCTGCGTGAGCGTCATCCCGGGGAGAGTCCCGCTCAGCTCGTGACTCGGCTGGAGAAGCAGTACCTGCTCGCCGTCACCGGTAGCGGCGCGGCCGTCGGCGCGACCGCTGCCGTTCCCGGTGTCGGCACGATCGCCGCGCTGGGGGCCGTGAGCGCCGAGACCGTGTTCTTCATGGAGGCCTCGGCCCTGTTCACGCTGGCCCAGGCCGCGGTGCACGGCATCGAGCCCGAGAACAAGGAAGCCAGGCGCGCACTGGTGCTGGCCGTGGTTCTCGGCGATGCCGGGATGGCGATCGTGCAGAAGGGGCTGAGCACCCAGTCGAAGAATTGGGCGGGCGCGCTGGCAGGCAAGGTTCCCGGCCTCGGCGGGATCAACAGCAAACTGCTGCAGCAGTTCATGAAGCGGTTCATCACCAAGCGGGTCGCGCTGATGGCGGGCAAGGTGCTGCCCGCCGGAATCGGCGCCGCCATCGGCGGCGCGGGCAACCGGGCGCTCGGCAAGGTGACGATCGAGAACGCGCACAAGGCCTTCGGTCCCGCGCCCGCAGCGTGGCGCACTCCGCTGCACAACGTGATCGATGCCGATCCGTTGCCCGCCATCGGCACCAACAAGGTGACCGAGAAGTGAGCAACGGCCGCGGCAGTGATGCCGTGCTCGTGCGTGGGGCAGGCAAACAGTTCGGCCTGGTGAGCGCGGTCCACGAGATCGACTTCGCGGTGCCCGCCGGTTCGGTGACCGCGCTGGTCGGGCCCGCGGGGGCGGGCAAGTCGACGGTGCTCCAGATGGTGCTCGGTCTGCAGCAGCCGACCACGGGCAGTATCGATGGACCGAACCGTGGCCCCGCCGCGGTGGGGGCCGTGCTGAGTCCGCGTGGACTACATCCGGCTCGCACGGTGCGCGATCAACTGCTCTGCTACGCGCCGGTGGCCGGGGTGTCCCGGCGCCGGGTCGCCACCGTACTGGACGAAACCGGCCTCACCGCCATCGCCGAAACTGTTGTCGCCCAATTACATCCGGTTCAGCAGACTCGCCTGGCCGTAGCGATGGCACTACTGGCCGATCCCCCGGTGCTCGTTCTCGATGACCTGTTCGCCGGTGCGAACAGCATCGAACGAGGTTGGTTGCACGAGCTACTGCGCAGGCACGCGAACCGCGGCGGCACCGTGCTGGTGAGTTCCGACGCACTCGCCGATGTGGTGCCCAGCGCCGATCACCTCGTGGTGCTGAGCGAAGGCACCGTTGTCTGGCAGGGCACTCCGGCCAAATTGCGCCGTGGCCATCCCGATCGCCTCGTGGTCGCCGCGTCCCCGTCCATCGCGCTGGCGACCGCGCTGGCAGGCCACGGATTCACCGACGCGGTCATGCGCCCGGACGGCCGTCTCGCCGTTGCCGAAGCGAGCGAAGCCGACATCCGCTCGATCGCCGAAGCCGCGCAGGTGCGGATCGGCAGTATCGTCGCCGATCCCATCCACCCCGATCGGGTGCTGGCATCGCTGACCAAACCGCGCCGGCACCGGCACACCGTGCCGACGCCGAATCCCGCCGCGTACGCCCCGGCACCGACCTCGTATGGGATGCCCCGATGACCACCTCCGTGATCCCCGCCGATCTGGTGCCCGGTATCGAGACCGAGGCGCGCAAGATCGTCGCGCTGCGCCAGACCCGGCTGTTGCTGGCCGCGCCGGTCGCGCTGGCGCTGGTCGCGACGCTGATCACCGCGATCATGTCGGGGCCCGCCGATCCCAAGGGTCAGCCCGCCACCGGCGCCGCCACGGTCGGACTCTATCTGGGAACGGTCGCGGTCTTCGTGGTCGCCGCGCTGCTCGGCATCGCCTCGACCGGCGGTGAATACCGGCACAAGACCATGGCCCTGACCGTGCTGTTCGCGCCCGACCGCGACCGGCTGGTCACCGCGAAATACGCCGCGACCGCGGCTTTCGCTTTCGCCGTCGCGCTGGCCGCCGAATTGGTGAGCTTGCTGGTGTTGCTCGTCGCGGCGCGCGGAAAATTCGAACTCGGCTGGCAGCTGATCGAGGTGCTCGCGGCCGGGCTGCTGGTGGCCATGTGCTGGGCCGTGCTCGGCGCGGGCATCGGGCTGCTGCTGCGCACCTTCAGCGGCGCGGCGTGGCTGGTGCTCGGCTGGGCATTCGCCCTCGAACCCCTGATCTGGGTGGTGGCCAAAGGTTTCGGAGCGGGGTGGCTGGCCGCGATGCTGCCCGTCTCGGCCACCGTGGCCGGCGTGAGCGCGGGCTCGTTCGACGAGGCCGAGGTCTTCGCGCCGACGCCGGCGGCACTGGTGATGTTGCTGCTGTGGACCGCAGCGGTCGGCGCCGCCGGGTGGTGGGACCTGCGCAACCGAGACCTGTAGTGCCCGCGACAGCGGGATCTTCCGGATGGATCCGCAGGCTGTGGCGCCTGTGCTGGGAACATCCACGACTGCTGGCGGGAATCGCGGCCTCGGTGCTGGCAGGCGCCGCCGTCGCGATCGCCGCGCCGCTGGCCACCAAAGGCGCGGTCGACGCCGCTCAGGTAGGCGATACCGGGGTGATCGGCGGCGCCGCCGCCCTGCTCGCCGTCCTGGCCGTGACCCGCTTCGCGGTCACCTTCGCGCGCAGGCTCTGGGCGGGCAAGCTGTCGCTGGAAGTGCAGCACGGTCTTCGCATTTCACTGCTCGCCGCACTTCAGCGGCTCGACGGCGCGGGCCAGGACGCGATCCGCACCGGGCAGGTGGTGTCGCGGTCGATCACCGATCTGCAATTGGTGCAGGGCCTGCTGGCGATGGTGCCGTGGTCGGGGCTGGCGGTACTGCAATTCGTGCTGTCGGCGGTGGTGATGGTGTGGCTGAGCCCACCGCTGGCACTGGCCGCCCTGCTGGTCGCGCCCGCGATGGCGGTGATCGTGTTGCGGATGCGGCCTCGGCTCTACGCGGCGACCTGGTCGGCGCAGCAGCGCGCGGCCGACCTGGCCGAACACGTCGAGCAGACGGTGACCGGGGTCCGGGTGGTGAAGGGCTTCGGCCAGGAATCGCGGATGGTCGACATCCTCGAGGACCACGGTCGTCTGCTGTTCGCCGAGCGGATGCGCGCCGCGCGGATCAATGCCAGGTTCGCGCCGGTGGTGTCGGCGCTACCGCAGGCCGGGCTGGTGGCGGTGATCATCGTCGGCGGGGTACTCGCCTCGCACGGCGCGATCGGCATCGGCACCTTCCTCGCGTTCACCGCCTACCTCGCCACGATGACGTCCTCGGCCCGCACGATCACGTCGGTGGTGATCATGGGTCAACTCACCAAGGCCGCCGTCGACCGGGTCTTCGGAGTGATCGACGCGGCGCCGATCCTGGTCGATCCCGACGACCCCGCCGAGCTACCGCCGGGCCCGCTCGGGATCGAATTCGATGCTGTGAGTTTCGGTTTCGAGCCTGATCAACCGGTATTGCAGGAACTCGATCTCACGGTGCGCCCCGGTGAGACGGTCGCGGTGATCGGCCCCGCGGGTTCGGGCAAGTCCACGCTCTCGCTGCTGCTCCCCCGCTTCTACGCACCCGATGCGGGCCGTATCGCTCTCGTCGGCGCCGACGGCACCCGCGTCGACCTGGCCGATCTGCGCGCCGACGAGCTACGCGGCGCGGTCGGTGTCGTCTTCGACGACCCGTTCCTGTTCTCCGACACCATCGCCGCCAACATCGCACTGGGCAGGCCGGAGGCCACCGACGCCGAGATCCGGGCCGCCGCGACGGCCGCCGCCGCGGACGATTTCATCGCCGCGCTGCCCGAGGGCTACGACACCGTCATCGGCGAACGCGGGCTGACCCTGTCGGGCGGGCAACGCCAGCGCATCGCCTTGGCCAGGGTGTTGCTCACCCGCCCACGCGTGCTGGTGCTCGATGACGCCACCTCCGCGGTCGACGCCGTCACCGAGGCCGAGATCTTCCGTCGACTGCCCGATCCGGGCGGCCGTACCACACTCATCCTGGCGCACCGCGAATCGACTCTGGCCCAGGCCGACCGGGTCATCCGGCTGCCCGCGCCCACCGGCACAGTGATGCAGACGACCACCGATCTGAGCAAACCACGCGCCGACGCGGGCAAACCGCGCTCGATGGCGTCGGCGTCGAAGGACCTCAGCGAAACTCCGGAACTGCGCGCCGCGGTCGACGCGCTGCCCCCGGCCGAGGAAGAACCCGCCCTGCCCGGCGACCTGCGCGCACCCCAGCCGGACTTCGGCCTGCGCGCACTGCTGCGCCCGGTTCGCGGCCTGGTGTGCGTCGTCGTCGCGCTGCTCATCGTCGACGCCCTGCTCGGCATCGCCTTCCCGCCGCTGGTCCGCTATGCCATCGATACCGGCGTCACCGCCGGTGACGACACCGCGCTCGTCCGCTCGGGGGTGATCGGGATCGGGCTGGTGCTGGGCGGACTGGTCGTCGGCGCCGTGGTCACCGTGCTCACCGCGCGCACGGGCGAGCGAGTGCTGTTCGGATTGCGGGTGCGCAGTTACGCCCAGTTGCAGCGGCTCGGCCTGGACTTCTACGAACGCGAACTGTCCGGCCGCATCATGACCAGGATGACCACCGACGTCGACGCGCTGTCGACGTTCCTGCAGACCGGGGTCGCCACCGGGCTCGTAGCGTTGATCACCCTGATCGGCGTCGCCATCGGACTGTTCTTCATCGACGCCGGGCTGGCTGTGGTCGTCCTGGTCGCCGTGTTGCCGATGCTGGTGGCCACCCTGCTGTTCCGGCGGGTGTCCTCGGTGGCCTACACCGTCTCGCGTGAACGGGTTTCGGTGGTCAACGCCGGATTCCAGGAAAACATCGCGGGCCTGCGCGCCGTGCAGGCCGCGCGCAACGAGCCGACCGCCGCGCGTCGCTTCGCCGAATACTCGCACCGGTACCGCGATGCGCGGATCCGAGCTCAGCGTGCGATCGCGGCCTACTTCTCCTTCGGTCTGGCCTGGGCCGATCTCGCCCTCGCGGTCGTGGTCTACCTCGGCGCCAATGCCGTGGCCGAGGGGCGCACGACCACGGGAACGCTGGTCGCCTTCGTCCTCTATCTGGGTCTGCTGTTCAGCCCCATCCAGGATCTCTCGCAGGTGTTCGACGGTTATCAGCAGGCCAGAGTCGGTCTGCGCCGGATCGGCGACCTGCTGCGTACCGAGTCGTCGATCGCCGCCGATCCGCCCGACGCGGTGGCCATCGAGAGGCTCCGCGGCGAGATCGTCTTCGACAACGTCGGCTTCCGATATCCGGGTGCGAGCGCCCCCGCCCTCGACGGCGTCACCTTCGCCGTCCCCGCCGGCGCGACGCTGGCCCTCGTCGGCCCGACCGGCGCGGGAAAGTCCACCATCGTGAAGTTGCTCGCCCGGCTCTACGACCTCCCGCCCGACCCGGCGGCGGGCGCCATCCGGGTCGACGGCGTCGATCTGCGGAAATTCGTGCTCACCGACTACCGCTCGCGGCTGGGAATCGTGCCGCAGGAAGTTCACTTGTTCACCGGCGACGTGGCGAGCAACATTGCATTCGGGCAAACATTTGCCACACCGGTGGACATCGCGACAGCGGCCGATTCCGTCGGCGCGTCGGAAATGATCAACGGTCTGCCCCGGAAAATGCGTCATCCGGTCGGCGAACGCGGTCGCGGGCTCTCCGCCGGGCAACGCCAGCTGATCGCGTTGGCCAGGGCGCAGCTGGTCGATCCCGACCTGCTGCTCCTCGACGAGGCCACCTCGACCCTCGACCCGGAAACCGAGGCGTCGGTGCTGGTCGCGAGCCGATCGCTGGCACGGGGACGCACGACCGTGGTGGTCGCGCATCGTCTGGCGACCGCGGCACGCGCCGATCTGGTTGCCGTGGTGGAACACGGCCGTATCGTGGAGTTCGGCACGCCGTCGGACCTACTCGCCGGTAACGGTCCTTACTCCCGACTCTGGGCGGCGGGGCTGGAGGCAGAGGGCATAGGGTCGACCCAAGACCGGTAGCGACGCCTGTCAGCCGCTGGGCATATGCTCGGTGAGGGCGCATCGGCAGCCATCCGCTGATACCCCTGCCGGGCACGTCACAAACGTCGCAGCGCGAAGAACGAAATGAGGCGAACACCAGCTGTGAGCAGCTCAACTTCCCAGTTCGGACAGAACCAGTGGCTAGTCGACGAGATGTATCAGAAGTTCAAACAGGACCCGTCCTCGGTCGACGCGAGTTGGCACGAGTTCCTCGCGGATTACACCCCGGAAGCTACCGAATCCGGTAACAGCCAGGGACCGGCCACCTCCACAGCTCCCGCGGCCGCCGCAGCACCCAAGGCGGCAGCCGCTCAGACCCCGGCCCCCAAGGCCGTGGTCGCAACAGCACCGCCGAAGCCCGCTGCGGCTGCGGCCCCCGCTCCGGCTCCGGCCCCAGCTCCGGCCGCCAAGACCGTGCGCGCACCGCAGACCACACCTGCACCGGTGTCCAACGCACCGGCCACCACGACCGCGCCCAAGGCAGCTGCTGCCGCCGGGCCGGCGAACAAGGTGCTGCGCGGCCCCGCCGCCGCCATCGCCAAGAACATGTCGGCCTCGCTGACGATCCCCACCGCTACGTCGGTGCGCGCGATCCCGGCCAAGCTCATGATCGACAACCGCCTGGTGATCAACAACCACCTCGCGCGCACCCGCGGTGGCAAGATCTCGTTCACCCACCTGCTGGGCTACGCGATCGTGCAGGGAATCAAGGCGTTCCCGAACATGAACCGCCACTTCGCCGAGATCGACGGCAAGCCGAACTCGGTCACCCCGGTCCACACCAACCTGGGCCTGGCGATCGACCTCGCGGGCAAGGATGGAACCCGCTCCCTGGTCGTGGCCGCCATCAAGGAAACCGAAGACATGAGCTTCGGTCAGTTCCACGCGGCCTATGAAGACGTCGTGCGTCGCGCCCGTGAGGGCAAGCTCGGCGCCGACGATTTCGCCGGCGTCACCATCTCGCTCACCAACCCCGGCACCATCGGCACCGTCCACTCGGTGCCGCGCCTCATGCCGGGCCAGGGCGCGATCATCGGCGCCGGTGCGATGGAGTTCCCCGCCGAGTTCCAGGGCATGAGCGACGAGCGGATCGCCGATATCGGCGTCGGCAAGCTGATGACGCTGACCTCGACCTACGACCACCGCATCATCCAGGGCGCCGAGTCGGGCGATTTCCTGCGCACCATTCACAATCTGCTGATCTCCGACGAGTTCTACGACGAGATCTTCCACGGCCTCGGCGTGCCGTACGAGCCGATCCGCTGGCGCAAGGACATCAGTGCGCGCGGTGTCGACAAGAGCGCGCGCGTGCTCGAGATGATCGCGGCCTACCGCAACCGCGGGCACCTGATGGCCGACACCGATCCGCTGCGTCTGGTCAAGGACAAGTTCCGCAGCCACCCCGACCTCGACGTCACCCAGCACGGCCTGACCCTGTGGGACCTCGACCGCACCTTCGACGTGGGCGGTTTCCACGGCCAGGAGCGGATGAAGCTGCGCGATGTGCTCTCGATCCTGCGCGACGCGTACTGCCGCCACGTCGGTGTGGAGTACACCCACATCCTCGAGACCGATCAGCTCAAGTGGATGCAGGAGCGGGTCGAGCAGAAGCACGTCAAGCCGACCGTTGCCCAGCAGAAGTACATCCTGAACCGGCTCAATGCCGCGGAGGCGTTCGAGACCTTCCTGCAGACCAAGTACGTCGGCCAGAAGCGGTTCTCGCTCGAAGGCGCCGAAGCCGTCATCCCGATGATGGACGCCACCATCGACCAGTGCGCCGAGTACGGCATGGACGAAGTCATCATCGGCATGCCGCACCGCGGTCGCCTCAACGTGCTCGCCAACATCGTCGGCAAGCCGTACTCGAAGATCTTCACCGAGTTCGAAGGCAACATGAACCCGGCAGCCACCCACGGCTCCGGCGACGTGAAGTACCACCTCGGTGCGCACGGCCAGTACCTGCAGATGTTCGGCGACAACGAGATCGAGGTCTCGCTCACCGCGAATCCCTCGCACCTGGAGGCGGTCGACCCCGTCCTCGAGGGCTTGGTGCGCGCCAAGCAGGACCTGCTCGACAAGGGCGACGGCCCCGACGGCTTCTCGGTGATGCCGCTGATGCTGCACGGTGACGCCGCGTTCGCCGGTCAGGGTGTGGTCGCCGAGACGCTGAACCTGTCGGGTCTGCGTGGTTACCGCGTGGGCGGCACCATTCACATCGTGGTGAACAACCAGATCGGCTTCACCACGGCGCCGGAGAACAGCCGTTCCACCGAGTACTCCACCGACATCGCGAAGTTCATCGGCGCGCCGATCTTCCATGTCAACGGGGACGACCCGGAGGCCTGTGACTGGGTCGCCAGGCTGGCCGTCGATTTCCGGCAGAAGTTCCGCAAGGACGTCGTGATCGACCTCGTCTGCTACCGCCGTCGCGGGCACAACGAGGGCGACGATCCCTCGATGACCCAGCCGGAGATGTACGACATCATCGACACCAAGCGCTCGGTGCGTAAGGCCTACACCGAATCGCTGATCGGCCGTGGCGACATTTCCATGAAGGAGGCCGAGGACGCGCTGCGCGACTACCAAGGCCAGCTGGAACGTGTCTTCAACGAGGTCCGCGAGCTGGAGAAGTACATTCCGGAACCGTCGGAGTCCGTCGAGGACGACCAGAAGGTGCCCGCCACCGTGGTCACCGCGGTCGACAAGTCGGTCCTGCAGCGCATCGGCGACGCGTTCCTGAACACGCCCGACGGTTTCAACGTGCACCCGCGCGTGAAGCCGGTGCTGGAGAAGCGTCGCGAGATGGCCTACGAGGGCAAGGTCGACTGGGCCTTCGCCGAGTTGCTCGCCTTCGGTTCACTGATCGACCAGGGCCACGATGTGCGCCTGACCGGTCAGGACTCGCGTCGTGGCACGTTCACCCAGCGCCACTCGGTGATCATCGACCGGATCAACGCCGTCGAGTACACCCCGCTGCACAACATCGGCTCGGAGAATCCGGGTTGGTTCGCGGTGCACGACTCCGCGCTGAGCGAGTACGCCGCCGTCGGTTTCGAATACGGCTACTCCCTCGGCAACCCCAACGCACTCGTGCTGTGGGAAGCGCAGTTCGGTGACTTCGTCAACGGCGCGCAGTCGATCATCGACGAGTTCATCTCCTCCGGTGAGGCCAAGTGGGGCCAGCTCTCCGACGTGGTGCTGCTGCTGCCGCACGGCCACGAGGGTCAGGGTCCCGACCACACCTCCGGTCGCATCGAGCGGTTCCTGCAGCTGTGTGCTGAAGGCTCGATGACCGTGGCGGTGCCGTCCACCCCGGCGAACTACTTCCACCTGCTGCGCAGGCACGCGCTCGACGGGATCCGTCGTCCGCTGATCGTCTTCACCCCGAAGTCGATGCTGCGCAACAAGGCTGTGGTGTCCGACGTCAAGGACTTCACCGAATCGAAGTTCCGTTCGGTGTTCGACGAGCCCACCTACGAACAGGGCATCGGCGACACCGCCAAGGTCAAGCGCATCCTGCTGACCTCGGGCAAGCTCTACTACGAGCTGGCCGCGGAGAAGGCAAAGCACAAGCGCGAAGATGTGGCCATCGTCCGGATCGAACAGCTCTACCCGATCCCGACGTACCGCCTCAACGAGGCACTGGCCAAGTACCCCAACGCGACCGACATCGCCTGGGTCCAGGAAGAACCGGCCAACCAGGGCGCATGGCCCTTCTTCGGCCTCAACCTCCCCGAGGTGCTGCCCGAGCGCCTCGGCCGCCTGCGCCGCATCTCGCGTCGCGCCATGTCGGCCCCGTCCTCGGGTTCGTCGAAGGTGCACGCCGTGGAGCAGGCCGAGATCATCGGCGAGGCTTTCGAGCCGACCACGTAAGTTCTTCTCGTACAACGGCCGACGCCGGGTGGATCATCGCGATCCACCCGGCGTTCGCTGTTTCCGGCCGAGTGCTGCCGTAGCCAGTGCGCATGACGACATCGGACGGCTGGCACATCGAGTCGTCGAACCGCCCGGCACGGCTTTCGGCCGACGGGCAGTCTCGAAACATAGTGCGGCAGGGGCGGATCCGTTTCGCATCCGCCCCTGCCGCCTGGTCGCTACTTGTTGAGGGTGAACCAGGCCCGGCCCGAGAGCTGTTCCAGCTCAGGGTGATGCGGGTAGAGGTCTGCGGTGGCGACGATTTCCGCCTCGACCCGGCCGGGTCCGGGGCCCATGCCCATGCCGGTGATCACGCCGTCCGTCGCGTTGACGACACCATTGGAGTCGACCGTGTGGGACTGACCGTTCTCAACGCCGGTGTCGAGGTTCTTCCACCGCACCGCCACCCGATAGCCCGCACAGTCCTGCCCGGTCTGGACGATCTTCACCCGCACGCCGAGATGGCCTGCCTTCGGCTGCGGCACCGTCTCGGCATTGATGATGGCCGCGCAGTTGGTGCCGGGTACGCGCGCCAGCGTCGGCTGGAACTGCACAACCTGGTCCGACGGCAGCGCCGCCGCTGGACCGCTGACCCCACGACCGCGGCACGGCGGCCGCGGCAGCCACCCCGAACCGAACCGAAACCCTATGACTCTGCTTGCTTTTCAGATTCATATCCGAATATGGCCAACGGCCCGAAACTCGTTAACCACCATAACGGTCTCCCTGCGGGGACGAGCGAGGAGATCTGGATCACAGAGATCTCTTATGTGTACGGCAGTACGTTCTCACGGTCGCCGAGTAGCGTCCGCCGCGAACCATAGACAGGAGTGTGACAAGTGAGCGGACGTAACGGATTCCTGCTGCTCGGCGGGATCTCGTCGGTGGGGGCGGGCGCTGTGCACTTCATGGCGGCGGGGATGCATACCGAGCACGCGACTTTGGCGCGGCTGATGGTGGTGCTCGCCGCGGTGCAGTGCGCGACCGGGGTGGCGGTGCTGCTGAGCGAGCGCAAGCTCGTCGTGACCGCGATGCTCGCGGTGAACGCCTTCGCAGCCGCGATGTGGGCGTTCACGCGGTTCGCCGATGTGGGCTGGATCGCCGGGTTGACCGCGGAGTCACCGCAGGTGGCAGACACCGTGTGCGCGGGGTTGGGCGCGTTGGCCGTGATCGCCGCGGGAATCGGCCTGCTCCGGCCGGCCGCCACCTTGCCGCCGCTGCGGTCGGGGATCTCGGCCGCCGCGGTGGGCGTACTCGCGCTGGCGGCGATGCTCAACGGTGTCGGACACGTGCACAGTCACGGGAGTGCGGACGCGCACGCAGCGGGCGGGGACCATGCGCACGGCGTAGGCGATGATCACAGCGCGGGCGATGACCACGGCACCGAGGCGAACTGGCCGCGCCCCTGGGATCCGACGAAGCCGATCGACCTGTCCGGCGTCACCGGTGTGACGCCGGACCAGCAGTCGCGCGCGACCAACCTGGTGCGCAGCACTCTCGACGGCCTGCCCGCGTTCGCGGATGTGAATACGGTGGGGGCCCTCGGTTTCCGTTCGATCGGCGACTCCGCGACCGGCTACGAGCACTACATCAACACGAGCTACATCCGCGACAACAACTTCCTCGACCCCGCCTACCCGGAGTCGCTGGTCTATCGGGTCGACGGCCCCGACCGCACCTTGGTCTCGGCGATGTACATCGCCAATGGCAAGAAGATCGACGACCCGAGCCTGGTCGACTTCGGCGGTTCGCTGATGCAGTGGCACGTCCACGACAATCTGTGCTGGAAGGCGGGTGACAACGGCCCCGTTGTCGCCGGTGTCCTCGACGCCCAGGGCAATTGCCCGCCCAACTCCATCAACCCCGGCTCGGGCAACCCGATGGTGCATGTCTGGATCGCCCCGCACGAGTGCGGTCCGTTCGCGGCGCTCGAAGGCCATGGCGCGGGCCAGGCCTCCGCGGATGGCCGCCGTACGGACACCTGTGGTGGCCACGACCACGGCGGCGGGCACAAGTAGAGGTCGCTGACCCACCCAGCCGTTGTCGGCAATCGTCGTGGTGGACCGGCAACCGTCGCCGCCGACCAACCGCTCGCGGACGGGCAACTATTACCGCCGAGGGCCAAGGCAACCGTTGCGGTGGAGGGAAGATCGTTGTCGAACGCGACAGTGACATCGGCACCGTGTGCCGACACCGTGCATAAGCGTCGCGGCAACGAATCTCGTTCAGCCGGGCTGGATCCAGCGGTGCAGGGCGTCGATCGTAGTTTCGGGAGAGTCGTTGAAACAGAACCGGATTCCGGGTGTGAGGTCGGCGGCGACATTGATCAGCCGCTCGAACAGCAGGGTGTGTTCGGGCGCCATCCGCACGCCCGCGCCGATCATCGCGACCCGGAACTCGCCCCCTGCCGCGCACTCACGCAGGACCGCTTCGGCCGCGTCGGGGTCGGCGGGCACCTGACAGGAGACGATGGCGAAACCTGCTTCGCGCAGGGCGCTTTCGCCTGCGGCGATACGGGCGGTCAGGGTGGCTTCGTCGATCAGCGGGTAGCGCGCGTAGTCGACGGCACTGGGGTGCAGGCCGATCGGCAGCACCGCGCTCGGCTCGGGTTGTGTCACTGCGCTCTCCGTTCTCGTCAGATAGGTGGTGATGCCGAGGCCGGCGAGCAGCGCCACGACCAGCGCGCCCGCTTTGACCACGGCGCCGCGCCCGTTCGGTCGAAGAATCCGCCGGTCGGGCCGTCCGGGGTCGGCCGTCGCGACGGCGACGATGGCGTCGGTGCCCTATGCCGCCGACCGGGCGTCACCACTCGTGGACCGGCCCCTATCGGAGGGGGTAATCCGGAAGTCCATTCGCACCCAAAAAATAGGCCACCACCTGCACAAATCAGATCGCGAAGCGGGGCAGCTTGACCGCCCCACCGAGGACGCCACCGAACACCCCACCGACGACACCATAGGATGACCATGACTGCTTGCGACAGTCGTGCCCGCGACAGCCGATCGTCTCGGCCGCGCCGCCCACGATCTATCCATGCCTTGCCAGGCGGTGGAAGCCTGGACATTTCCGCCCCACCGACTGCGCTCCGACCTGGTCGTCGGCAGCACGCGACCGGTCCCGCTTGACCGGACCCCCGCCTGGACCTCGGAGTGGACCACCGTGAGGACCCCGAACTGGCCCCGGCTGGACTAGTTGTCGGCCGCCCTCGAGCGTTGCGCGAGCAGCTGACCGATCGCTGAGGTAGTCGCATCGACGACCGCCGTTGCGGTGAGCGGGCCCGCATCTCGGTGTTGGTGCGCAAGCGCTGCGGCGCGGCCGTGGATGAATGCCGCCATCTCGCCGGCGTCGAATGCGTCGATTCCGGCGGCCATGAGAGCACCGGCGATTCTGGCCACCACGTTACCGGTCCCGGCAGTCGCCAACCACGACGGGGCCTCCAGCTTGGCTCGCGTCCAGACCCCGTCGGGCCGCACGATCAGCGTCGTCGCCCCTTTGACCTGACCTACGAGGATGACGATGTCGACGCCCTTTTGCCACGAAAGTTGTAGTTTGTCTGATCGGGTACAGTGGTCGGCCAGTGAGACGCTGCGGGGTTGATGCTGTGGTGCGACTCGTACTCAGGGGGAAGTTCATGCGGACATGGCACAAGGCCGTACCAGCGCTGGCTGCCATCGGCGTGTTGGTCGGCGGGTGCAATGACGCCGAACCGGCCACGACAGCCCAGCCGACCACCACCAGCCCAGCGGTAACGACGAGCACCGAATCGGATGCCAACCTCTGGGACCCCTGCGAGTTGCCCGAATCTGCACTTTCCGCGGCTGGGATCAACACCTCCACCAAGGAGCGGGACGTCGCCGGGGTCGACTTCGAGGACTGGAAAGTATGTGGTTGGCAGGACGCCGAGAAGACGTACTCCTTCACAGCAGCGTCGACAGCGTACACACTGGCTGACGCCAAGGCGCGCACCGATGACTACACAGACTTCACCGACACGACGATCGGACCGTACAAGGCTGTGCAGTATCGACCAGTTGGCGCATCGTCCGACCTGGCGTGCTACATCGATATCGAGGTTGCCAGCGGAATGATTGACTTCAGCGTAGGCAACCGCGTGAGTGCTAAGAATCCAAGCGAGCCGTGCGGTGAGGTTCGACGCATCATCGAAGCTCTTGTTCCTTACTTACCGACCGCCTGAGACAGGCGAAAGGGGGAGCCAGTAGTGGCCAACATCGACCCGGCTGAGTGGAAGAAGCTTGCCGCACAAGCCGAATCAGGGCAGCTGTCACTGAATCCCGAGGTCGGACGGGACCTTGCTCGCGTATGCGACGACCACATCGACGCCCTGGAAAAGGCCTTCGAGCAGACCCGCCTTGTTGACCATCTCGCCGGCTTCGGCACGTTCAACTCGAGCAAGATCCTGGAGAAGAAATTTTCGCAAACCGCTTCGGGCGGTGACCGGTCCCTCGATGGGGCGATTCGGCAACATATCGAAGCCGTCACCGCAGCGAAGGAGACGGTCATCAAGGCCATCGCGAACTACCAGGCTCAAGACGACTACAACGCAGGTCAATTCACTGGTCTCGGGGAGAACTGATGACCTACGAGGACTACCGCGCCAAGGTGATTGCCGCACAGGAGCAGTGGAACCAAGAACGCAGCGGCATCTACCTGACGCAGCATCTCGCCCAGTTCTCCTCTATCTTCAACGGCGAAACCCAGCCGAACCAGATCACCACCCCCGACAACTTCGACGGAATGTCTCTGGCCGAGATGCAAAACGCGGTGTCGGCGATGAAGCCCAGTACCGCGCACGACGCGTCGGAGGTGTGGGACAAGATCTGTCAGAATTTGTCGACTTCGCTGACGACGTTCAATACGGCATTCGAGGCCACGACCACCGCACAGGATGGGTGGTCCGGCGAAGGCGCGTCGGCAGCAGTGGGAGCCGTGAAGAATTACGCGGCGCAGTCGAGCACGCTGCCCGCAGCCGCCCTGGCGGTCAGCCTCAAACTCGCGGAGGTGCGAACCGGGTTGGAGCAGACACAGGCATTGATGCCCGGAATCACGCAGCGCCCCAGCAACACAGGGAAGGCGTTGCCCGCCGACGGTGATCTGAAGATGGACGACTACACCACCGAGGAGGCCGAGGAAGAGTCTCGTCGGATCTTGCGGACTGTGTACAGCCAAGTCGCCGTCCAGTCCGACACCGCTGTTCCGTACATGCCCGCCGCACCGAAAATCGTCGATGGCGGCGGTGATCAGCCCGTCGTAGGCGGCGGCGGTCCGGGCGGTTCATCCGGCGGGACCGCTGGTGGCGACAACAGCGGACAAGAGACCGACAGCGAGACACCCGGTACTGGCACCATGCCGGGCGAAGAGCCCGCCGCCGCTGGCACTCAGCCCGAAGAACAACCGTCTGGCTCGGACGATGGGTCGTCCAACGACGACACATCCGCAGCTGCGACCGCCTCGCCGACTGCCACCAGCCCAGCACAAACCGGCACACCCTCAGCGGCGACGCCATCCACGCAAAACCCCACCACGAATACGCCCTTGGGCTCGACCCCGGGTATGGGGCGCGGGCTTGGTAGTGGCGCGGGAACCGGAGGCAGCGGAGGCACTCCCACTCCCGGGCGCACGCAGCCTGGGACGCCGTCGGGCGATCGCGCGGCGACCACCACCACATCAGGCCGTTCCGGAGCGGCAAGTACAGGTCGCGCTGGCATGCCCGGCATGGGCGCACCGGGTGCCGGACGTGGTCAGAGCGGCGACGACGAGCACCGAGACGTCCCCGACTACCTGATCAATCAGGACAACGGCGAACTCCTCACCGGAATCGGCGAGATCAAGACCGTTCCTCCAGTGATCGGCGGGGATTACGACAGTGCGGAGCAGTAGATTTACCGGGCAGGAATTCCAGCTTCTCTGGTCGGCTTATGGCCGCGACCGCCTGCCCTATCCGCTTCGATTCCGGACGGCGATCAGGGATTTCGATGAGCTGAAGGCGGAGCGCGAAAAGGCAGTGGAGAGCCTGCTCGCGCAGTATGACCCGTCGATCGAGCGCGCCATGGAGACTCTGGTCGATCCCGAGGCTCGGATCGAGTTGAAAGGCTTTGTCGGGCAAGTTAATCCTCGGATCATCCGGTTTTTCGGTGCTGTCCGTGCCGAGGTAGGAGCCACGCTCGATCAGGAGCCGGGGCCCACCTATGACGTCGGTGGTGATGTGGTGTTGAAGTTCGGCACAGCCGATCAGGTTGCCGAGGCTGCGGTCGCAGCGTTGCCCTCGTGCGGACCTGGCCGCCGGGCAGCAATCGAGATCCGACGTGAGCGGATCGCCGCCGAGGATGAGCACTTCGAATTCCGTATCGGTGCAGTGAGCGCCGTCGACCAACTCGACCGGATGTTCGGGCGTCCGCGCTCGGCGCACGGTGAGATCGCGGCGTACTCGGGCGGCGCGGTCGACTCCCGACCGACGGACTCGGTGCGCACGTTCTGGTGGATGGACTATCCTGACGGCCGCTATTATGTCCGCACTGGCGACCCGATCATCGCCGAGCCACTCGACAGCGCCCGCATGACTGCCGGTGTCGGCGCGATGCTCCGCCGCGCGCAACGCCAGCACTCCGGCAACTCTGACTGATGGTTCGCAGAGTGTCGAGTAGCACTGCAGTCGGCGCTCTCGCCAGAGATGAGCGAGCGGGCCAGTTGTCAGGTAACCGTGGCCAGCCATGCGGAGTTGGTCGCAGAGTCCTCGATCCGCTCTGGGCCGACCGGGACGCGCGGGCCGATGATACCGTGTTAAACACAAAGCTGCAGAACTATATCGACGCGCAGTCGATACTGGAAGGTGGGGGCAATGGACGTCGATCCGACAATTCTTCGAACATTCGCGAACGAAGTTGAGGAGACAGCCGGGAGCGTTCGGGCAGCAGACCTGGCAGGCAAGGTTTCCGCTTCATTCGATGCCGTGGAAGGTTCGGCAGCGCAATGGATGGTCAAGCAGATGGGCCCATTGATCGCTACACCTATGAACAAGTTTACCGACGAAATTTTCGCGATGCGAGTATCGGTTGCGACCGTTGCTAATACTTTCCAGGTCAGCGACGAAGAACTTGCCGCACAATTTAACAATATCCATGTCGGCAATGCGAGCGGAAAGAACTAAGACTCATGATTCCTTCCCGACCTCGCCTCGCCTCATGGAATCTCGGAAATCTACTGGAGACCAAGAAGAACGTCTGGCAATCAGGTCAGGACGTCGAGATGGCTGTCCATATGCTTCGAGCTGACTGCAACAACCTGCCTGACTTGCGAGCATGGAGCGGCGCATCACATGACGCCGCGGCCGCTATGCTGGCAAGGACGGCACAGCAGGCAGCCTTTTTTGGCGATGTTGCCGATAGCACTATGGCCGTTATCGATACGTATTACAATTCCATGGCCTCGGCGCGGGGTCGTATCGATACCCTAGTGTCGACAATTGATAGTGGACCGTTGAATGTCAGCGAAAAATGGGTCGTCTTACTCGACCCGGAACCAATGGACGCCGAGCGTCTAAAGGTTCTTCGAGTTGCACAGAGCGCGTTCCAAGAGCAATTGAACCCACTGGTTACGGAACTCGGTCAAATCGACGATGCCGCAGTCGCAGCGCTCAGGGTAATCAACTACCGCTACTCCGATGTCCGACTCGATCCGGACGATGCTACCGTTTTCCCCCGACCCGATGATGGCGTCCCCGATCCACAGCATGAGCTCGGGCAAAAGATGCAGCAAGACTTGCGAGACCAAGACGCTGCCGTGACGGTTGCCGGAGTTGTCGAGGAATCCAAGGACGGAACGACAGTAAAGACGGTTTCCATGCAGGATGGAAGCACGCAAGTGATCACGGCATCCAGCAACTACCAAGCCCCGCCCGGAACGCTATACCCAACCTCGTTTGGTCCGCCTGCAGGCTATCAAGGCGACAATATGCAGCGGGTTGACAAGTATGATGCCAACGGGAACCTGGTTTCGAGCGTGCAAACTATCCGGTCGAATCACCTCAAAGGTGCTACGTGGACATCAATTGACATTCCGGGACAGACAAAAATCGACACGAAGACCGATTCGTTCGGAAACACGACCGGAACGGTATGGGACGCGGACGGAAAGATGGCGACAATTCCATCCGATAGCCCATTCTTTACACACCCGACTGTTACGTCAATCGGCGCAGCAGTAACCGGACTGGAGACGGCGGCCGGTAAAGGTGCTCTGAATATGGCGCTGGACCCCAGCACAATCGACGGGGTAAAGACAGGCAGTAAGTTTGCTGGGCCTGGAATCGGTATTGCAACAACGATCTGGGATATGGCGGCGGCAAAGACGCCACAAGAAGCATGTGTTGCCGGCGTGGGCGGCACCATCGGAACAATCGGAAGCACCGGAATGGGGATGGCAATGGGCACAGTCGGCGGTCCGGCAGCGCCGGTGTCCGCAATGGTGGGAGCTGCAGGCGGGAGTTGGGTATTCGGTTATCTCGGGACAAAACTCGGGCCAGCAGTCTGCTGATGTCTAGTCGACATAGCTTCTATCCACTGCCGCGTGAATTGCACGCCGAGATGGGCTTTCGTGAATGTCTCGGATTCGTGATGACGCTAGGACTCGGTGCGTTTCTGCTATTCCAGGCGGTCACTGCTACGGCTGCCCACGACTGGCTCCATGCCGCCTTCTACCTCTCTAGCGGGCTATGCTTCAGCGGTTTTCTACTGCTGATTCGCGCCAGCCTCGTCGGGCGTCGTCGAATAACAATCGAAGGCGCAACCCTGCTGCCCGCCGAGGGGCATCTAATAGTCCCATGGTCCCGCAAATATTTTTGCGCGATCGCCTTGGCGATGGGGTCACTTATTCCTGCGGGATCG
>JACIXH010000057.1 GCA_014360565.1 Nocardia sp.
CCTCGAAGGTCGCCGCCCGCCGCGACCTGAGCTAGCCAGGCCCGCCTCTCCGCGTCGTCGACCGGTCGCGGGGAGGCGGAACAGGGTGTTTCCGGCTCGCCTCGGGCGGGTGGAAACCGTTGTGGTACTTCACGGGCGACGGCGCCAGACGTTCATTACATCCCGCACTCGGGGCGTGCCCGGTGAATACCCATGTGCTCGCGAATCGGCCGACGGCAACCGTGGGTGCGCGTATTGCGCGCAATCGGGGGCGCGCGTTGCGCGAAATCCGTCGGTGGGAACGTAGGACGCTGGTGTGATCGACCGTTGTCGTGGTCGCCACCTCCGTGACCCCGAGTTGTTCGGTGCTGGTTACGGTGGTGGCTGCAAGAGTCGGCCGGGGTCCGAGCATCGGGCCGGTCGGACAATCCCCATCACATCGAACCGAGGAGACAGCAGACCATGACCGACGGCGGCAGCACGAACACCGGTGCCCTCTGGGGCGGGCGTTTCGCGTCCGGGCCCGCCGAGGCGATGGCGGCGCTGAGCAAGTCGACGCACTTCGACTGGGTGCTGGCTCCTTACGATATCCGCGCCTCCCGGGCCCACGCCCGTGTGCTGCACAAGGCGGGGCTGCTCTCCGACGAGGATCTGTCGGGCATGCTGACCGGTCTGGACGCGCTGGCCGCCGACGTCGCCTCCGGCGCCTTCGGCCCCGCCGACTCCGACGAGGACGTGCACGGCGCGCTCGAACGCGGACTGATCGAGCGGGTCGGCACCGAGCTCGGCGGCCGGCTGCGGGCAGGCCGGTCGCGAAACGACCAGGTGGCCACGCTGTTTCGCATGTGGCTGCGCGCCGGTGTGCGTCGGGTCGCCGCCGGCGTGCTCGACGTGATCGACGCGCTCGTCGCCCAGGCCGCGGCGCACCCCGACGCGGTGATGCCGGGCAAGACCCACCTGCAGGCGGCCCAGCCCGTGCTGCTGGCCCACCACCTGCTCGCTCACGCGCACCCGCTGCTGCGCGATCTGGAACGCCTGCGCGACTTCGACAAGCGTGCGGCGATCTCTCCGTACGGTTCGGGCGCGCTGGCCGGTTCGTCGCTAGGCCTCGACCCCGAGCAGATCGCCGCCGAGCTGGATTTCACCGCCTCGGCCGCCAACTCGATCGACGCCACCTCCTCGCGTGACTTCGCCGCCGAGGCGGCGTTCGTGCTGGCCATGATCGGCGTCGACCTGAGCCGGATGGCCGAAGAGGTCATCATCTGGAGCACACCGGAATTCGGCTACGTGACCCTGGCCGACGCCTGGTCGACCGGCTCGTCGATCATGCCGCAGAAGAAGAATCCCGACGTCTCCGAGCTGACCCGAGGCAAGGCGGGCCGCTTGATCGGTAACCTGACCGGCCTGCTCGCGACGCTGAAAGCCCAACCGCTGGCCTACAACCGGGACCTCCAGGAAGACAAAGAGCCGCTGTTCGATTCGGTCGCGCAGCTCGAACTCCTGCTTCCCGCCATCGCGGGCCTGGTCGCCACGCTGACCTTCCACACCGACCGGATGGCCGAATTGGCCCCTGCCGGTTTCACGCTGGCCACCGATATCGCGGAATGGATGGTGCGCCAAGGTGTTCCGTTCCGCGTCGCGCACGAAGCGGCCGGTGCGTGTGTGCGGGTGGCCGAGGCGCGCGGCGTGGGCCTCGACGAACTGACCGACGCCGAATTCGCCGCTGTCGATCCGGCACTGACCGCCGGTGTGCGCGAAGTCCTCACGGTGCCCGGCTCGATCGCGTCGCGCAGCGCCCGCGGCGGTACCGCGGGTGTGCGTGTGGCCGAGCAGCTCGACGAGGTTCGCAAGACCGCCGACGACGCCCGCGCCTGGCTCGGCTGACCATCGTCGCCGCAGGTGGTGACCTCACCCACCACCTGCTTGCCAACCGGTTGCCGGTGTGACAGTTTGGCAGTGAGCCCGAACGGGGCTCCCGGACGAGGGTAGCCGTACCCGGATCGCGACAAGACGGCCACAGGAGGCTTGTCATGTCATGGATTCTGCTCGTCATCTCGGGTGTGCTGGAAGCAGTATGGGCCACCGCGCTGGGTCGCGCCGAAGGCTTCACCAGACTCGTTCCCACCGTGGTGTTCGGCGTAGCACTGGTAGCCAGCATGACCGGACTGGCGCTCGCTATGCGTGATCTCCCCGTCGGCACCGCGTACGCGGTCTGGGTCGGGATCGGCGCGGTCCTGACCGTCGTCTATGCCATGATCACCGGCGCGGAAGCGTTCTCGGTGGTGAAGGCCGTGTTCCTGGTGATGATCGTGGCCGGCGTGGTCGGGCTCAAAATGGCGCACTGAATCGAGCGGCGTACTGGCTTTCCGGGGCCCGAGCGTGGTCGAGCCGACTTCCCGTTCTAGAGCTCGGCGCGCACCCGGAACCCGGCGTCGCGGAGCGCGTCCAGGACATCGTCACGATGGGCCGGACCTCGGGTTTCGACGGTGAGCGACACCTCGACCTCGTCGACAGCCAGCCACGGCCCCGTCCGTGAGTGCACGATATCGACAACGCTGGCACCCGCGCGCCCGACCACGGCCAGCAGTGCCGACAACGCGCCCGGACGATCGTCGATGGTGACCCGCATCGCGAGGTAGCGGCCCGCGGCACTGAGGCCGTGGCCGATGACGCGAGTGAGCAGCAGCGGGTCGATGTTGCCGCCGGACAGAATGATCACCACCGGACCTGGCAGTTCGGGCAGCGCGGAGGTGAGCAGAGCGGCGACACCGGCCGCACCGGCGGGCTCCACGATGAGCTTGGCGCGTTCGAGGCAGAGCAGCAGCGCTCTCGACAAGGCGTCCTCGTCGACGGTGACGATCTCGGATACCAACTCCGCGACATGGGCGAAGGGCACAGCGCCCGGCAAACCGACCGCGATGCCGTCGGCCATCGTCGACATCCGAGGCACCCGCACGGGTTTGCCCGCCGCCAGCGAACCCGGCCACGCCGCCGCTTCGGCCGCCTGCACGCCGACCACCTTGACCTGTGGCGCCATCGCGTGCAGGGCCACCGCGACGCCCGCGAGCAACCCGCCGCCACCGGTCGGCACGACAACAGTCCCCACCTCGGGGACCTGCTCGAGGATTTCCAGCGCGACCGTGGCCTGACCGGCCACGATATCGAGATGGTCGAAAGGATGGATCAGCGTCGCACCGGTCCGCTCCGCGAATTCCAGTGCGGCGACCAGGGACTCGTCGATGGTGTCGCCCACCAGATGCACCTCGGCCCCGTAGGCCCGGGTGGCGACCAGTTTCGGTAGCGAAGCCCCGACCGGCATGAACACTGTCGAGGCGATCCCGAGCTCGCCGGCCGCCCACGCCACGCCCTGCGCGTGATTACCGGCGCTGGCGGCGACCACGCCACGAACCCGATCCGCCCCGGGCATATTCGCGATCCGGTTATAGGCTCCCCGCGGCTTGAACGACCCGGTCCGCTGCAAGTTCTCACATTTGAGCAGCACCTGCGTCCCCGCCCGCTCCGACAGCACCCGCGACTCCACGGTCGGGGTCCGCCGGATCACCGGTGCCAACAGCCGCGCAGCCGCCTCGATCTGCTCCAGTCCCACGGTCTCCATCGCCACATAGTGCCAGGCCCACCCGAACGGCGACGGCGACCAGATCGCCGCCGCCCCATCCCCGACGACGCCGTCCCGGCCGGGCCTCAAAGCTGGACGCGTGATCATCAGGCCGTGGTGGATTTTCCTTCTCGCGCGATGCCTCCCTGATGGCCTGGTGATCAACCGCCCAGCTGCTGTCGTGCGCACGTTGTGGTTCAGGCGCGCAGGTCGGCCTTGGCGATGTTGTGGGCGATGGTGCCGAGGCGGGTGAGGCGGGCATCGCCGAGCGGGGTGAGCCTGCCGCCGAGGCGGTTGGTGACGAAGGCCAGGGAGAGGCCGGTTTCGGGGTCGGCGAAGGCGCCGGAGCCACCGAGTCCGAAGTGGCCGAAAGCCGAGATCGGGTCGGCTTTGGACGGCTTCATCGGGACGCCGTGGAAGCCCATGGCCCAGGGGATGCGGAAGGCCAGGACGTAGTCGGGCGTGAAGACCTGGCGGGTCGCGAAGCGGGGGATCGAGTCGGGGGACAGGATGCGGGTGCCGTCGAGTTCGCCGCCGTTGGCCAGGGCGGCATAGACGCGGGCGAGGGCGCGGGCGGAGAAGACGCCGTTCACGCCCGGCATCACCGAATCGTGCACACGCTCGTCGACGATCAGGTCGGCGAAACCGCGCGGAGTGGTCTCGGCCGCCGCGGCGAAGCGGGTGCGGGTCAGTAGATCGGAGCCGGTATCCCACTCCATACCCGCCGCGCGCAGCCGCGGAAAGGTGGCGGCGATGCGGTGGCGCTGGTCGTGCGGAACACGGAACCAGAGCTCTTCGGCGCCGAGAGGTTCGGCGATGTCGGTACGTACGACCTCGACGAACTCACGGCCCGTGACGCGTTGGACGATCTCGGCTGCCAAGTGTCCATAGCTGATGCCGTGGTAACCGCTGGTGATGCGGTGCCGTGGGTCGGGCGTGGCCGCGGCCAACGCGGCGGTGACGGCGTCGTCGTCGAGAAAACTCTCGATCGGACCGGGCAGCAGACCGCGTAACCGGTGCAGGCCTGCGCGGTGGGTGAGCACCTCGCGCACGGTGATGGCGGACTTACCCGCCGCAGCGAACTCGGGCCAGTACTCGGCGACAGGACTGTCGTAATCGAGCTGCCCGCGATCGGCCAACTGGTGAATCGCCGTGGAGGCCACGCCTTTTCCGGTGGAGAAGCCCAATGCCACCGACTCCGAGGTCCACGGCACGCCCGGACTCGCGTAGCCGGCCCAGACATCGACCACCGGCTCGCCGTGCAGATACACACACAGGGCGCCGCCGCCGTGCGAAGGCTTGCGGAACAGGTGGTCGAACACGGTGACCAACCGGACGAAACGGCGATCCACCGTCTGCGCTGTCGAAACTCCCATCGTCCGAGCATGCCATCACCCACGACGGGACCGGTGCGGTGATCGTTTCCCGCTGTTATCCGGTCGTGGCGCCCACTCGGGGAGGGGAGCCCTCGATACCGGCGCCGGACGTCTGCTACCGGTCGCCGGAATCACTGCGTTCGTGACGGTGGTTCAGGCGTGGGCGATTTCGGCACTGAGCGCGTTGAGTACCGCGTCCAGATCGTCGACGTCGACAACCAAGCGGGTGAAGTCGGGACCGTCCAGGTCGATCCGCACCGCGCTGCCGCCGAACGTGGTGTCCCAGAACTCTTTGCGGCCCTTCCCGCGATAGACGCCGGCGGCGATCACGCCGGGGATGAAGGTGCCGGGGGCACGGACCCACGGGGGCCGCAGGTCCACTTCCGCGGTGGCGATCTCGGTGATCGCGGCGCGGTCGATCACGACCTGTTGGCGCAGGGCGAGCAGGCGATGCCCACCGAGCACGTTGACCGTCACCGTGTCGTCGTTGATCTCGACCTCGACCATCGCTATCACCCTCACTCGCCGTCGCGCGGACCGTTCGGTATCCAGCTTCGTCGGGTGGCCTGTTCACCGACTGTGGTGAGCCTGTGATTTCCCCAAGGAACTCGCAGCTGAAACATTGGCAGATGTAGATATGCGCATCTATTGCATGGATGCTCGGTAGGGGAAAACCGAGCAAGAAGAGATGGCAAGGACGAGGGGTCAGGGCTGGTGGGCGCGGGTGGCGATCTCGAGTACCCCAGCCAGCCACGGCGTGTATCTGGCCGGATTCTGCGTCATATCGGCCCGCAGCGCCTGCGGCGAGATGAATGCCCAGGCGGCGATCTCGGCGGGGTCCGGTCTCGGCGGGAGATCGCCCACCGCACCGATCAGCACGTGGTCGTATTCGTGTTCGACACGGCCGGTCGCCTCGTCGCCCGCGCGGTAGGTGAACGCCATCACCTCGGCGAGTTCGGCCGTCATCCCGAACTCCTCGCGCAGCCGGATGCTCGCGGCCTCGGTTACCGCCTGACCGGGCATCGGATGTCCACAGCAGGTGTTCGCCCATTGCAGTGGGAACCGCGTCTTCACCGCGGCGCGCTGCTGGAGCAGGACCTGCCCGTGCCGGTCGAACAGCAGCACGGAGAAGGCGCGGTGGAGCGTGCCCGGTGGCCGGTGGGCATCGGCCACCGAGCACGCTCCGATCGCTGCGCCCGATTCGTCGACCAACTCGACAGGCATGGCTTCACGGTCGGTCGACGGGTCGGCGGGCTTTTCGGTCACCTGGCCACCTTAGTAGCCGCCGGAAAGCATGCCGAGTTCGGTGGACTCGCCGTATTCACCGACGCCGAGCCGGGCGAGTTTGCCACCGACGACGAGATCACCCGATCCATCGGTTCACCGAATTCGGCGACGCATGTTCCCGGATCGAGGTCGTATTGCACGAAGTTCTCCGCGAGCGGCCGCAGGAACTGGTCGTCGTCGGTATCGCGCACCGGGGGAAGTTCGCGCAATTCCTGGGGAATTGCTCTGGCCCCTGGTTCGTCGACAACGAATTCGACTTTGCCATTGCCGACGGTATGAGTGAGCCTGCGGTTGACTCGGTAGGTGCCCGCGACCTGCACCCATGGCCGCGCGCGAGACAACCGGCGCGAGCTGATGCCCTGTATCTGCGGTCCGGGCTCGATGGTATGTGTCAGCGTTTGCGCGGAATTGTCGGTGGACAAAGGCATTTCGATGGACATGGCGTGTGTCCTCACTTCGGGACGGAAATCGGCACGGCCGATCGGCCTGTGCGGCGCGACAGTGCGCGACAGGCTTGAAGGGTGGGCAATAGAGCGAAGCGAAAGGTCCTGCGCGGATATTCGGCCAACGGTGTTACACGAAACATGATGTGTGTCAGTGCGTTCCGAACTCGAGCGATAGTAGGTGGTCACGGTGGTCGTGCGCCAGGTATCCGGGAAAACATAGGCGTGACCGGGAGATCCGTTGTGCGGGAGGCCATTGCGGACACGCAGGTGTCCGGTGATGGTCTGTGGATCACCATCGTGAATACGCCGCGGTCGTTATCGTCGAACGATGTTCACCTGGATATACGGGATACCGATCTGGCTGGACTTGGTTCTCATCACCGGCACCGTCTCGCGACGTTACGCCTGCTGAGTCGAGGACCAGCAACCTCGACTCGCCGCCGCACTCGCGACAGATTGGCCGACGCCATGAGCCGGTCGGCGGCGATGATCTTCCTCATCGCTGCCCTCGTCTATCCGTTCCGGGGTGATCTCAGCGTGGCCAGCGAGCCGTTCGAGACCGTTTACCTCGATGTGATCGGCCGTTGAGCGGCTGTTGTGAGGTGAATCCCCCGAACATGCGGCCTGTCACAGCGGACACATAATGGAGGTCCGGTGTGGCAAGCTCATGTGAGCACATCGGGGTGTGTGAGGTGTGTCACTTTGAGTAGGTAGGGCCAGGTGGGAACGGTGGATATCAGTCCAAGAGGTGTGGTCGGTTCGGTGCAGCGGTTGCTGGCTACCGCGCAGAACGGGCTGGAGGTGATCCGCTTCGGTGGGTTGTCACACGATGTCGAGTCCTCGCCCTTCGAGGTCGTCGAGCGCCGGCGCATGTACCGGCTGCGCCACTACTTCCCCGACGACACCACGCCCGGTCGTCCGGTGGCGCTGCTGGTGCCGCCGTTGATGGTGAACGCCGACATCTGGGACGTGAATGCGGCAGGCGGTGCTGTCGGCATTCTGCACGCCAGTGGAATCGACTGCTGGGTCATCGATTTCGGCTCACCCGCGACCGAGGAAGGCGGCTGGGAACGCGACCTGGCCGACCATGTCCTCGCGGTGAACTCCGCCATCGACACCGTCTGTGAAGCCACCGGCGCGCAGCTGCACCTGATGGGCTATTCCCAGGGCGGCATGTTCGCCTACCAGACCACCGCCTACCGCTACGGCAAGGGCGTGGCCTCCATTGTCACCTTCGGCAGCCCGGTCGACATCGTGGCCGGAATGCCGTTCGGCCTGCCTTACGGTGTGGTCTCCGAGGTCGCCGACTTCCTGGCCGACCATGTGATGCACCGGCTGCCGATCACCGAGTCGATGGTGCGCATCGGCTTCCAGCTGCTCGACCCGGTGAAGACCGCCAAATCGCGGATCGATTTCCTGCTCCAGCTGCATGACCGAGAAGCCTTGCTGCCCAAAGAACGTCAGCGCCGTTTCCTCAACAGCGATGGCTGGGTGGGTTATTCGGGCCCCGCTGTGGCCGATCTGCTCAAGCAGTTCGTCGCCCACAATCGGATGATGCTCGGCGGCTTCGTGATTCGCGACCATCCGGTGTCCCTCGCGGAGCTGAAGTGCCCGATCCTGGCGTTCGTCGGCGAGGTCGACGACATCGGTCAGCCCGCCGCGGTGCGTGGCATCGTCCGGGCCGCGCCGAACGCCGAGGTCTACGAAGCCAGCTTGGTGGCAGGACATTTCGGGCTCGTCGCCGGATCGACGGCCACCAACCACACCTGGCCGATGGTGTGCGACTGGATCGCCTGGATGGACGGCAGCGCCACCCTGCCCGAGCAGATCGTGCCGATGCAGGAACATGTCGCGAGCAACGCGCCCCGCACCGCTGCCACCCGAATGGTGCACACCGCCGCCGGCCTGGCCGAGGCGGGCGCCGGTGTCGGCAAGGCGCTGGAAGGTATCGCGGGCAACACGATTCGTGGTTCGCTCGAAATGGCGGGCGAGGCCGCGCGAGCGCTGCCCCGGCTGACCAGGCTCGGGATGATCCAGCCGCACACCCGCATCTCGCTCGGCAAACTGCTCAGCGAGCACGCGAGCCGCGCGCCCCAGAAGGACCTGGTCCTGTTCGACGACCGCGTGCACACCAACGCCGCCGTCGAGGAGCGCGTCGACAATGTGGTGCGCGGGCTGATCTCCGTCGGCATCCGGCCCGCGATGCGTGTCGGCATCATGATGGAGACGCGTCCGAGCGCCCTGGCCTCGGTCGCGGCGCTCTCGCGTCTCGGTGCCGTCGCGGTGCTGCTCGCGCCGGGCGCCGAACTCGACCGGGCCATCGAGTTGACCGGCGTGCAGACGCTGATCACCGACCCGGAGAATCTGCGGGCCGCCGCCGCGACCGCGGTCAGGGTGCTCGTGCTCGGTGGCGGTGCGGCACGCCGCCTCGCGGTGCCGGCCAGCGATCGAGTGGTCGACCTGGAGCAGATCGACCCGGCGAAAGTCCGGGTGCCCGCCTGGTACCGGCCGAACCCGGGTCTGGCGCGCGAACTCGCGTTCGTGCTCGTCCTCGGCTCCGGTGAGCGCCTCGAAGCCAAGTACATCACCAACCATCGCTGGGCGCTGTCGGCGTTCGGTACCGCGAGCGCGGCCGACCTCGACCGCCGCGACACCGTGTATTGCCTTGCGCCACTGCATCATTCGTCGGGTCTGTTGGTCAGTCTGGGTGGGGCGATCGCCGGCGGTAGCCGGATCGCGCTGGCCAGGCCGAGAGACATCGATCCCGGCCGGTTCGCCGAAGAGGTGCATCGTTACGGCATCACGGTCGTCACCTACACCTGGACCATGCTGCGCGACCTGCTCGATGCGAAGGTCTTCCCCGTCGGCCACAACCACCCGATCAGGCTGTTCATCGGTTCCGGTATGCCCGCGGGGCTGTGGCGGCGCACCGTCGAACAATTCGATCCGGCCAGGGTGCTCGAGTTCTACGCCTCGATCGACGGCGACGTGGTCCTGGCCAATGTCACCGGCGCCAAGATCGGGTCGAAGGGCAGGCCCGTCCCCGGCACTGCGCGTGTCGAACTGGTCGCCTATGACCCGGTCAGCGAGCAGATCCTCGTCGGTGAAGACGGATTCGCCCGCCGCTGCGCCGACAACGAGCCCGGCCTGCTGCTCGGCAAGGCCGTCGACGGTGGTGATATCTCCGACGGTGGGCTGCGCGGTGTGTTCCGGGCCGGTGACGCCTGGTGGCCGACCGAGAACCTGTTCCGGCGCGACAGCGACGGTGACTACTGGCTGGTCGACCGCCGCGATACGGTGATCCGCACCGCCAGGGGGCCGGTGTTCACCCAGCCGATCGTCGATGTGCTCAACGACATCACTCCGGTCGACATGGAGGTCGCGTTCGGGCTGAAAACCCCGGCGGGCACGATCGCCGCGGCGGCGCTGAGCGTGCGCAAGGGATTGCGGATCGAGCCGGGCGATGTCACCGAGGCGATGCGCGGGCTGGAGCGCACCCAGCGCCCCGACCTGGTCTATGTCGTCGACGAGATCCCGCGTAGTTCCAGCTTCCGCCCCTCGGCCTCGGCGGTCCAGGCTGCGGGCCTGCCCAAGGCCGGACCGCTCACCTGGATCTACAACCGGGACACCGAGACCTACGAGGTGCTCACCGACGCGGCCGCGGCGACGCTGTTCGGCGGGAACTGACCCACCGCGGACTCGAGCGAAAGTCATCGAACACCTGCGAGGCCGCCCTGCGAAATCGGGCGGCCTCGCGGCGTAGAGCGCGGCGAGCGTCTCGCCCTCACAGGCTCGGACGTGGGGGAGTGGCGGCACCGAAAGCGGCAGTGGCGCAGCACCTCGCGGACCGAGATCAGCCGCCGGGAGCGAGGTCGGCTACACCTGGTATTCGCTGACCGCGTCGACGACGCGGCCGAGCTGGGCCTCGCTGAGCAACGGCCACAGCGGCAGACGCACGATCGTCGCCGAGAAATTCGCCGAGCGCGTGCACGGCACCGGGGTGCGGCCGTACTTGAGGCCCGCCGGGCTCGAATCCAGCGGGATGTAGTGGAACGGCGCGATGATGCCGCGTTCGGCGAGGTGCGCGATGATGCCGTCGCGGCTGTCCTCGGTGGGCATGCGCAGATAGAACAGGTGCGCGGTATGGCCTGCGTCGGCGGGCACCGTCATCGGGCGCACATCGTTGCGGGCAGCCCAGTCGGGCAGCGCGGCCGCGTAGGTGTCCCACACGCGGTGGCGGTTGGCCTGGATGGTGTCGAATTCGGCCAGCTGGGCGTCGAGCACGGCGGCATTGAGTTCGCTGGGCAGGTAGCTCGAACCGATGTCCTGCCAGGAGTACTTGTCGACCTGGCCGCGCAGGAAGCGAGCCCGGTCGGTGCCCTTCTCGCGCATGATCTCGGCACGCCCCATGAGGATCTCGTCCGACAGCAGCAGGGCGCCGCCCTCACCGCAGTGCACGTTCTTGGTGTCGTGGAAACTCTGCGTGCCGAGGGTGCCGATCGTGCCGAGCTGCTTGCCCCGCCAGGTACCGCCGAGGCCGTGCGCGTTGTCCTCGATGATCGCCACGCCGTGCCGGGCCGCCAGCGCCAGCAGCGGCTCCATGTCGGCGGCGACACCGCCGTAGTGCATCACCACAACGGCTTTGGTGCGCTCGGTGATCGCGGCGGCCGCGGCGGCGGGATCGATGTTGCCGGTCGACTCGTCGATGTCGACGAACACGCAGGTCGAGCCACGCAACGCGATCGAGGTGGCCGCGGAGGTGAACGCGAAACTGGGAACGATCACCTCGTCGTCGGGACCCAGCTCGAGCAGCAGCGCGCCCAATTCGAGTGCGTGCGTGCACGAGGTGGTGAGCAGCGCGTGATCGGCGCCGGTGATGGCCTTGATCCGCGCCGTCGCCGACTTGGTGAACTGACCGTCACCGTGACTGTGGTCGGAATCGAGCACGGTCATCAGATTGGGGCGTTCAGCGGCAGCGCGGAACGGCCTGCTGAAGATGATGCGGTCACTCACGCGCGCAGGCCCTCCTCCGTCGCGGCTGCCGGCACCGCGGCGTCGACTCGATGGTGCACGGCCGGCGCGTGCATCGTATCCGGGCGTGGTGTCGGGGACTGCACGGTCAGGTACAGCGGCTTGCCGACCAGGATGTGCAGCGCGACACCGAGATACTCGGCGATCAGGCCCAGCGAGAACAGCATCGCGCCCGAGCACAGCAACATCACGACGATGATCGACGCCCAGCCCTCGGGGTCGCTGTTGTCCTGCGTCAGTGCCTCGACGATGACCACCGCGGCCATGATCACCCCGGCCAGCGCCAGCGTGACACCGAGCATGCTCACCAGCCGCAGCCCGCGAGTGCCGCTGCACAGCACCATCTTCCAGAACAGCGAGAACAGGCGGCGATAGTTGTAGCCGGACTCCTCACGGCCTTCCGCGCGCAGCACCACCGGCGCCGACACCGCGTTGCCGACCACCCAGGTGAGCGCCACGTCCAGGTACACCCCGTTGGCCGCGACCTCGGCGAGCTGGCGGCCGATGTCACCACGGATCAGCCGGAAGCTCTCGAAGCGCGTCGAATCCGGGAAGGCGAACACCGTCGCGAGGACCAGCTTGGCGCCACGGGAGGTGAGATTGCGCAGGAAACCGTGTGGGCGGGTGTTGGACGGTTTCGAATAGACCAGGTCCGCGCGCGAGGCCAAAGCCGCGTCGAGGAAATCGGCGATGAACGCGGGGTCGTGCTGACCGTCCTCGTCCATCGTGACGATCCAGTCGCCCTGCGCTGCCGCCATTCCGGCGATCGTCGCGGCGTCCTGACCGAAATTGCGGCTCAACCAGACCGCGCGTACCTGCGGAAAGGAACCTTCCAGTTCCCGCAGGACGACATCGGAGCGGTCGGGACCGTTGTCGTGGACGAGGATGACCTCCTCGACGGCGAACCGGGCGCCCGCCGCCGTCGTGGTCGGGCCGGTGAGCCGGTCCAATTCGGCGACCAGCGCCGCGATCGTTTCCTCACCCCGATACACCGGAACGACCACCGACACCGAATGCACAGGGCTCGACCCGTTGCGCTCGGGAGCCTTCACGCGCACGACGGTGCCGGGCCTGGACAAAGGTGCGGACGGAATCGGCATCGCGGACACTTTCGGTATTTTCGGCGGTGGGGGCAGCGCGGCGATCTGGCCTGTGGGCCGATAACCAACGGGAGCAGAGCCCCTCAGGTGTGGGCACTTTAACACTGCGGCGTGACACATCGGCGGTAGCGAACCCGCTGTGCGACGGTGCCGGTCGGGGTGTGTGCCTGTAGGGTCTGTTCCTCGTGGTGGAAAGTAGAACCCCGTCCCGACGTTCGGTCTACATTTGGGGCTTGATCACCTCTCTCGGGGTGATGGCGGGCTATGGTGCGGTTCTGCTCGCCAACGTGCGGCACTTCTATACCGACGACACCGAATCCCAGTACGTTCCGCTGTGGGTGATGCTCGGCAATCGCCTGCGCGAGGGTGATCTGCCGGTGATGGTGCCCGAGCACTGGATGGCCGGAAACTACGCGATCGAGGAAGCGGGCCTGCTGAATCCGCCGCAGCTGCTGATCGATCTGATCGCGCCCTCGGTGGACAACCTGGTGTTGTACGCGACCGTGGTGAAGCTGATCTTCGCGATCATCCTCGGACTCGGCGTCTACCGGATCTGTCTGGCGTACGGCTCGCGCGTGCAATGGGCGGCGCTGGCCGGTGTCTCGATTCCGTTCACCGGATGGCTGCTGTTCTTCGACGAGGCCAGCTGGATGACCGCCTTCACCGGCACCGCCTGGATGGTGCACGCGTGGGCGTCGGGGGTGCGTTACGCGCGTGGCTCGAGCCTGCTCGGTCAAGGCGCGCAGGCCGATGGGGTGCGCCCGCGCGGACCGGCCGGATACTGCGGGCCGATCCCGGTGTTCGTCTATCTCTACCTGGCTATTTCGGTGCAGTACATCTTCCCGGCCGTGGAGGCGGGGCTGATGATCTGCGCTGTCGCGATCGGCGAGCTGATCTACCAGCGCACCTGGCGCCCGTCCTTGAGACTGCTGATGGTGGCGGGATTGGCGGCGCTGGCCGGCGCGGCGACGTATCTGCCGAGCATGCTGTCGGCGAAGGTCACCTGGCGTGGCACCGCCCAGATCAACAACGACCAGTTCCTCACGGTGCCGTGGTCGGAATCGCTGAACGCGAGCCTGCCCTCGACGCTGCCCGCCTTCACCTCGTGGTGGGGATACGTCCAGCCGCTGCCGGTGGTCTACATCGCCTGGTTCCTGATTCCGGCCTTGGCGTTCATCGACTGGGGCAAGGCGCGGGCGGCCTGGCGCGAGCTCAGCGGCATCGGCCTGTTCGCCATCGCCGCATTGATGTGGACGGCCGGCCCCGGCACGATCGGCCCGCTGCGCTGGCCCGCGCGGGTCCTGCCGATGGTCGCGCTCGGCCTGCTGCTGCTGGTGTGCGTGCTGCTCGGCCGGTTCGCGACGTTCAAGGACTGGCGAGCGCGGGGGATCGCGGCGGCCGTACTGATCGGACTGCTGTGGGTGCGCTCGTTCTCCGCCGACCCGCACCACTGGATCGCGCATGTGATCGCCGCGCTCGCCATCGCGGCGCTGGGCGCGGCGCTGGTGTGGCTGGCGGTGAACAAGGGGACCACGGCGGCGGTCGCGCTGGCGATCATCGCGGTGTCGCCCATCGCCTATGTCCAAGTGGAGCGGGCGCAACCGACGCCGATGAGCTGGAACCTGCCCAGCGATCGGGCCGCGGCCCGTGCGGCGTTCCCGGAATTCGCGGGGACCACACTGCAACTCGGCGACCGCGCCCTGATCCAGCCGGGGGAGCGCAGCCTCGACGGCGCCTACGGCTCGCTGGTGTTCGGCAACTACGCCAAGGACATCGAGCGCACCTACGTCAGCGGCTACACCCCGAACGGCCATTTCTGGTTCGGCGACATGCTCTGCATGCGCTGGGACACCAGCGTGTGCCCCGACGCCTACCGCCGCGCGTTCGCCGTCGAGCCGTCGACGGGCAAAACCGTCGTCGATCTGATGAACATCGACCGCGTGGTGCTCCAACGCGCGCTCTACCCGGTGGCCCGCACAGAACCCGCCCCGGCGGGCTGGCGGTGGGTCGACTACCCCGGCCACGAGAACTACATCTCGGTCCTCGAGCGCGAGGACGGGCTGATCTCCACCCGCAACGGCCGGATCTCGGCGGTCCAGAACGCCACCGCTACCTCCACCTCGGAAAGCGATATGACCAGCCGGGTCACCGTGAGCTCCGAGACCGGCGGCCGCGTGGTGTTCGCGCGCCTGGGCTGGCCCGGATACCGGGTGAGTCTGGACGGCAAGGACATCCCGTTCGAGGTCGTGGCGAAGAGCTTCGTCGCCGTCGACATTCCGGCCGGGACGCGCAACGGTGATCTCGAGCTGACCTGGCGTCCGCCGGGCTGGAAGATCGGCGGCGCCGCGATCGGCCTCGGACTGCTCGGCCTCGCGGTGTTCCAGTGGCTCTATGTGCGTGGGCGCAAGCCCGACGACGACGAGCGCGACGTCGCGGCGGAGCCGATCGCCGATGACGACACCACGCTCGTGGACGCGGTGCGATGACCGCCGAGGCCGCCGGTGGCGTGCTCGAGACACCGGGTCCGCTGCTGCGGATCGTGAAACGTCAGGAGTTGGCGTTCGCGATCGTCGGCGGGTTCAACACCCTGCTCGGCATGGCACTGGTCGTGTTCTGGCTGCACGTGCTCGGCGACGGCAGGCCCGGTCTCGCTGTGGTCGCCGCCTACGCCGTGAGCACGATGGTGGCCTTCGTCCTGCACCGCACGCTGGTATTCCGGGTGCACGGCCACCTCACGCGGGATTTTCTGGCCTTCTGCGGGGTGAACGCGGGTGGGCTCGTGCTCAACGTGATCCTGGTGGAACTGGCGGTCACCGTCTTCGGATTCCCGGCCGCACCGGCTTCGGTGATCGTCATGGGTCTGGTCGCGGTGCTCAGCTTCTTCGGGCACCGCTACATCTCGTTCCGGCGGGCGCGGTAGGTTAGGGACATGGCGCACGAATCCACCATCGACGCAACTCTGCTCGGCCTGCTGGCCTGCCCCCAGGACAAGGGCCCGTTGCAGCTGGTGCGCACCGAAGCCGATGTGAGCGTGCTCTACAACCCGCGTTTGCGTCGTGCGTATCCGATCGACAACGGCATCCCGGTGCTGCTGATCGACGAAGCCCGCGACGTCACCGCCGCCGAGCACGAATTCTTCACCGCCGAATCCTGATCGTCGCACCCGCGCCCGTTCCTGCTGCACAAGGTGAGCGGGGCTCGGCGCGGCGACCGGTTTTCGTGTAGCCGCCGTGCCGGCCGGGCTGAATCACCGGATGCCAGGGCCGATTTCGCCGGTGAGGTAGCGCTGGATCGACGGGCCGACCGCGTCGACGACGGTGTCGATCGGCATCGAGGCCAGCGGTTCCAGACCGATGATCTTGCGGGTGGTGAGCAGGCCGATCATCTGCGCCGCGGCCAGCGATATCCGCGCGCGTCCGTCGTCATCGGGTGTGGCGATGCGCAGACGCACGCGCTCGAGCACCACCTGTAGCAGAAACGACCGGGCCAGGTTCTGTTCACCGCCACCGATCATGCTGCGCACCATGGCGACGATGCCCGGCCCGGCGGGGGAGTCCCACACGGTGAGCACCGCCCGCACCGCCGCGGTCCCCAGCTCGGCGAGCGGCGCCTGATCTACGACGCTCAACGTCGTCTCCGGGTCGGCCGGAAAGTCCACCGCGGCGGCGAACAATTGCTGCTTGGTCCCGAAATAGTGGTGCACGAGGGCGGGGTCCACCTCGGCGTCGCCGGCGATCGCACGGATCGAGGTCTTGTCGAACCCGGTGTCGGCGAACCGGATGCGGGCGGCATCCAGAATCGCCGTCCTGGTGTCGGTGTTGCCGGGCCTGCGCCCGGTACGCCCGGTTTTCGGTGCGCCCGAACCGGATTCGCTCATGCTCGATCTCTCCTCGTTGCCGTTCGGCAGGCCGTACCTAGGGTGTGCGTCGACGCAGGGTAGCCGCGCCGAGGCCAAGGGCGACAACGGCGAACCCGGCCACGACGGCGATGTCGCGCCACATGGTCGCGGTCGGTGTGCTGTACACCGACACCTGCTGCAAGGCATCGACCGCATAACTCAACGGCATCACATCACTGATCGCCTCGAGCCAGCCGGGTAGCCGATCACGCGGAACCAGCAAGCCGCACAGGAATATCTGCGGCGCCACGATCACCGGCATGAACTGCACCGCCTGGAATTCGGTCCGCGCGAACGCGCTGGCGAGCAGTCCGAGCGCCACCCCGCAGACGGCGTCGACCATCGCGATCAGCATGACCCAGGCGGGGTTGCCCGCAGCCTCCATCCCGAGCAGCCAGAACGCGACGGCACAGGCGACGGCGGCCTGCGCGGCAGCGGCCAGGGAGAACGCCGTGCCGTAGCCGGCGAGCAGATCTATCTTGCTCAACGGGGTGGTGAGCAGCCGCTCGAGGGTGCCCGAGGTCCGTTCGCGCTGCATGGCGATCGCGGTGATGAGGAACATCACGATGAACGGCAGGATCCCGAGCATCGTGATGCCGACGCGGTCGAACATGGTCAGCGGGGTGTGCGGCGCAGGCGGTGCGTCCTGATAGATGAAGTACAGCAAGGTCATGAGCAGGGCCGGGACCACGAGGATCATCGCCACGGTTCGGTGATCGTTGCGGAGCTGGCGCAGGATCCGGCCCGTGGTGGCGGTGTAGGGGCGCAGGGTGGTCATGGGTGCTCTCCCATCGTGATCAAGGTCAGGAAAGCGGCCTCGAGGTTCTGTTCGTCGGTGCGCTCGCGCAGTTCGTCGGGACTGAGCTGGGCCAGTAGTGCGCCCTCGCGCATCAGCAGCAGCTGGTCGCAGTGTTCGGCCTCGTCCATCACGTGGCTCGACACCAGCAGAGTCGTTCCCGCCGCGGCCAATTCGCGAAACTGCTTCCACAACTCCACCCGCAACACCGGGTCGAGGCCGACGGTCGGTTCATCGAGTACGAGCAATTCGGGCTTGCCCACCAGGGCGCACGCCAGCGATGCCCTGGTCTTCTGCCCGCCCGAGAGCTGATCGCCGAGTTGATCGGCATGATCGGCCAAACCGACTGCGACGAGCGCGGATTCGGTGTCATCGCGCTCGCGCCCGTAGAGCGCGGCGTAGTAGGCCACATTCTCGCGGACGCTGATATCGGCGTAGATGCTCGGCGCCTGGGTGACGTAGCCGACCCGCCGGCGCAACCCGGCGCTGCCCGCGGGCTCGCCGAGCACGGTGACAGTGCCCGACTCCACCAGCTGGGTGCCCACGATGCTGCGCAGCAGGGTGGTCTTCCCGCAACCCGACGGACCGAGTAGACCGGTGATCGAGCCGCGCGGGATATCCAGGTTCAGGCCGTGTAGAACAGGGCGTTTTCCGCGCTTGACGGTCAGGTCCGCGACCTGGACGACGATCGGTGGCGGTGCGGTGTGCGACATGGTCGCCTCAATTCATCGAGTGTTGAATTCACTACGTGATGAATTTAGCGCGACGATGTCGATGTGGCAAGGGTCAGTGGGCGTGTCCCGGTGGTGTCGCGGCCTGCTGACCTGGTTCGACGACGGTGAACTGGCCCATCATCCCGACATCCTCGTGCCACAGCAGGTGGCAGTGATACATGTACGGCGTCGTCGGATCGGCGGGCCCGTCGAAGCGCAGCGCCAGGGTCGCCGCCGTGTTCGGCGGCAGGAAGATGGTGTCCTTCGCGCCGGTCAGCTCCGGTGGTGGCGGGGCGCCGTTGTAGTCGAGCACCCGGAACTGGACATCGTGGACGTGGAAGTTGTGCGGCATCCCGTCGATGTTGTGCACGACCCAGGTCTCCGTGGTGCCGCGGGTCACGGTGGTGTCGACGCGGCTCATATCCATCCGCCGACCGTTGATACCGGCGAGGGTCAACTCGAATCTGCGTTGTGCGACAGACGCGGAGCCATCGGGAACCGACAGCGGCACAAGTGTTTCCGGCAGCGGGTCCGACGGCCGCAAGGTGGGCGTGGCTCGCAGTTCGAGAACGTCGAACCTGTCGTCACCACCCGAGAACCGCTGCGACCAGAAGTCCAGGCCCGCGTCGAGCTTTTCGCTGCGCAGCACAGTGCGCTCACCGGGCTGCATCCGCACCACGATCTCCGCGCGCTCGCCGGGTGAGAGTTGGATGCGATCCAGGGTGGCGGGGCGCTCGAGCAGGCCGCCGTCGGAGCCGATCATCGCGAACGGGCGGGCATCGTCGAAGGCGAAGGTGTAGATCCGCGCGGTCGAGGCGTTGAGCAGGCGCAGCCGCACCAGCTCGTCGCCGACCTCCTGGTAGGGGGCAAGCGTGCCGTTGACCATGGTGCGATCGCCGAGGAAGCCGATATCGCGGAAGATCGCGTGCGTGCCCTCGAGGCGCGAACCGCGCAGGCGCATGTCCTGCACGATCACCGGGATGTCGTCGACGCCGTATCTGTTCGGTAGCGCCAGCTCGGCGCTCGGCTCGTCGTCGATCAGGAACATGCCCGCCAAGCCGCGGCGCACGTGGTCTTCGGTCGCGCCGTGCGGGTGCGGATGATACCACAGTGACGAAGCAGGTTGGGCCACAGTCCATTCCGGCGACCAGGCCGCACCGGGTTCGACCATCTGGTGTGGCCCACCGTCCATCGCGGCCGGTAGATGCATGCCGTGCCAGTGCACCGTCGACGCTTCCGGCAGCTGGTTACGTACCTGGACCCGCACACGTTCGCCGCGAGCGGCACGCAGTGTCGGGCCGAGATAGCTACCGTTGAAACCCCAGGTCTCGGTGGCGCGGCCGGGCTCGAATTCCGTTGTTCCAGTGCGGATATCGAGCGAGAAGACCCGGGTGCCCGCGGCATCGATCGTCGATTCCGCCAGGGGAGGGATGCGCAGGGGCGTGGTGAATTCCGTGGTGCCGACGGTGGATACCTCGGCATTGGTCCACGTCAACGTCACGCCGGTGGCGATCGTGGTGATCAGGATGACGACAAGGGCGCACGCGCCGAGCAGAACGCGGCGTAGTCGACGTGGGAGAGAAGCCATACAACGACGGTAGGAACAGGGAGACGGTGCCACATCGGGGTGCGTCCCCGGTTCGACCCTGATTTCTCGCCCGGGGTGTCAGGCGACCTCCTCGCCACCGTTGGTGATGTGGATCACAATGACGAACTGTCACATTCCGGCGGGCTGCCTTGTCCCATGAGCACCCACCGAGAAGGAGCATCCAAATGACCACCACCACGCACCGCATCGTCATCCTCGGCGCCGGCTACACCGGCATGCTGGCAGCGATCCGCCTTGCCCGGCGCACCACAAAGCTGGCAGTGGCGATCACGCTGGTCAACCCGTCGACCCGCTTCACCGAGCGGCTACGGATGCACCAGATCGCCGCAGGTCAGGAACTCGCCCATCATGACATCCCGGAAATCCTCGACGGCACCGGTATCGAGTTCGTCCAGGGCTGGGTCACCGCGATCGACCCCGGCGCGCAGCGCGTCCGTGTCGACGGTGCGGGCGAGCTCGCCTACGACGAGCTGATCTACGCCCTCGGCAGCACCGCGGAGACGAGTCTGGTGCCCGGCGTCGCCGCCTACGCCCACACACTCGACGACCCGCGCCGCGCTCGCGAATTCGCGGGCAAGCTCGCCGTTCTCGCGACTCAGGGCGGGTCCGTCGCCGTCTGCGGTGGCGGCCTCACCGGCGTCGAAGCCGCTACGGAGATCGCGGAAAGCCATCCCGGCCTGCGTGTCATCCTGATCAGTTCGGGGGAGCCGGGCGCGATGATGGGGAGCAAGGCCCGTGCGCACCTGAACAGGGCGCTGGACCGGCTCGGCATCGTCCGCGAGATCGGCGTGCGCGTCGCCGCGGTTCTTGCGGACTCGGTCGAGCTCGCCGACGGCAGGATGATCGGCGCCGACCTCACCCTGTGGACCACTGGTGTGCGGGTCTCGCCGCTGGCCGACCGAGCAGGCATCGAGACCGACGCGCGTGGCCTCATCGTCGTCGATCCGACACTGAAGTCGGTGTCGCACCCCATGATTCACGCGATCGGTGACGCTGCTGCCGTCCGTCAGGCCTGGGGTCGGGTGCACGGCACCTGCCAGAGCGGCCTGCCCACCGCCGCCTACACCGCCGACATGATCGCCGCCGAACTGCGCGGCAAGAAGGTGCGGCCCTTCCGCTTCGGCTACTTCCACCAGCCCGTCAGCCTCGGCCGCCGTGACGCGGTCATCCAGTTCACCAATGCCGACGACACCCCGTGCCGCCTCTACCTCACCGGCTGGGCCGCACGCGCCTACAAGGAAATGGTCAGCAGCAGCCCTGTTCCGACGTTCAAGGCCAGCAAGAAGATGACCATGAGTGTGCAATTGTCCAAGGGCGGCAAAGCAACTCGCGCTTGCGGGTGAGCAACCGCCGCCCACCGATTCGCCACAGTGACGAGCATGCGAGATGGTAATCGCTATGGCCGACCAGGATCCGTTCCTCGAACATCGCCGCCTGCTGTTCGCGACCGCTTACCGCATGCTCGGTACGGTCACCGATGCCGAGGACGTTCTGCAGGACGCCTGGCTGAAGTGGAGCGAGACCGACCACGCCACGGTCGCCCACCCCAAGGCCTACCTGGTCCGCACAGTCACCAACCTCTCCCTCAACCGACTCACCTGCGCACGGGCGACCCGCGAAAGCTATGTCGGCCCTTGGCTGCCCGAGCCGGTACTGACCTCGCCCGATATCGCCGAGGACACCGAATTGGCCGACACCGTCTCCACCGCCATGCTCGTCGTGCTGGAAACCCTCACCCCGGTCGAACGCGCGGTGTTCCTGCTGCGCGAGGTGTTCGGTTACTCGCACGCGGAAATAGCCGAGGCCCTCGACCGACCCGAGGCGAGCGTGCGGCAGATCGCGCGCCGCGCGAAGAGCCACGTCCAGTCGCGCCGTCCACGATTCGATACCGACAAAGCCGCCCGCACTCAGGTCACCGCACGATTCATGGCTGCCTGCGCGGGCGGGGACCTCAACGCCCTGATGAATCTGCTCGCCCCCGATGTCACGTGCTGGTCCGACGGTGGCGGCGTGATCACCGCCGCACGCCGGCCCCTGCACGGGCCCGACCACGTGGCCCGCTGGATCCTCGGCGTCCTCGCCAAGCCGTCGTCGGCGGGCTTCGAGCTCACTGCGGCCGACATCAACGGTGAGCTCGGCGCCTTGGCGACCTTCGCCGGAAACCCTGGCGCCGCATTCACCTTCGATCTGGTGGACGGACACATCCAGAACCTGCGATTCCAGGTCAACCCCAGCAAACTGGCTGGGCTGTACCAGGGAACAGAACTCCTGGGCTGAGCGCGGCCACCCGGAAACGCGCAGGGCTGCACCTCGCCCATCGCATCGCCGATGCTCGACGCGCCCTCTCCGGCCGACCAGGACGCAGGCTCCCCGGGGGTACGACGCTCGAACTCGTGTGAAGGTGCCCGCCGGATCGCACCGAGGCGGTCCCGCGAGCGTGTGCGCCGATAGGCGACAATGGCCAACGTGTCCGCTCAGGAACTGGCCGTCGATCCGCCCACCGCCGCGCGCAGGTTGCTCGGCGCGATCCTGTGGTCGGGTCCGGTGGCGATGCGCATCGTGGAGGTCGAGGCTTACGGCAGTGACCCCGGCGGGCCGTGGCCCGATCCGGCCGCGCACTCCTGGCCGGGGCCGACGGCCCGCAACGCGGTGATGTTCGGCCCGGCCGGACGCCTCTATGTGTATCGGTCGTACGGCATTCACCTGTGTGTCAACGTCACCGGCGGTTACGACGGTGAGGCCGGTGCGGTGCTCGTGCGTGCGGCGGAAGTGGTCGAGGGTATCGACATCGCGCGCGAACGCAGGCCCGCCGCCCGCAAGGACACCGATCTGGCGCGAGGCCCCGGCAACGTCGGCAGCGCACTCGGCGTCAGCATGTCCGACTATGGAGCCGAGCTCTTCGACCCCTTCTCCGCGCTGCGCCTCGAACTGAAGCCTCCCGTTGCGCCGGCCGACATCGCGGCAGGCCCGCGAGTCGGCATCAGGCTCGCCACCGAGATCCCGTGGCGGTTCTGGTTGCCGGCCTCGCCCGCTGTGTCGGTCTATCGGCGCAGCCCTCGCGCGGCCGAACCGATGACATAGCGGCAGTTACGACATGCAGGCCCTGACAGCGATGAGTTCCAGCGCGACGGCCCGTCCTATCTGTTGAACGCGCTACCGACCCCAGTGCGACCGACCGAAGGACAACATGATGACCACCGCGAACCCCTCCGCACGCTTCTCCGACGCCGCCGACTACCAGCCCGGCAAGGTCCGCAACCGCGTCCTGTGGACCCTGCAGATCGTGCTCGGCCTGTTCTTCGTGATCGCCTCGGGCGGACCGAAACTCGTCATCCCGAACACTCTGATGGACAACGCCCCCGAGAACCTGACCATCCCACTGGCGCTGCTCGTGTTCATCGGCCTCGTGGAGGTCGCGGGCGGTATCGGCCTGATGATGCGGCGACTGTCGGGCCTGGCCGCCGTCGGCCTGTCGGTGCTCACCGTGCTCGCCGCCGCGACACAGGCCTTCATCGCCGACAAGCCCGCGATGGCACTGTTCCCGCTGGTGCTGGCCGCGATCTTCGCCTGGATCGCCTATGAGCGCCGCGCCACGATCGCCGCGCTGGTGCGATGAGTTGCGACCCGGCACGCCGATGATCGCCGGAACCTCAGGGTTCCGGCGATCATCGGCGTGCCGAGCCGTTCGATCGGCGAAGTGTTCGGCTGCGGAGACCAGGTCGGCGCCCCGATCTCGTCTGCGGATCCAATAGGGCGAATTCGTCGAGGGTGCGACGATCGAGGACGACCCAGAGATCGTCCGAGCAGGAGCGCCCGTGTTCACTTTCCCCAGCAACGACGGCACCGCGATTCATGTCCGGAGCTGGCTTCCCGTGGATTCCGAGCCACGCGGCATCGTGCAGATCGTGCACGGCATGGGCGAGCACTCCGGCCGCTACGGTCACCTCGCCGCACGGCTGGTGCACCTCGGCTTCGCCGTCTATGCCGACGACCACCGCGGACACGGCCTCAGCATGGGACCTGTCCCGGGTGATCTCGGCCCCGACGGCTGGAACCTGCTCGTCGCCGACGAGCTCGCACTCACCGAGATCCTGCGCGAACGTCATCCCGGCCTGCCCGTCACCCTGCTCGGCCACAGCCTCGGCTCCTTCGCCGTGCAGCAGTACGTGCTCGGCCGTTCCGATCTGGTCGACGAGGTGGTCATGAGCGGAACGACCGCGGTCGACGGCCTGTTCACCGAGATCGCCGCCGCCGGTGGCGACCTGATCGGCTTCTTCAATGCCGAGTTCCAGCCCACCCGCACCGATGCCGACTGGATCAGCCGCGACGAAGCCCAGGTCGACGCCTACAACGCCGACCCCTGGTGCGGCTTCGCCATCGACGACACCAATATGGTCTCACTCGCCGCTGCCGCTACCGGCCTCTCCGATCCGGCCACCGTGCGCGCCGATCTACCGATCTACGTGATGGTCGGTGACAAGGGCCCGCTCAACGGCAAGCTCCGCCTGTCCGATCTGCTCATCGAGCGCTATCGCGACGCGGGCCTGACCGACCTCACCTACCGGGTCTACCCGGACGCCCGCCACGAAGTGCTGAACGAAATCAACCGCGACGAGGTCGAAGCCGATCTGCTCGCCTGGATCACCCGCGCCCGGCCCGCACGCGACTGACGAAGCGCATGCGGAAAGATAGGTCAGCGTGACCGGCGACATCTTCGACGAACTGACCTGGCGCGGCCTGATCGCGCAGTCCACCGACCTGGACGAGCTGCGCGCTGCCGCTGCCGCCGCACCCTTGACGCTCTATGCGGGCTTCGACCCGACCGCCGCCAGTCTGCACGCCGGCCACCTCGTCCCGCTGCTCGCGCTCAAGCGCTTCCAGCTGGCCGGACATCGCCCGATCGTGCTCGCAGGCGGCGCGACCGGAATGATCGGCGACCCGCGTGACGTGGGCGAACGCACCATGAACTCGACCGACACCGTCGCCGAATGGGCTCAGCGGATCCGTGGCCAGCTCGAGCGTTTCGTCGACCTCGACGATTCGCCGACCGGTGCGGTCATCGTCAACAACATGGACTGGACCGGTCCGCTGTCGACCGTCGACTTCCTGCGCGAGGTGGGCAAGCACTTCTCGGTCAACGTCATGCTCGCCCGCGACACCGTCAAACGGCGGCTCGAAGGCGAAGGCATCTCCTACACCGAGTTCAGCTACATGCTGCTGCAGGCCAACGACTACCTGCAGTTGCGGCGCGAACACGGCTGCACGCTGCAGGTCGGCGGCTCCGACCAGTGGGGCAACATCATCGCCGGGGTCGAACTGAACCGGCGCGTCGACGGCGCGCACGTGCACGCCCTCACCGTGCCCCTGGTGACCTCGGCCGACGGCAAGAAGTTCGGCAAGTCCACGGGCGGCGGCAGTCTCTGGCTCGACCCGGAACTGACCAGCCCCTACGCCTGGTACCAGTACTTCGTGAACACCGCCGACGCCGATGTCGTGCGCTACCTGCGCTGGTTCACCTTCCTGAGCCGTGCGGAACTGGACGAACTCGAGCAGGCCACGGCGGAACGGCCGTTCGCTCGCGAGGCGCAGAAGCGCCTGGCCGCGGAGATGACCACGCTGGTGCACGGCGAGCAGGAGACCCGCGCGGTGGAACTGGCCAGCCAGGCTCTGTTCGGTCGCGGTGAGCTCGGCGAACTTCCGCTGTCCACTCTCGGTGCCGCGCTGCGCGAAACCGCGGTCGACGGCAAGGTCGCCGAGGTGGTGCCGGGTGAACCGAACACGATCGTCGACCTGCTCGTCGCGTCGGGCCTGTGCGAGAGCAAGGGCGCCGCCCGTCGGGTGGTCAACGAGGGCGGCGCGTCGGTGAACAACCAGCGGGTCAGCGACGTCGAATGGACGCCGTCCGACGCCGACTACCTGCACAGCGAGTGGCTGGTGCTGCGGCGCGGAAAGAAGAACATGGCCGGCGTGCATCGGATAGCCTGACGACGTTGGGCGAGGCCTGAGTCACATGCGTGTGATTCAGGCCGGCGCAGCGGCTGAGCGCACCGCTGTGACCTGCGGAGATCCGGTGTTGTCCAGGCGATTTGACGCGGCGTTATCCGGCGCGTAACTTATTGGAAGTCAGAGCGACACGGACACAAACCGGAGAGCGCCTGGCGGGCCAAGATCAAGTGACCAGGGTAACGATTGACATCGCCTGGGAGCAGGGTTAGGCTGGAACAGTTGCCCAGCGGAAGATCTGAAGAGATTCAGGGATCTGCTGGTGCGTGTGTTCTTTGAGAACTCAATAGTGTGTCGATGAATGTCAGTGCCAATATTTATATTGGTTCCGGCCTTTCGTGTACCCCCCGGTCATGGAAGGTTGGACATTGAAAAACAACAGCGAATCTTTTTGCTGGTGTTTGGCTTGCTAGGTTTTCGGACTCTAGTTTAGATATTTCTGATTGACCCTTTCGGGGGTTGGTTAAGAGTCTTCAACGGAGAGTTTGATTCTGGCTCAGGACGAACGCTAGCGGCGTGCTTAACACATGCAAGTCGAGCGGTAAGGCCCTTCGGGGTACACGAGCGGCGAACGGGTGAGTAACACGTGGG
>JACIXH010000058.1 GCA_014360565.1 Nocardia sp.
CTAACCCGAAGGCGAGGACGGCGGGGCGGCCAACGAACTGACCGTCACCGATTGGGATCCCGCCTCCGAGCAGCCGCTGTTCAAGGTCGGCGCCGCCCCGGGTGGAGCGGGTTGCGGCCGGTGACGGCACCCGGCACCCGCCCCACCATGGCTGGTTCGCGCCCGGTACGCGGCGGTGTCCGGCCATTAGGGGCGGGGCGAGGGCAACAAGCAGTCGAGATGATCGCAGGTGCGCCATGAGCAAAGTCGGTCTGGCGCCATCCACGGACATTGCGCCAGATGCGGTGGGCCGATGCCGAGGTCAAGGCGCACGCCGCGCAGATCATCGTGACGCCGTAGTCGTGCGGATCAGGCTCGGCGGGCGGGCAGCCCGGTCGGGTAAGCCCATGCGAGCCTGGTCAGCACCAGGGCCGCGGCCATGAGTCCGAAGTCGCGCAAGGCGACGTCGCCGTAGCCGCCGACCAGGAGCAGGTTCACGATGATCGCCCCCAGCCACGCTGCCACGACCGGAGCGCCGAGCCGCGGATACAGCAGCACCACGATGCCTGCGACGATTTCGATCACACCGACGATGCTCATGGCAGTGGCCGCGTCGCCAGGGATGCCAGTGTCCAAGGACGGCGCGAGGTAGCGGGTCCAGTCGGCGGTGAGGATGTTGGTGAACTTGTCGAGCCCGAACAGGATGGGCAACACTGCGAATCCGAGTCGTAGGGCGCACAGCGCCTGGTACCCGGGGTCGTGGAAGGACGCGGCTCGCTGAGAGCGATCAGTGCGCACAGACATGGTTCTCCTCCTTGGGACGGGCAGGGCAAGTGGTCGCCGCCAGGGCGCAGCTGGGCCCAAGTGGTGTGCTCTGCCGATTGCCGAGCGGCAATTCCCCCTGTTAGTGGCGGTAGATGTTCGGGTCTTACCGCCGAAGACGGAGTTTGTTTCCTCGACGCGAGGGCGTGGCGTCAGCGAGTGGGATCCGGGTAGCTGGTCAGCAATTCGCGCAGGGTCTGTTCCTCTTCGGCGCATGCCCCGCAGCCGGCCAGATGTGTACGCATGGCGACATCGTCGTAGCCGGTCTCGGTGATGCGGCGCTCGACGTACTCGTCGATGCGGTCGAAGCACTCGTCGCAGGACAGGTAGGGACTGGTGTCGGCCACCAGCGCGGCGATCGTCGTGGCGCTCATGGGTCGGCTCGGATCGGTCATGAGACGCTCCGATCAGGGTGGTTGTCGAGATGACCGCTCGCGATCAGCGCTGTGCGCAGCCTGCGGCGGGCATCGTGGAGGGTCTTGTAGAGGGCGTTGCGTGTGCTGCCCAATCGATCGGCCAGGACGTCGATCGGCACTTGCTCGACGACCAGTGCCAGCAGGATGCGGCGTTGGTGCGCGGTGAGCTCCTCGGCGATCGCGACCTCGACCGCGCGCGCCAGCTCGGTGCCGTCGAGCACCGCTTCCGGGCCGGGGGAGTTGTCGGCGCGCCAGGCGAGCGCATCCGGCAGGGCGATCTCGCGGTGTCGCCACGCCTGACGGCGAACCGCCACGCCTGCGTGATTGACTCCGAATTTGTACGCCCAGGTGGTGAATCGGCTGCGGCCCTGGAATGTCGCGAGCCGGCGCAGCACCGAGATCACGGCATCATCAGCGCACTGCTGGGCCAGGTCCTCCAACTCGTCGGCGCCGGCGCCGGGTAGCAGCTCGCGCAACCGCCAGATCTGCTGGCGAGTTGCACGCAACAGCACCTCGCGCAACCGCAGCACAGCCCGGCGACCGGCAGGCCCGTCGTCGGTCAGATCGGTCAGCCATTCCTGATCGGACAGGGGGCGGGCGGCGTCGGAGGTGGTGGGCTGGACGGTGCTCACAGCGCGGTCTCCGGACGCGGTATCGGCGCCAGGATGCGCACCGCGAGGTCCGGCGTGCAGCCCGAGTCGACGAGCTGCGACAACGCATGCAGATCGAACCCCGGTTCCGCCGCCACCAGCTCAGCCAACCACACCGGGAAACCCGACGCCACCAGCCAACTTTTGCGCCACTCGCGGATATCGCGCGGAAGTCGGCCGAGGCCGGAGCCGGGGCTCGGATCCGTCAGTTGAGCGTTCATACACCATTTAGTGTCACCGCGCCGTCGGTTCTTACCTGGTCGTCTTCGTCGGGCCTGTACTTGCAGTTTCTGAAATATTGCAGTTTGTGCTAGGTTTCCGGCCGTGAGTCAGGAGCCGGTCAAACAGGCCGCAGTCGGTCTGCGTGAACAGAAGAAGCAACGCACCCTGCTCGATTTATGTCTGGCCGCACGGCGATTGGCGGTCGAGCGGGGGCTGGACGCAACCAACGTCGACGACATCGCCATGTCGGTGGGTGTCTCCTCGCGCACCTTCTTCAACTACTACGACACCAAACTCGACGCGGTGGTCGGCCCGGTCGGAGAGATCGGCACCCACGAAGCCAGGCAGCAATTCGTCGCGGGCGGTCCCACCGGCGTGCTCATCGAAGATCTCACCTGGCTGCACGCTGCCGGCTTCCAGCCGGAAAGTGAAGTGCGCGAGGGCATCTCGCTGGTGACCCAGCTCGTCATGGCCGAGCCGAGAGTGCTCGCCGCGTTCATCGCCTCCGGGTCTCGGTTGGATTCGGCTACCGCCGAACTCCTCTCGGCCAGGCTCGGCGCCGATGTCGCCCCTGAATTCGCCTCGCTCACCGCGGGAATCATGACCACCATCACGACGCGGGCAGCGATGTCGCTGGCCGCAGACCCGAACGGGTCGCTGGCCGCAGCATTGCACGAGCAGTGCGCCATGGCCGCCCGGCTGTTCGATCGGCCGGACGACAGCACTAGGGAGACACTCCGATGACCACGACGGCAGACTCGCCGCCCACCCCGATCGTCTTGACGCAGAAGCGGATCTGGCTGATCTTCTCCGCGCTGATCGCGGGTATGTTCCTGGCCAGCCTCGATCAGATGATCGTCGGCACCGCGATGCCGACGATCGTCGGCGAACTCGGCGGGGTCTCCCATATGGCCTGGACCGCCACCTCGTATCTGCTCGCCACCACCATCGTGATGCCGATCTACGGAAAACTCGGCGACATGTTCGGCAGGCGCTGGCTGTTCCTGTTCGCGATCACCGTGTTCACCGCCGCGTCCGTCGGCGCCGCCGCCTCCACCGGGTTCTGGGAGTTCATCGCCTTCCGCGGCCTGCAGGGCGTGGGTGGCGGTGGTCTGATGATCTTGGCGCAGGCGATCATCGCCGACGTGGTGCCTGCCAAGGACCGCGGCAAATACATGGCCCCGATGGGTGCTGTCTTCGGCATCACCTCGGTCGCCGGACCGCTGCTCGGCGGCCTGTTCGCCGACCACCTCGACTGGCGGTGGTGCTTCTGGATCAATGTGCCGATCGGTATCGCCGCGCTGTTCATCGCCTTCCGCTACCTGAACATCCCGAGCCATCGGCCCAAGTTCCGGCCCGACTATCTCGGCATCGTGCTCATGACGACCGCGACCACCTTGCTGATCCTGATCACGGACTGGGGCGGCAAGCAGTACGAATGGGGCTCGACGGTGATGCTGTCGATGATCGCGAGCTTCATCGTGGTGGTCGCGGCCTTCGTGTTCGTCGAGTCGCGGGCCGCCGAGCCCATGCTGCCGCTGTGGCTGTTCCGTAATCGCACGTTCGTGCTGACCTCGGTGATCGGGTTCCTCGTCGGCCTGGTGATGTTCGCGGCGATCGCCTTCATCCCGACCTACCTGCAGATGGCCAGTGGCACCTCCGCGTCGGTGTCGGGCCTGCTGCTGATCCCCATGATGATCGGCATGATGCTCACGCTGATCACCTCGATGAATGCGATCACGAAAACCGGCCGGTACCGGGTGTACCCGCCGATCGGTGCCGCGCTCATCGGAATCGACATGCTGTGGCTGACCCGCTTGGACGCCAACACCTCGATGTGGTTGGTCTCGGCCATGTTGTTCGTCATGGGCGCGGGCCTGGGCCTGATCATGCAGATCATCGTGCTCGTGGTGCAGAACGCGGTGGCGCCCGACCAGATCGGCACGGCGACCAGCGCGAACAACTACTTCCGTGAGATGGGCGGCGCGCTGGGCATCGCGATCTTCGGCTCCATCTTCACCAGCAGGCTCACCGAGAACCTCACCGGCGCGTTCCAGACCAACTGGCAGGAAGCGATGGCGGCGAAGGTCGACCCGAGCGCGCTGATTCCCTCGGTGGTCAAGGACCTGCCGGACAAGCTGCACGACGCGATCGTCAGTGCCTATGTCGATGCGCTCGTTCCCGGGTTCTGGTACCTGATCCCCGGTGCGGTACTCGCGTTCGGGCTGGCGTTGTTCATCCCGCACCTGACGCTGTCCGACGAAGCGGGCATGGTCGCGCGCGGTGAGGCCGTCATGGCCGAGGACGAGCCGGAACTGGTCAAGGAAAGCTGAGACGCCGTCGGAACGGGAGTCATGAGCGACGCGAGCCCGGTCCGGCAACGACAGCTCCGGCCGGAATGGGCTGGGGCTGTCGGCTTTTCGGGCGCTGCCCGGGCACGATGACCGGGGGTGAGCGGTTCGATCGGTAAGTGCGGGGGAGTGGTGGAGCAGTGGCCACGGCAAAGCCGCGTGGCCGAGCAGTGGCGGTGAGTAACATCTGCCCATGGATACCGGTAGGTCGTCGATTGTCCTGTTCCATGGCGTCACCATGTCGGCGTCGGCATGGGACGACGTTGTGCCGTACTTGACCGATCATCACGACGTGATCGCGCTGACCGCGCTCGGGCATCGGGGCGGGCCGACGGTGCGGCAGCGTCCGACCGCGGTGCGCGACATCGTCGACGCGGCGGAGCGAATGCTGGACGATCGGGGAATTTCGAAGGCCCATCTGGCCGGGAACTCCCTCGGTGGGTGGATGGCCATCGAACTGGCGTTGCGTGGCCGGGCGTTGAGCGTCTGCGCGCTTTCACCCGCCGGGTTCTGGGACGGCGGCGGTCACGGGCAGACCGATGCGGTGCGGAAATTGCGACGCATGGGCGCCCTTGTCGCCCTGACGCGCCGAGTACAGCCGCTGGCTCTGCGATCGGCGACGGTGCGACGGCTCTCGATGCGCGATATCGCTTGTCACGCCGACCGTTCGACACCGGCACAAGCGCTGGCCGCGGCCACCGACCTGCTCGGTTGCACCGTCACCGACGACGTGCTCGGCACCGTGGAGCAGATCGCCGCGGTGTCGGAGTTGCCGTGCCCGATCACCCTGGCCTGGTCGGAGAAGGACGCGATCCTGCCGGCTGCGATCAACGGCCGCATCGCCCAGCAACGCTTCCCGCAGGCCCGCTTCGAGATCTTGCCCAGTGTCGGACACGTCCCGATGATCGACGACCCGAAACTGGTCGCCGCGGCGATTCTGGCGACGACGGGCGCGGTGCCCGCAACAGCCGACATGCCGTCTTCGAACCCGGACCGCTGAAACGTCTCGCGACGCAACGCTCGTGTGCGGCGACGACCTGACCGCTGCCCGGCTTCAGTCTGTCGACTCGACTTGCTGCTTGAGGTTGCGCAGCGTGCGGCGGATGTTCTTGCGCTGGAATTGCACGAAGGTGTCGCCGCCGGTGACGATCCGGTCGAAGACCTGAACCGCCGCATTCGGCCACGACGTGCGGTCGTCGTGCCAGGTCTCGGTGACCAGGGTGCCGCCGTTGTCCGGCTCGAATCGGTACTCCCAGGTCGCGATACCCGCGCGTATCCGTGGCCGCCGCACGCCGATCGCTTCGACCCGGAACGCGAATCGTTTCCCCGGCTCGGCCGCGATCACCACGCAGCGAGTCACCCAGCGCGCACGGCCCCGTTTGTTGAACCCTTCGAATTCCATTCCCACGTAGGTGGACTCGCGCGGTTGGGCGACCTTCGCGCCGCGGTTCTCGGGGCTCCACCGACCCATCAGGGTCGGATCGCTGACCTGCTGGTAGATCGATACCGGATCGGCAGCGATGGTGATGCTGTCGAAGACGGTCGTGGTGCGGCTCATGGACCCGAACCTATCCTGTCTCCGTCCACTCGCATACCGCCGAAAAGCATGGCGCGGTGTTGCTGGCCGGCACCAGCAACGCCTGCGGTGCTAACGGGCCTGATGGGCGGCGTCGAGAAGGGGCTGTCCGATGACGCCCATCGCCTGCGACGCGCCGCCCAGCACCCATCCGCCGTCGGCCGGAAGCACAACGCCGGACACGTAGTCGGCGAGTGGGGAAGCGAGGAATCGGCAGACGTTGGCGACGTCGCGGGGGGTGCCGTACCGGCGCAGCGGCACACTGCCGGTGACCAGGGCCCGATCCTGCTCGGTCGGGGCCAGCCGGGCCATGCCCTCGGTCCCGTCGATCGGGCCCGGGATCACGCCGTTCACGCGGATCCCGACCGGGCCCCACTCCATCGCCAGGACCTTGGTGAGCATATCGACGCCGGCCTTGGCGGCACAGACGTGCGCCTGGGTGATGGTCGGCAATTCCGACTGGGGTGCCGAGATGTTGATGACGCAGGCGCCGGGCTTGCGCAGGAACTGGTAGCTCGCGCGCAGGACGTTGTAGGTGCCGAGCAGGTCGATGTCGACGACCGACTTGAACCCGTTGGCGGACATACCGACCGCGGCGGCGGGGAAGTTGCCCGCCGCGCCGGAGATCATCACGTCGAAGTCGCCGAACTGCTGGTGCACTGTGTGCAGGACGGCCTCGATCGCGCCGTAGTCGCGGACATCGGCGCTACCGCCGACCGCTTCGGCGCCGAGCGCGCGCAGTCGTTCGACCGCCGCGTCGACCTTGTCCGCCGAGCGACTCAGGACCGCGACACGAGCACCGGCCCGCGCGAAATCCTCGGCCACACCGAGATTGATGCCGCTGGTACCCCCGGCGACGATGACGACCTTGTCGGTCAGGTCGATTTTCTGGATGAATTCTGACTCCATGCCGGGCAGACTATCAGTAGTACGAACTATTATGGGTCATGATTATCGGCAGCTATAGCTGCCGATGCCGGACCCGGGCGTGGTGCCGACTACGATCGCTTCTGCTGTCCAGCCCAGAAATCGAGGTTTCCACCAGTGACCGAACCGTTGCTCCCGGATATGGTCGCCGACCACACCAGCTGCCTGCTGATCAAGCTCGGGCAGGTGATGTTTCGCGTGAGCGAGGATCGGCTCGCCACGCTGGGCCTGCGGACGAGGCACTTCATGATCTTGAAGGTGCTGGCAGCTGACCAGGCCAGCTCTCAGCTCGAACTGGGAAACCGGTTACGCATCGACTCGACCACGATGGTCGCCGCGATCGACCTGCTGGAATCAGCGGGCTTCGCCGCCAGGATCCGCGACCACCGCGACCGTCGGCGGTTTCTCGTCGAGATCACCGAGCAGGGGATGCGCGCCGTCGAGCAGGCCGAGGAGCTGGTCCGCACGCTGAACGACGACCTCTTCGCAGGTCTGGACGAGGATCAGCGTGCGAACTTGCATTCAGCGCTGCTGGCGATGAATTCCGGCGAGGCGTTGCCGCGGGCCTACGACGCCGTGCGGCAACGCTGACCTCGGGCTAACCGGCGTCGACGACCTCGGCGGGCGGGTTGTCCGCGTAGAGCTCCTCGATCTGCGCGGCGTACTTCTCGGCGATGACTTTGCGCTTGAGCTTCAAGGTGAGGGTGACCTCGTCGCCGCCGGCCTCCCAGAACGTGGGCAGGATGCGGAAGCGCTTGATCTGCTCCACCCGCGAGAGCTTGCTGTTGCCCTGTGCCACACCGGCTTCGATCGCGGCCCGCACGGTGGCATCGATGGCCGGCGCGGCCGCGGAGGCATCGGTGAGGGCGTGCTCGCGCGCGTAGGGCTCCACGGAATCGGCGTCGAGCACGATCAGCGCGGTGTTGTAGGACCGGCCGTCGCCGAGAACGGCCATCGCGCCGATCAGCGGCGTGGCCGCCTTGATCGCGTTCTCGATATTGGTGGGCGACATGTTCTTGCCCGCCGCGTTGATGATCATCTCCTTCTTGCGGTCGACGACGCGGAGGTAACCCTGCTCGTCGATGCTGACGATGTCACCGGTGTGCAGCCAGCCGTCGGCGTCGATCGCCTCGGCGGTCTGCTCGGGCAGCCCCCGGTAGCCCTGCATCACCAGTGGCCCGCGCACGTGCAGCTCACCGTCGTCGCCGAGGCGTGATTGCATGCCGGGCAACAGCTTTCCGACCGCACCGAGCTTGGCATCGCGCGGATGGCTGACGCTACAGATGCACGCCAGCTCCGACATCCCCCAGATCTCGGCGATCGGGATTCCCAGACCGGCGAAGAAGGCCAGCGTCTGGGGCGGGATCGGGGCCGCGCCGGACATCGCCCACCGCACCCGGTCCAGGCCGAGGGCCGCGCGCAGTTTACTCAGCACCAGTTCGTCGGCCCGCGCCCATTCGGCGGCGAGCTCGGCGGGCACCGGTTCATCGGCCAGCTGATGGGCGCTGCGAGCCGCGGCGACCGACATCGCCCACGTCATGGCCTGGCGACGGGTCTCGTCGGGTTCGGCCGCGACCTTGAATTCGATGGCGGCCGCGAGCTTCTCCCACACCCGCGGCACCGCGCCCCAGATCGTCGGATGCAGATCGGCGAGGGCGGCCGCGATCAGCTTGGGATCACTGACGCTGGTCACCTGGGTTCCCAGCACCTCCTGCACATAGAGCCCGGTCAACCGGTCGGCGATGTGGGCGGTCGGCATGAACGAGGTGATGGTGTCACCGAATTCGATGCCGAGGATGTCGGCGATGCCGTGCACCTGGAACAGCAGGGCGGCATGGGTGGTCTCGACGCCCTTGGGCGCGCCGGTGGTTCCCGAGGTGTAGATGAGCGTCGCGATGTCCTCGCCACGCACCGCGCGCCAGGCGGCATCGAAGTCGAAATCGGCACGGCCCGCCGCGAGCAGCTCGCTCACCGACAGGGTGGCTTCGGGCGCCTCGTCGACGCAGATGAGGTGGTCGAGATCGACTCCGGCGGAGGCGATCAGCTTCGCGTACTGCGGCTCGCAGATCACCACGCGCGCTCCGGCATTGCCGAGCACATAGGCGAGCTGGTCGGGGGAGAGGGTGTTGTACACCGAGAACGAGGTGGCGCCCAGATGCTGCGCACCGACTTCCAGGGGATAGAACTCGACCCGGTTGCTCATCATCAGCGCGACGGTGTCGCCGCGACGCACCCCGAGTCCGGCGAGTCCGGCGGCCACGGCGCGGACCTGGGACGCGTACTCGGCCCAGGTGAGGGTCTTGGTGTCGCCGGGGGTGCGCAAGGCGATCGCGGTGGGTGCGATCGCGGCGGTGTGCTGGAACGCTGCGGGCAGGGTGTCGAAACGGGGAATGCTCACGAGGCAGGCACTTTCTGGGTCATGACCGCGGGGGCGGCGGCATCGATGGGTTCGGCGGTCACCGGCGTTGCTCGATCGCCCTGATCAGCCCGTGCACCGTGGTGTCGGCGGCCAGCCGGTGATCGAGGACGACGTTGACCGCTCCGCGCAACAGCGCGTAGGGCTCCCAGCCGCTGGGCGCGATGGTGCGCGGTGCGCGGCGGCCGATGCCGTCGGCGATCGTGCGGGCCGCGTACTCGGCGGTGATTCGCACATTGAGCGGCCACGGGAGCATTCCGTCGAGCTGTTTGCCCAGATCGTCGGTGTCGAGCATGTCGTGGGTCATCGCGGTGTCGACGATGCCGAAGTAGGCGACGCCCGCGCTGGCCCCGGCGGCGGCGAGTTCCACCCGCAGCGCCCGGCCGAGCTGTTCGACCGCGGCCTTGCTCACCATGTACGGCGAGCCGCCCATTCCCGGCGCGAACGCCGCGCACGAGGACACCACCACCACGTGCCCGCGCGCGGACACGATGTGGTCCAGGGCCGGGTACACGGTGTTGAACACGCCGGTGAGGTTGATCCCGATCACCCGGTCGAAGTCGGCCGGGTCCATCGTGCGCACGGTGGCGGGCACCGGCGTCACGCCCGCGTTGGCGACGACGACGTCGAGCGTGCCGAAGCGGCGCACCACCTCGGTGACCGCCGCCGCCATCTGGGCCCGGTCGGCGACATCGGCGCCGATGCCGTGGGCGTCCAACCCCAGTTCGTCGGCGGCCCGGCGGGCCGCGACCGCATCGATATCGACCACGACGACCAGCGCGCCACGGCGGGACAGGATCGCGGCCAGCGCCCGGCCGATACCTTGGGCCGCGCCGGTGATCAGGACGACCTTGCCCGCCACGTCGTAGGTGCGTCCGAACCAGGAGGCCGGTCCGAGATCTGGTAGGCGCATCAGGCCGACACCTCGTAGGACTCGATGTCGAATCGTCTGGTGCGGCGACGATATTCGAAGCTCCAGTTCGGATACAGTCCGGCATTGCCGCCCTCGGCGGTGGTGTAGTAGCTCTCGCAGCCGCCGGTGAGCCAGACGGTCTCGGCGCTGCGCCTGCCCATTTCCTCGACGAAGTCCCGCTGGACCTGCGGCCGGACCTCGATGCGGGTGTCGCCGCGGGCGCGCAGCGTGCTCAGCGCGTCGACGATGTAGGCGATCTGCGACTCGATCATGAATACCGCTGATTGGTTGCCGGCCGCACCGAACGGCCCGAGGGTACAGAAGAAGTTCGGGAACCCGGCCACCGCGGCGCCGAGATAGGTCTGTGGCCGCCGGCGGAACAGTTCGGCGATCGAGCGCCCGTCGTGGCCGACGATGCGATCGAAAACGCTCGGTGTGGAGGTGAATCCGGTGCCGTAGATGATGGTGTCCACGGGAACCTCGACCCCGGCGCCGGTGACGATGGAGTGTGCGCGCACCTCGGCGATGCCGTCGGTCACGACATCGACGTTGCCTTTGTCGAGGGCGGGGAGGTAGGCGTCGGAGAAGATCGCCCGCTTGCAGCCGATCATGTAGTCCGGCGTCACCTTGGCTCGCAGTTCCGGGTCGCGGATCTGGCGGCGCAGCTGGATCCGGCCGAGTAGTTCGAAGGGATGGCGGAACCGGTTGTCGACGAACCCGACCAGCCCGAATCCCTCTATCAGCGAATACCACGTACCACGAACAGCCTTCTGCGCCAACGGTATCTGACGCAACAGCCGACGCTCGAGCCCGATCGTCGGGCGGTCCATCCGGGGCACGATCCACGGCGCTGACCGCTGGAACACCGTGAGCGCGACGACCTTCGGCTGGATCTGCGGGACGAACTGGACCGCGGAGGCGCCGGTGCCGATCACCGCGACGCGCTTGCCGGTCAGGTCGTAGTCGTGGTCCCAATGCAGGGAATGGAAGGCCGTGCCCTCGAAGGTCTCGAGTCCGGGCATCGACGGATACTTCGCCTCGGCGAAAATGCCCGCGGCGGACAGGAAGTAGTCGGCGGTGAGCTCGCCGTGTGAGGTCTCGATCCGCCACAGTGCGTGCTCGTCGTCCCAGCGCGCGTGCAGCAGTTCGGTACCAAGGCGCACGTGCCCGATCACGTCGTTGGAGTCGGCGACAGTGCGCAGGTATTCGAGGATCTCGGGCTGCTTGCCGTAGGTGCGCGACCACTCCGGATTGGGTGCGAAGGAATAGCTGTAGAGCTGGGAGGGGACATCGCAGGCACAGCCGGGGTAGGTGTTGGCCTGCCAGGTGCCGCCGATGTCATCGGCGCGTTCGAGCACGACGATGTCGTCGAAGCCCGCCTCGCGGAGTTTGATCGTGAGCCCGATCCCTCCGAATCCGGCGCCGAGCACGACGATGTGCGTATGTTCTGCGGGCATGGGGTCAGCCGATCCTTCCGTGCAGCACCGAAACCAGGCGATCGACGACGGTGTCGATCCCGGCGCTGCGGGTGAATGTCGTGAGCGCCAGCGGCGAGGAGAACCGCTGTCGCGTAGTGGCTTTGGCGTAGGTGAACTCGCGCAGGCCGTCGGGCCCGTGCACCCGGCCGAAGCCGGACGCGCCGACCCCGCCCAGCAGGGCCCGGCCGCCGCGCCCGAGGGTGTCCCCGATGTGACGGTGGATCACCGCCAGCTGCTTCGGCACGGTGGTCGGACCGATCTTCGCGGTTCCCGGTCCGGTCCGCAGCTCGCGCGCCCGCTCGAGCAGTTCGGTGAGGAACGTGTCGTAGACGTGGGTGCGGACGTAGACCCGTTCCACCCCGAGGCAGGTCTGTCCGGATCGTCACGGCCGCGGGTGATCTCGGCGCGCCAGCGATCGAGGCGACGGGCGCGTTCGTCGAAACCCACGGTGCGCCACCAGGTCGCGGCGCCGTGGGCACGTTCGACGGCGGCCTCGACGGCGCTGTCGTCGTGGCTGGGGTAGGAACCGACCACGGCGCCGGTCGCGGGGCTGTGGACGTCGAAACTGAGTGAGGTGGTCACGGGAGGCGTGCCTTTCGCGGTCAGAGATCCAGCGTGAGTGCGCCACCGGCGGCACGGGACACGCAGGTGAGCAGGTGGTCGGCGCGTTCGCCCGGCGGGAGCAGTCGGTCGCGGTGGTCGATCGAGCCCGCGAGGACCTTGGTCTTGCAGCTGCCGCAGAACCCCTGCCGACAGGAGTAGGCGACATCGGGTCGGACCCGCCGGATCGCGTCGAGCGCGGTCTCGGCGCTGTCGACGCGCACGGTCAGCCCGCTGCGGGCGAGGGTGATGTCGAAGGCCTTGCCGTCGATCACCGGCCGCGCCGAGAACAGCTCGGTGTGTAGCGAGGCGGTGGGATTGTGCGCGAACAGGCTGCGCTGGGCGGCGTCGAGCACCGGGGGAGGACCGCACACGTAGACCGCGGCGCCGGGGGCGGCGGTGGCGAGCAGAGCGGGCAGGTCGGGTGTGCCGAACTCGTCGTCGGGGCGAAGCTCGGTGCCTGCCGGGAGCTCGGCGAGAAACGGCATGGTCTCGCGCGATCGGCCCAGGTAGACCAGTCGTCCCCGGGCACCGGCCGCACGCGCCATCGGCAGGATCGGGGTGATGCCGATGCCCGCGGCGATGAACAGATACGACGGCGCGGTCTCGACGAAGGGGAAGGCGTTGCGTGGACCGCGAATACGCAGCACGTCACCCGCACACAGAGCATGCATCTCCCGGGATCCACCGTCGCCGTCGGCGATGCGGCGCACCGCGATCCGGTAGCGGTGCCGGTCGTGCGGATCACCGCACAGGGAGTACTGGCGTTGGCGACCCGAGGCCAGGAATACGTCGATGTGGCACCCCGGCCGCCACGACGGCAGGTACTCGCCCTCGGCGCCTGCCAGGGTCAAGCTCACGACATCGGCGGCTTCGGCATGCACCGCCTCCACCCGGATATCCAGGTCGAAGCCGGTGTGCCGCAGCGGATGCGGTGGCGAGAGCGTGGGCTGGGTGAATACCTTCTTGTAGATGTCGGCGGCGGCGCCGATCACCCGCAGACCCGGCGTCGCGACACCCGTGGAAGCGTTCACGCGCGAGCCGCCGGCGAATGCGCGAGGTAGCGCAGCGCGTTGTCCATCGAACCCAGTTGGGAGGGATGGAAACTCGGCCGCAGATAGCGCGGCATCTCGGTGACGAAGGTGGTGAAACTCGGGATCACCCCGCGCACTGTGGCACTCACGAACTGCCTGGCCCAGCAGCGTCCCTTGTCCTTGCTCGGATCCTGGCGATACAGGTAGGCGGTCGAGACGACGAACAGCGGCAGCAGGGTGCCGCTGGCGAGCAGGCCGGTGCGCAGGCGCCGGGCGTATCCGCCGTCGACGTGCATGTAGGCGTCGAACACCACGCTGCGGTGCTCGACCTCTTCGGCGCCGTGCCAGCGCACCAGGTCGAGCATGGTCGGGTCCATCCCGAGCTCGGCCAGCACCTCCGATTCCAGCAGCCACTCACCGATGACGGCGGTGAAGTGCTCCATCCCGGCGAACAGGCCAAGACGTTCCTTGAGCCATTGCTCCTTGGCGCGGCCGGTGAGTCCCTGGTCGCCCAGGATCCGGTCGACCAGCCAGGCGATCTTGTCGACGTAGGACTCCACATCGAGGCCGATCGACTGCAGGTGCCGCCGTGCGCCTTCATGGCTGCCTGCGTGCATCGACTCCTGGCCGATGAACCCGGTGACCTCCTCCCGCAGCCGCTCGTCCTCGATATAGGGCAGGGCCTCGGCCAGACAGGTGGCCATCGCTCGTTCGCCCTCGGGCAGGACGAGATGCATCACGTTGGTGACATGGGTCGCGAGTACTTCGCCCGGGATGTAGTGCAGGGGCACCGACGAGAAGTCGAAATGCACGTCCCGCGCCTGAATAGCGTGCGCTTGTTCCTGATAGGAGCGCGCCGTTGCACTGTTATCAGCCATATCGAGACCGTACAGTGCAACAAATACTATCGCAATGTCGCAGAAGGATTCGATCTGCGGTCGTGATCGGCGCCGGGCCGCGCCTGATACCGTCGAAGTGTGCTCTCCACCGCCGCGACCTCGGGAAACTCGCCCACCGCCGACTCCGTCGAAGAACGAATTCTCGATGCCGCCCTCGTGCAGTTCGAACGAGTAGGCGTGCGCAAGACGACGATCGAGGACATCGCCAGGGCGGCCGATGTCGACCGCGCCACCGTCTACCGCCGGATCGGTTCCCGCGACGACGTGGTGAGCGCGGCCTTCGAGCGGGAGGTGCGCAGACTGCTCGCCGACCTGGGTGAGATTCCGGCGCGCCACGACACCTTCGACGACATCGTCGTCGACGTCTTCACGACCGTGATCACCCGCTGGCGGGCACACCCGCTCGTCGAGCGGCTGCTCACCCTGGAGGCCGACCGTCTGCTGCCGCAGCTCACCGTCGACGGTGCGTCGTTTTTCCTGCTCTCGGTCGCGGCGTCCACCGAGATAATCCGAAAGGTGCTCGACGACAACCGGTTCCCCGACATCCCCGATCTCGGCGCGAGGGTGGAAGTGGTCTGCCGGGTGGTGCACTCGCTGATCCTGCAGCCCGTGGGCACCATCGATACCGGCTCGCAGCAGGCGCTGGCGGCCTTCGCCCGCGCCTACGTGGTCCCGATTCTGGTACCGGGGTCGTAGGCGCGAGCGCTGCCACGCGTCAGAGGAAGCGGGCGATCAGGTCCTTCATGACCTCGTTGGCGCCCGCGTAGATGCGAGAGATGCGCCCGTCGATCCACATGCGCGCGATCGGGTACTCCTCCATGTAGCCGTATCCGCCGTGGAGCTGGACGCACCGGTCGATCACCTGGGTCTGCTGATCGGTGGTCCAATACTTGATCATCGCGGCGGTCTTCACATCCAGCGCGCCGCGCAGATGCTTGGCCACCGCGTCGTCGACGAAGGTGCGTACGACGGTCGCGATCGTCGCGCAGTCGGCCAGCTCGAAGCGGGTGTTCTGCATGGCGAACAGCGGTTTGCCGAATGCGTTGCGCTGCTTGACATAGGCCAGGGTTTCGTCGACCGCGGCCTCGATCGCGGCGGCCGCGGCGACCCCGCAGATCAGCCTTTCCTGCGGCAGCTGCTGCATGAGCTGGATGAAGCCCTGGCCCTCGGCGGTGCCGAGCAGGTTCGCCTGCGGCACCCGCAATCCGTCGAAGAACAGTTCGGTGGTGTCCTGACCCTTCTGCCCGACCTTCTTGAGCAGTCTGCCGCGCTCGAATCCTGGCGTGTCGTCGGCGACTTCGGCGACCACCAGCGACACGCCCTTGGCGCCCTGGCTGGGGTCGGTCTTCACGGCGATGATCAGCAGATCGCAGTTGCGGCCGTTGGAGATGAAGGTCTTGGCGCCACTGATCACGTAGTCGTCGCCGTCCTTCACCGCCTTGGTCGCGATGTTTTGCAGGTCCGAGCCGGTGCCCGGTTCGGTCATGGCGATGGCGCCGATCCACTCGCCGGAGGCGAGCTTGGGCAGCCAGCGCACCTTGTTCTCCTGCGACGCGTAGGACAGCAGGTAGTGCGGCACGATGCCGGTGTGCACACCCAGCTGCATCGCGGAGTCACCGCCCTTGACCTGCTCGGTGAACAGCACGGCCTCGTGCGCGAAGGTGCCACCGCCGCCGCCGTATTCCTCGGGAATCGACATACACAGCAGGCCCAGTTCACCGGCCTGCCGGTAGACCTCACGGCTCGGGTAGCCCTGCGCGGCGAACTCCTCGCGCTGCGGCGCCACGGTGTTGACGAAGAAGGAGCGGGCCAGCTCGGCCAGGCCCTGCAGCTCCGATTCGGTGTCGGTGTCGACGGTGCTCATCGAGTTCCTCTTCTCGTTTCGACGGACTGCGCACCAGAGTGACCACCCTGTTGGCAATCTGTCAATAGTGGCGCCCCGGATTGACAAACGCCGGACCGAGCTGCGAAAGTAGCGATTACTTGGACATCCAACTATTGGAACCCCTCCAACTGCGCATCCCGCGCGACCGACATCAACGGAGTAGGACTGGCATGGTTCGCGAACTCACGCACTTCATCGGCGGCAAGCACGTCACCGGCACTTCCGGCGCATTCGGCGACGTGTTCGATCCCAATCTCGGGCAGGTGCAGGCCAGGGTTCCTTTGGCGAACACCGCCGAGGTGACCGCGGTGATCGACAACGCGGCCGCGGCGCAGCCGGTGTGGGCGGCGTTCAATCCGCAGAAGCGGGCCAGGGTGCTGATGAAGTTCGTGGCCCTGGTCAACGACGAGATGGACAGCCTGGCCGCGTTGCTCTCCTCCGAGCACGGTAAGACCGTCGCCGACGCCAAGGGCGACATCCAGCGTGGGCTCGAGGTCATCGAGTTCGCCATCGGTATCCCGCACCTGCTCAAGGGCGAGTACAGCGACAGCGCGGGTACCGGTATCGATGTGTACTCGATGCGTCAGCCGCTGGGTGTCGTCGCGGGTATCACGCCGTTCAACTTCCCGGCGATGATCCCGCTGTGGAAGGCCGGACCGGCGCTGGCCTGTGGCAACGCATTCGTGCTCAAGCCGTCCGAGCGTGATCCGTCGGTGCCGCTGCGCCTGGCCGAGCTGTTCCTCGAAGCGGGCCTGCCCGCCGGGGTGTTCAACGTGGTCAACGGTGGCAAGGAAGCCGTGGACACGATCTTGGGTGACAAGCGGGTCAAGGCGGTCGGTTTCGTCGGTTCGACGCCGATCGCGCAGTACATCTACGAGACCGCGACCGCCAACGGCAAGCGCGCGCAGTGCTTCGGCGGAGCCAAGAACCACGCGGTCGTGATGCCCGATGCCGATCTCGACGACGTGGCCGATCAGCTCATCGGCGCGGCGTACGGATCCGCGGGTGAGCGGTGCATGGCGCTGTCGGTGGCCGTGCCGGTGGGCCAGGAGACCGCCGATCGGTTGGTCGAGAAGCTGACCGAGCGGGTGCACAAGCTCAATGTCGGGCGTTCCGACGACGCGGGCGCCGATTTCGGGCCGCTGGTCGGGCTCGACGGGGTGAACCGGGTCAACGACTATGTCCAGATCGGTGTCGACGAGGGCGCCGACCTGGTGATCGACGGACGCGGACTGACTGTCGACGGTGCCGAGAACGGTTTCTTCGTCGGCGCGAGCCTGTTCGACAATGTCACCGCCGACATGCGGATCTATCAGGAAGAGATCTTCGGTCCGGTCCTGACCGTGGTGCGCGCCGGGGACTACGAGGAAGCACTGAAGCTGGTCGACGATCACGAATACGGCAACGGTGTCGCGATCTTCACCCGTGACGGTGACACCGCGCGTGACTTCTCGTCTCGTGTGCAGGTCGGCATGGTCGGTGTGAACGTGCCGATCCCTGTGCCGATCGCCTACTTCACCTTCGGTGGCTGGAAGGGTTCGGGCTTCGGTGATCTCAACCAGCACGACCCGGACTCGATCCGGTTCTACACCAAGACCAAGACGGTGACACAGCGTTGGCCTGCCGGGCTCAAGGAGTCCAACGCGTTCGTGATCCCGACGATGGACTGAGGCCGCGCATGTTCACCCTCGACGAGGACGAGCGCGCGATCGGTGAGACCGCGCGTCAATTCGCAGACGAATTCCTTGCGCCCAACGCGCTGGATTGGGATGAGCGCAAACACTTTCCGGTCGACGTGCTGCACAAAGCGGGCCCGCTCGGGCTCGGCGGCATCTCGGTGCGCGCCGATGTCGGCGGCTCCGAGCTGCGCAGGCTCGACGCGGTGCGGATCTTCGAACAGCTCTCGACCGGGTGTCCCTCGGTGGCGGCCTACATCTCGATTCACAACATGGCGACCTGGATGATCGATGCGTACGGCACCGAGCAGCAGCGTCATCGGTGGGTACCGGGACTGGCGGCGATGGAGCTGCTCGGCAGTTACGCGCTCACCGAGCCGGGCATCGGGTCCGACGCAGCGGCTCTGAGCACCAAGGCTGTTCGGGACGGGGACGACTACATCCTCTCCGGCGCCAAGCAGTTCATTTCCGGCGCCGGCGCCAACGACGTGTACGTGATGATGGTGCGGACCGGAGGGGACGGCCCACGGGGGATCTCGGCGCTGATCGTCCCCGCGGACACACCGGGTCTGTCGGTGGGACCGAACGAACGCAAGATGGGCTGGAACGCGCAGCCGACCCGTCAGGTCGTGCTCGACGGCGCCAGGGTGCCGGTCGCCAACCGGCTCGGCGCCGAAGGCGACGGCTTCTCGATCGCGATGAACGGCCTCAACGGCGGGCGGCTCAATATCGCCGCATGCTCGATCGGTGGCGCGCAAGCAGCTCTCGACAAGTCGGTCCGCTACCTCACCGAGCGGCACGCGTTCGGCAAACCCCTGGTGCGCAACGAGGCACTGCAGTTCGAGCTGGCCGATATGGCCACCGAGCTCGAGGCGGCGCGGACCCTGCTGTGGCGGGCCGCTGCGGCGCTCGACGCCGACGCGCCGGACAAGGTCTCGCTGTGCGCGATGGCGAAGCGATTCGCCACCGACACCGGTTTCGCGGTGGCCAACAAGGCGCTGCAATTGCACGGCGGCTACGGCTACCTGCACGAGTACGGCCTGGAGAAGATCGTGCGCGACCTACGCGTGCACCAGATCCTCGAGGGCACCAACGAAATCATGCGGGTGGTCGTCGCCCGCTCGCTGATCGGAGCAGCATGACCGACGAAGTCCTGATCGCCGTTCGTGACGGTCTGGGTCTGATCACCCTGAACCGGCCCAAGGCCATCAACGCCCTCACCCACGCGATGACGCTGGCCATCACCGACGCGCTGCGCGCCTGGGCAGACGACGACACGGTCCGTGCCGTCGTGGTGACCGGCGCCGGTGAGCGCGGCCTCTGCGCGGGCGGCGACATCGTGGCCATCCACGCCGACGCGAAAGGCGGTACGGCGGGCCCCGATTCGCCCACCGGGCGGTTCTGGCGCGACGAATACCATCTCAACGCCTTGATCGGCAGCTATCCCAAGCCGTATCTGGTGATCATGGACGGCATCGTGATGGGTGGCGGGGTCGGGCTGGCCGGGCACGGCAGCCACCGCATCGTCACCGAACGGTCCAAGATCGGGATGCCGGAGGTCGGCATCGGTTTCGTCCCGGATGTCGGCGGCACCTACCTGCTCTCGCGAGCCCCGGGCGAGATCGGCACGCATGTGGCGCTGACCACCGCGCGCATGTCCGCCGGCGACGCGATCGCGGCCGGATTCGCCGACTACTACGTGCCTTCCGACGTGCTACCCGAACTGCTCGATGCGGTGGGGACCGTGGGTGTGGACGCGGCGATCGCCAAGTTCGCCGAGGCGGCGCCGGCCTCGGAGCTGCTCGCGCAACGGCACTGGATCGATGCCTGCTACAGCGCCGGCACTGTCGAAGAGATCGCGGCCCGGCTGCAAGCCGACAAGGCGCCGGAGGCAGCGCAGGCCGCCGAGAACCTGCTCGCGAAGTCGCCTGTCGCGCTGAAGGTCACGCTGCGCGCACTGCGTGCCGCGCGGGACCTGCCGAGCCTCGAGGCGGTCCTGGACCAGGAATACCGCGTCTCGATCGCCGCGCTCGGCTCGCACGACCTGGTCGAGGGTATCCGCGCCCAGGTGATCGACAAGGACCGCGATCCCCAGTGGCGGCCGGCGGCCCTCGCCGAGGTGACCGACGACCAGGTGGCGGCGTATTTCGCCGATCTGGGTGCGGCGGAACTGAATTCGACGACAACGGAGGCGCAGCGATGACGAAGAAGATCGGTTTCCTCGGGCTCGGACACATGGGCGGCCCGATGGCGGCGAACCTGGTGCGCGCGGGCTACGACGTGCTCGCCTTCGATCCGGTGCCCGCCGCGCAGGAGCAGGCCCGCACGGACGGCGCGCGAGTGGTGGCCACCGCCGCCGACGCCGCCGCCGACCGCGACGTGGTGATCACCATGTTGCCCAACGGCAAACTCGTCCTCGACGTCTACGCCGAACTGCTGCCCGCCGCTACTCAGGGCACGCTGTTCATCGACTGCTCGACCATCGATGTGGCCGACGCGAAAGCCGCTGCGGAACTGGCTGTCGCGGCCGGGCACCGTCCACTGGACGCCCCGGTCTCCGGGGGCGTCGCCGGCGCCACCGCGGGCACCCTCACCTTCATGGTGGGTGGCGCGGCCGCCGATTTCGCCGACGCGGGCGAGGTCCTGGGCGTGATGGGTGGCAAGGTCGTGCACTGCGGTGGCGCCGGTGTGGGTCAGGCGGCCAAGATCTGCAACAACATGCTGCTCGGGATCTCGATGATCGGGCTGTCGGAGGCTCTGGTGCTCGGCGAACAGCTCGGCCTGAGTCATCAGTCGTTCTTCGACGTGGTCTCCACCGCGTCGGGTCAGAGCTGGGCGCTCACCAGCTACTGTCCGGTGCCGGGACCGGTTCCCGCCAGCCCGGCCAACAACGACTACCGGCCCGGTTTCGCCACCGCGCTGATGTCGAAAGACCTCACACTCGCCGCGAACGCGTTGCGCGCCAACGGCGTCGACGGACAGCTCGGCGAACTCGCCGCCGCGATCTACGAGCGGTTCAACCAGACCGACGGCGCGCGGGACTTCTCCGCCATCGTCACCGACATCCGCGACCGATCCGGGGAGGCGTCCGAATGACCGACTACGAAACGATCCTGGTCGAGACCAAGAACCGCGTCGGCTGGATCACGCTGAACCGGCCGAAGGCGCTCAACGCTCTCAACACGCAGGTGCTCGACGACATCGTCGTAGCGCTCGGCGAACTGGGCCGTGACGACGAGGTCGGCGCGGTGGTGATCACCGGCTCCGCCAAGGCATTCGCGGCGGGCGCCGACATCAAGGAGATGGCGCCCAAGTCGTACGTGGACATGTTCATGGACGACTTCTTCGCCCGCTGGGACCTGCTCGCACAGTTCCGCAAGCCCACCGTCGCGGCGGTCGCGGGCTACGCGCTCGGCGGCGGTTGCGAGCTCGCCATGCTCTGCGACATCCTGATCGCGGCCGACACAGCGCAATTCGGTCAACCCGAGATCAAGCTCGGCGTGATCCCCGGCATCGGCGGCTCCCAGCGCCTGACTCGTGCGGTGGGTAAGGCCAAGGCGATGGACATGGTGCTGACCGGGCGCACGATCGGCGCCGAGGAAGCCGAACGCGCCGGACTCGTCTCCCGCGTCGTGGGCGCCGAGGACCTGCTCGACGTCGCGGCCGAGGTCGCCGAGACCATCGCGGCGAAATCGCTGCCGGTCACCATGATCGCCAAGGAAGCGGTGAACCGCTCCTTCGAGACCACCCTCGCCGAGGGCATCCGCTTCGAACGCCGCGTGTTCCATTCGCTGTTCGCGATCGAGGACCAGAAGGAGGGCATGAACGCCTTCGTCGACAAGCGGTCACCGCACTTCACCCACCGCTGACCGGCAAGAAGGTCTCCCACCATCCGTTCACCAGCCCCGGCGCTCGGGGCGCGATCCCATCAACTCGTCGGGCCGGGCGCTCGCGCGCGTCCGGTACACGATGTAGGGCCGGTAGAAATAGCTGATCGGGGCGCTGAAGGCGTGCACGAGCCGAGTGAACGGCCAGATCGCGAACAGCGTCAGCGCGATCATCACGTGGATGTGGAACGACAGCGGCGCGGCGGCCATCAGGTCGCCACGAGGCTGCAGGATCCAGATCGAGCGGAACCACGGTGAGACGGTCTCGCGGTAGTTGTGTTCGGGTCCGACCACACCGGATCCGAGCAGCGTGGTCGCGAGGCCGGTGACCAACGCGCAGACCAGGATCAGATACATGATCTTGTCGTTGCGGGTGGTGGCGGTGAACACCGGTCCGTTGCGGCGCCGCCGGTATATGAGCAACGCGAGGCCACCGAGCGTGGAGACACCGGCGATAGTGCCGAGTGTGATGGCCTGGAGGTGATAGACGTGCCGGCTCATCCCGACGGCGTCGGTCCAGGATTCGGGGATGACCAGGCCGATGACGTGGCCCACGATCACCACCATGATGCCGTAGTGGAACAGCGGGCTGCCGATTCGCAGCAGCGTGGACTCGTAGAGCTGTGAGGAGCGGGTGGTCCAGCCGAACTTGTCGTAGCGGTAGCGCCACCAGGTGCCCACGATCAGAATCGCCAGGCTCACATACGGGACGATGTCCCAGAAGATCTCACCCGCCGAGATGTCGTTTCCCTCCATCACCGAAGTCCTTTCGCTGCAACGGGTTCCCGGCCGCCGGCGGCGCGGCGCGGCGGCACGGTCAGGGTGAACGGGGCAAGACCGACCGATTCGGCGGCGGGGCCGGTGTCGACGAGCCTGCGGGCCCACCCGAGGTCGGCTTCGGTCGCCGGTGGCAGGGTGGCGCTCACCGCGGCCAGCGTCGCCGCGTAGAGCGAGTCCTCCTCGGCCAGGGCCAAGCCGATGGCATGGATCGCGCGCCGATTGGCGGTGAGCAGGGCCATTCCGGCGACGGGGTCGACGGTCGCCGCGAATTCCAGCACGACCGGGAGATGATCGGGCACCTCGCTCGACGGGGGGACGACACCGGCGCTCCGATACGCCTCGGTGAACGTCAGCATCGCCATTCCACGGTTGCGGGTGTCGCCGTCGGTCCAGTAGGTGAGCAGGAGCGTCGCCCGCCTGCGCAGGTCGAAGGTATCCACATACTGTTGTGCCGCAGCGCTTTCGGGCATCGCGCCCAGGGCCGCGGCGGTGTCCGACAACGGTCGGGCCTGCGTGGGTGGCAGGTGGGCGCACAGCTGCTCGACCAGGTCGAGTCGCGAGTTCTGCTCGGCGTCCGGATAGGCCAGTAACAGTGACGCTGCTTGCCAGGTCAGGCGATGCTCGGCGGTTCGGCGCGCCGAACGTCGGCCCATCATCGGCCGCCGCCGGGGAACATGCCGTCGGGTGCGCCTTTACCGTCCCAGTTGAGCAGGTTGACCCGCGAGGGATTGTCGGCGTCGGCGCCCAGCGTCTCGCTGGTCTGGCGCTGCGCGAGCGCTCGGAACGTTTCGACCGCGACCGGCACCGGTCTGCCGCTGGTCTCACCGAACGGGCCTGACGCCTGCTCGTACATGCCGGGCCCGCCGTCGAACTCGAGTGCGCAGTCGGTCATCGATTCCTCGAGCTGGTGACCCTGGTCGGCATACGCCGACGGAATCACGTATCTGTCCTCCATTTTCGCGAGAGCGAGCAACCGGTACATCCGGTACATCTGCTCTTCGGTCATGCCGACCGACGCCGGGATATGGGCCTGCGGTTCACGTCCGAGATTGATATCGCGCATGTAGGAACGCATCGCCGCGAGTTTGCGCAGAACCGCCGCGACCGGCTCGGTGTCGCCGGCGGTGAACAGTCCGGCCAGATACTCCAACGGAATACGCAGCGATTCCAGCGCGCCGAAGAGATTGCCGACGTCCTCGCCGTCATGCCCGTCGCGGCTGACCGCGTCGACCACCGGCGACAGCGGCGGGATGTACCAGACCATGGGTAGGGTCCGGTATTCCGGATGCAGCGGTAGCGCCACGCGGAAATCCTTGATCAAGGTATAGATCGGGGAACGCTGCGCCGCCTCGATCCAGCTGTCGGGAATTCCCGAAGACCGCGCACCCGCGATGACCTCCGGATCAGCCGGGTCGAGCAGGATATCCACCTGGGCCTGGTACAGATCGCGCTCGTCGGCGACGGATGCCGCGTCGAGCACCCGGTCCACGTCGTAGAGAACCAGCCCGATATAACGCAACCGGCCGACGCAGGTCTCTGCGCACACGGTCGGCAGACCGACCTCCACACGCGGATAGCAGAAGGTGCACTTCTCGGCCTTGCCGGTCTTGTGGTTGAAATACACCTTCTTATAGGGGCACCCGGAAATGCACATCCGCCAGCCACGGCACTTGTCCTGGTCGACGAGCACGATGCCGTCTTCGGTGCGTTTGTAGATCGCGCCGGACGGGCACGACGCGACGCATGCCGGGTTCAGACAGTGTTCGCAGATGCGCGGCAGGTAGAACATGAACGTGGATTCGAGATCGGATGTGACCTTCTCGCTCACCGTGGCCAGCACCGGATCGCCGGGCAGGATCTCGGGTGACCCGGCCAGGTCGTCGTCCCAGTTGGCCGACCAGTTGATCTTCATCCGCTCGCCGGTGAGCAGGCTGCGTGGCGCGGCGACCGGGATCTGGTCGCTCAGTGGGGCATTGATCAGATTCTCGTAGTCGTAGGTCCACGGCTCGTAGTAGTCGTCCATCGCCGGCATCTTCGGATTGGCGAAGATATTGGCGAGCTTGGCGAAACGATCACCACCGAGCAGTCGCAATCGGCCCTTCTTCATGGTCCAGCCGCCGCGCCATTTCTCCTGATCCTCATAGGTCCGCGGATAACCCTGTCCCGGGCGGGTTTCCACATTGTTGAACCACACGTACTCGGTGCCCGACCGATTGGTCCAAGCCTGTTTGCAGGTGACCGAACAGGTATGACAGCCGATGCACTTGTCCAGGTTCATCACCATCGCCAACTGCGCCATGACTTTCATCAGTACGTCACCTCCTGGCTGCGGCGACGGACCACGGTCACCTCGTCGCGTTGATTTCCGGTGGGGCCGAGATAGTTGAACGCGAACGCGGTCTGGGCGTAACCGCCCGCCAGGTGCGTCGGTTTGATGAGTAGCTGCGTGATCGAATTGTGGATGCCACCACGGGTTCCGGTGGTGTCCGACAGTGGGACGTCGATGGTGCGTTCCTGGGCGTGGTAGACGTAGACCACACCTTCGGGCATCCGCTGGGAGACGACCGCCCGGCACACGTACACGCCGTTGCGGTTGAGCGCCTCGACCCAATCGTTGTCACGGACATCGATCTTGTCCGCGTCCCCCGGGCTCATCCACATCGTCGGGCCGCCGCGCGAGAGCGACAGCATCAGCAGATTGTCCTGGTATTCGGAATGGATCGACCACTTGGAATGCGGGGTCAGATAACGCAGAGTCAGGCCGACACCGTTGCGCTCGCCGATCGCCGGTTCGCCGAAGAGCTTGCCCATATCCAGCGGCGGTCGATAGATCGGCAGTGCCTCGCCGAGTTCTTCGATCCAGTCGTGGTCGACGTAGAAATGCATCCGACCGGTGAGGGTGTGGAACGGTTTGCCGAATTCGATGTTCTGGGTGAACGGAGCATAGCGGCGGCCGCCGGTTTCGCTACCCGACCACTCCGGGCTGGTCATTACCGGCACTGGCCGAGATTGCGTCTCCGCGAACGTGATTCGTCGTTCCGCGCTGCCCTCGGCCAGTTCGACCATGTGACAGCCGGTGCGGCGGTCGAGCTCGGTGAAACCTTCCATCGCGAGGCGGCCGTTGGACGTTCCCGAGAGCAGCAGAATCGTCTCGGCCGCCTTCTCCGCGGTGTCCATCGCGGGTCGACCGGCCGCCACTCCGGCATTCATCACTCCGTGCAGGCGGCCGAGTTCGGTGACCTCTCGGTCGGGGACGACGGTGATGCCCTTGGTGGTCAGGCCGAGCTTTTCCACCAGGGGCCCGAGCGCGGCCCACTTCTCGGCGACCGCCGCGTAGTCGCGCTCGATCACCGCGATCGGGCCCATCGTCTTGCCCGGCACCGGCACGTCGCCGGTGTCCTGCCAATTGGACTGGGTGCCGTGCGGGTAGGCCATCGCGCCCGGGGTGTCGTGCTGCAAGGTGCCCAGGACCACG